>CAKUEZ010000006.1 GCA_934646965.1 uncultured Collinsella sp. | reverse complement strand
TCGCACCAGACCTACGCCCACAAGGCGCTGACCGGGCGCGCGTATACCTATATCGATCCGGAGCGTTTTGGCGAGGCCTCCGGCTTCGCCAATCCCGATGAGTCCGAGCACGACCTGTTCGCCATGGGCCACACCTCCACGTCCGTGAGTCTGGGCTGCGGCCTGGCGCACGCACGCGACCTGGCAGGCGATGCATACAACGTCATCACCATTATTGGCGACGGCTCACTTTCGGGCGGCCTGGCGTTTGAGGGCTTCAATAATGCCGCCGAACTCGACAGCAACCTCATCATCATCGTCAACGATAACGACCAGTCCATCGCCGAGAATCACGGCGGCCTGTATCGCAATCTTGCCGAGCTGCGCGCCACAAATGGCACGGCCGAGCGCAACGTTTTCCGCGCGATGGGGCTCGACTACCGCTATCTGGGCGCCGGCAACGATGTGCTGGCCCTAGTCGACGCGCTGCAGGAGCTGCGCGACATCGACCACCCCATCGTGCTGCATATCTCGACCGCCAAGGGCAAGGGCTTTGAGCCGGCCCAAAGCGATCCCGAGCGCTGGCATCACGTGGGTCCCTTCGATATGGCGACCGGCCGCAAGCTCTGCCCGGGTCACCCGAGCGAACCTGCGCCGCGCACCTATGCCGATATTACGGGCGAGGCGCTGAGCGCAGCCATCAAGCACGATCCGCAGGTCGTGGGCATCACGGCCGCAACGCCCTACATCATGGGCTTTACGCCCGAGCTCCGCGCTGCCGCCGGCAAGCAGTTTGTCGACGTGGGTATTGCCGAGGAGCACGCCGTTACCTTTGCCACCGCACTCGCCCGCTCGGGCGCAAAGCCGGTCTTTGGCGTGTACGGCACGTTCCTGCAGCGCGCCTATGATGAGTTGTGGCACGACCTGTGCCTCAACGACGCCCCGGCGACCATCCTGGTATTTGGCGCGTCGATCTTTGGCACCACGTCCGAGACGCACCTTTCGTTCTTTGATATTTCCATGCTGGGCGCTCTTCCCAATATGCGTTACCTGGCGCCGGCCTGCATGGAGGAGTATCTGTCCATGCTGAGCTGGTCGCTCGATCACCGCGAGCATCCCGTGGCGATTCGCGTGCCGGGCATTGGCCTGGTAAGCCGCCCCGACTTGGCACCTGCCGGGGACGCGGACTACAGCGTTGCACGCTATAACGTGGTACGCCAGGGCCGCGACGTTGCCGTGCTTGCACTCGGCGACTTCTTTGAGCTGGGCGAGCGTGTGGCAAGCCGCTTGGCGGCCGAATACGGTATCGAGGCCACGCTCGTCAATCCACGCTTTACCACCGAGCTCGACCGCGAGTTCCTCGACAGCCTTGCTACCGAGCACCGCGTTGTCGTGACCATCGAGGACGGCATCTTGGACGGCGGCTGGGGCGAGCGCGTGGCATGTTATCTGGCCTGCACGCCGCTGCGCACCCGCACCTTTGGCATCGCCAAGGGCTTCCCCGACCGCTACGACCCCAACGAGCTGCTCGCGCAGAACGGCATGACAGTCGAAAACATGGCCGCAGGGGCCGTAAGGCTACTAAACGAGTAGAAAAACCTCCGCAACGGCAAGCGCCCTTGCGGAGGTTTTTGTTTTCGCGACGCAATTATCTTGATCTGTAACATCTGGAGACAGAATTTGCATCTAGGTGTTACAGATTGAGACGAACCGTTTAGGCTCCTGATGTTTATCTCAATCTGTAACAGTTAGGGGCGAAATCCTCGTCTAACTGTTACAGATTGAGACATTCGAATTCCCCTGAAGAGAAGATCTCGATCTGTAACAGTTACTCGGTAAAAACGGCTGCAGATGTTACAGATTGAGACAAAGCAGCAAGGTAGTTAGCAATAGCTTTGCTTGAGGATCTCGACGACGTCGGGCTCGGTCAGGGCAATGGGATCGTGGCCGAACAGGGCATCGTTGGTCGTTAGGGCGTTGTGCGCAATAGCGGGCAGCTCTTCGGCCGTAATCCCCCACTCGCTCATGGCAAGATCGGCCACATGGCAGGCCTCCATCAGGCGGGTAAGCTCAGCCACGAAATCGTGCGGATCATCCGCGGCAGCACTGCCCATCAAGCGTGCCATGTCGATATAACGCTCGGGCGCGGCACTGTGATCGATCATCCACGTGTGGTAGGCGCGCGCGATCATGATGAGGCCGGCACCGTGCGGCAGGTCGTGATGATGCGCACTCATGCCGTGCTCAAGGCCGTGGCATCCCGCACAGCCCGAGCACACCATGGCATAGCCGCCGAGTGTGTTGGCAAAAGCGAGCTCGGCACGCGCATCAAGGTCGTCGCCGCTGTTCACGCACGCAGCCAGCGAAGCCGCAGCGCGTCGAATACCCTCGCGGCAAACCATGTCACCCATGGGCGTGTTGGTATTGGCGATATAGCACTCAACGTTGTGGAACAGAGCATCGAATCCCTGATAGGCCGTCAAGCGCGCCGGAACGCTCACCATAAGCTCGGGATCGACGACCGAAAGCACCGGGAACAGGCGTGGGTCGCCCAAGCGCAGCTTCTCGTCATTCTCCTCACAGGAGATCACGCCGCCCGCGTCGGCCTCCGAGCCGGTGCCGGCCGTGGTAGTCACGCACACCAGCGGCAGCGGATCGTTGGGAATGGGCAGCCCAAGCGCGGTGCCGCCGTTCACAAAGTCCCAGATATCACCAGGGCACTCGTTGCCCTCGGCATCCGTGTGCGGGTTTGCCGCCACCGCGCAGATGCCCTTGCTGCCGTCCATGACCGAGCCGCCGCCGAGCGCCAGCACAAAGTCGCAGCCATGGGTGCGCGCCATCCAGCCACCTGCGTTGACGGTCTCGCGCAGCGGGTTGGGCTCAATGCGGTCGAACAGCTCGTGCGCCACGCCGGCACGGTCGAGCTCGGCCTCCACGCGCTGCAGATATCCAAAGCGCTTGACCGAGTTGCCGCCGGTCGTGACGACAAGCGCCTTGGTACCGGGAAGTTTCTGTGCGCCCAGCTCGCTCAGCTTGCCCGCGCCAAACAGCACCTTAGTCGGCGCGAAAAATGTATAGCCGTTCATGCAACGATCTCCTCACGTATATATGTGTCGTGTTGCCGCCATTATAACGACCGCCGTGCGCAGCCGCCCCGGCCGCAAGCTACCGTCCCAACAGCGACAACCGACGTTTGCCCAGATAAAACCCACCAAAATAAACCTGTCCCTTTTTGGTAGGTTGAATAACCTATAAGGTTAGTATGTTTCTAAGTTATTTCGTGTTGACCCCCTTAAGCTGGTTAGGGTATAACTCTACTCAACCGCTAGGGATTTTATTGAGAAAGGTGTTCTACCATGAGCAAGAACCTCTCCCAGCAGGTCGTTCTCGACCGCCGCGGCTTTGTCGCCGCCACCTTCGCAACCGTCGCCGGCCTTGGTCTTGCCGGCTGCTCCGACACCAGCGCCGAGGCCGACAAGGGCTCTGCCGCCGGCTCTTCCAAGAGCTCCGACGATACCGAGGCTTCCACCACCCTCGACGCCAAGGCATTCGACAAGCTCGTCGACAATGGCCCCAAGGCCGACGATGATGCCATTGCCGCCAGCACCTGGGCCACGGCCGTCAAGGGCGCCGGCGTCCTCAAGGTCGGTGGCGTTCAGACCTCCACGCTCTTCTCCCTCCTCAACGAGAAGGATGGCCAGACCCGCGGCTTCGATGCCGGTATCGCACAGCTCCTGTCCAACTACATCTTGGGCGAGAACAAGGTCGAGATCACCCAGGTGACCTCTGACACGCGCGAGTCCGTGCTGCAGAACGGCCAGGTCGACGCCGTCTTTGCCACCTACACCATCACCGATGAGCGCAAGAAGCTCGTCTCCTTCGCCGGCCCCTACTACTACACGCAGCAGGCCATCCTGGTGCTCGCCGACAACGACGACATCAAGAGCGTTGACGACCTGGCCGATAAGAACGTCGCCGTCCAGTCCGGCTCCAACGGCCCCGCCATCCTGGAGGAGTTCGCTCCCAAGGCCAGCCAGCAGGAGTTCAAGACCGACGAGGAGGCCCGCCAGGCACTCCAGCAGGGTCGCGTTGACGCCTACGTCATCGACAACAACATGCAGCAGAGCGCCCTGGTCCGCGAGCCCGGCAAGTACAAGATCGCCGGCAAGCCCTTCGGCAGCAAGGAGCCCTACGGCATCGGCCTGCCGCTCGATTCCGACGGCGTCGCCTTTGTCAACGACTTCCTTAAGAAGATCGAGGATGACGGCACCTGGACCGAGCTGTGGCAGATCTGCATCGGCGACCGCACGGGCGACACCAACGTTCCCGAGCTGCCCGAGATCGGCGCCTAAGCTTGTAAGCCGGGCAACAGCCGCTACGAAACCATATGGAAACGTACGATGCGCTTTATTGCGCTAAACTGTTTCCTTACTGAGTTGTCGGGGCTTCCGTACATACGGGAGCCCCTTTCCTTACCGGCGGGAGGTCCGCATGAGTCTCTCCGAGCTCTGGTCGCTCTATGGCCAGAACTATATCGACGCGCTGCTCGCGACTTGGGGCATGACGCTTGAGTCGTTTGCCATCGCCATGGTGCTGGCTGTTGCCGTCACCGTGATGCGCGTGTCGCCGCTCAAGCCGCTGCGCGTCTTTGGTGACCTGTACGTCCAGGTCTTCCGCAACATCCCCGGCATCGCGCTGCTCATTATCGTCGTCTACGCACTGCCGCCGCTCAAGATTGTGCTGCCCTATCGCACCTGCGTCATCGTCGCCACGGTGCTGCTGGGCTCGGCCTTTGGCTCCGAGAACTTTATGAGCGGCATCAACACCGTAGGTGTGGGCCAGGTCGAGGCCGCCCGCTCGCTCGGCATGAGCTTCAATCGCATCCTCGCCAAGATCGTGATTCCGCAGGCCCTGCGCTCAAGCGTGCTACCCATGACCAATCTCTTTATCGCCGTCATGCTCACTACCGCCCTTGGCAGCCAGGTGCCGCTCAAGCCCCAGGAGCTCACCGGTGTCGTGAGCTACATCAACACGCGCTCGCTCGGCGGCGTCGCTGCGTTCTTTATCTCGGCCCTCGGCTACCTAGGCACGGCCTTTGTGGTGAGCCATATTGGCAACTACATCGATAAGAAGGTGAGGATTCTCCGATGAGCAAGCACTCCTCCCCTGCGCTTACCATGCGCGATGCGCTCTACGAGGCTCCCGGCCCCAAGATGCGCGCCAAGATTCGCATCGGCACCGCCATCTCGCTCGTTGCCGTGACCGCGCTCATTGCCCTTGTGCTGCAGCGCTTTTATGTGACCGGCCAGCTTTCGGTCCACTACTGGTATTTCTTTACGCACCTCACCACCTGGAAGTTCCTGTTTGCCGGCTTTGAGGGCACCGTTAAGGTCGCACTCACCGCCGGCGCCATCGCGCTGGTGCTGGGCCTCGCCCTCATGCTCGGCCGCACGAGCGATATCAAGCCGCTGCAGCTGGTCTGCCGCGTGCTCACCGATTTCTTCCGCGGCGTACCGAGCCTGCTGTTCATCTACTTCTTCTTTTTGGTGTTGCCCCAGTACAAGATCGCGCTGCCGTCGTTTTGGATGCTCACGCTGCCCGTCGCACTCGCCGCTGCCGGTGTGCTGGCCGAGATCTTCCGTGCCGGTGTCAACGCCGTTCCGCGCGGCCAGGTCGAGGCAGCGCAGGCCCTCGGCCTCTCCAAAGCTAAAATCACCTTTAAAATCGTGCTGCCGCAGGCGATTCGGTTTATCATTCCCTCGTTGATTTCGCAGCTTGTGGTCGTAGTCAAAGACACTACCGTTGCCTACGTGGTGAGTTACCCCGACCTGATGCAAAACGCCCGCGTGCTCATTACCAATTACGACGCTCTCGTGTCGGTTTATCTGGTGATTGCGGTCATCTACATTCTCATCAACGTCGCAATCAACAAGGCCGCCGTCTACGTTTCGCACAAGACCGGCGCGACCATCATCCGCTAAGTACCCACGTTTTTAAGGCATAAGGAGCCGAGCATCATGGCACAGAGCACTACTTCTTTCGACAAGCAGCCGCTGATCGAGCTCAAGCATGTCGATAAGCACTATGGCGATCTGCATGTCCTCAACGACATCAACCTCTCGGTGGACCGCGGCGAAGTCGTCGTCGTGATTGGCCCCTCGGGTTCGGGCAAGTCGACCATGTGCCGTACCATCAACCGCCTGGAGACCATCGACTCGGGCGAGATCCTTATCGAGGGCGAGCCCCTGCCACAGGAAGGCAAGGACCTCGCCCGCATGCGCGCCGAACTGGGCATGGTGTTCCAACAGTTCAACCTGTTTGCACACATGACGGTCCTCCAGAACGTCATGCTGGGACCGGTCGATGTGCTGGGCGTCTCCAAGGATGAGGCGCGTGAGCGTGCCATGGACCTGCTGAGTCGCGTAGGTGTTGCCGAGCAGGCCGATAAGGTACCCGCACAGCTCTCGGGCGGTCAGCAACAGCGCGTGGCCATTGCCCGCTCGCTCGCCATGCAGCCCAAGGTCATGCTCTTTGACGAGCCCACGAGCGCTCTGGACCCCGAGATGATCAACGAGGTGCTCGAGGTCATGGTGCGCCTGGCCCAGCAGGGCATGACGATGATTGTCATCACGCACGAGATGAACTTTGCCCGCCGCGTTGCCGACCGCGTCGTGTTTATGGCCGACGGTCAGATCGTGGAAACCGGCACGCCCGACGAGTTCTTCGACCACCCCCAGACCAAGCGCGCCCAGGACTTCCTCAACTCCATCAAGGGCCACTAACCAGCCGTGCGCTCGCCCGCTTGCCATGACCATCCGGATTCGAAAGTTACACCTATGATCGGAACTCGCACTTCATCGTCCTATACCCCGCATGTCGACGTCGCCCCTGCCGACCGCCCGCTTATCCTCGTCGCGCCACGCTGGGAAGAAGCGAAGCCGTTTTTGAGCGAGACGCTCTCCCCCAACGAGGAGATCGCCAGCGTCTTTGTCGATGCGATCCTTGCCGCCGGCGGCCTGCCGCTGCAGATGTCCATCACCGAGGATATCGAGGTCATTCGCCATTACGTCGACATCGCCGACGGTATCGCCATTCCCGGTGGCCCGGATGTCAACCCCAAGCGCTGGGGCGACGAGCGCCCTTACGACCCCACGCTGTGCTGCGAGATCCGCGACCGTTTTGAGTTCAAGCTGGTCAATGAGGTGCTCCGCGCCAAAAAACCGCTCTTTACCACCTGCCGCGGCACGCAGCTGTTAAACGTCGCCACCGGCGGCACCCTGTGCATGGACGTGCCGAGCCTGGGCGCGCGTGAGGGCCGCACACAGTGGCGCCACACCCACGTGCTCAACGACCCTGTGCATCCCGTCGAGGTCGTGCCCGGCTCGCTGCTAGAGCGCGCGCTCGGCGGGCACAGGCTCATCCAGACCAACTCGGCGCACCATTGCTGCGTCGATCGTCTGGGCAAGCATACGCGCCTGGTCGCCCAGGCAACCGACGGCGTGCCCGAGTGCATCGAGGTCGAGGGCCAGCCCTTCTGCCTGGGCGTGCAATGGCACCCCGAGTACACCTGGCAGACGCTCGAGACTGACTTTAACCTGTGGAAGTCGTTTGTCGAGGCAGCGGCCGAGGTTAAGCGAGCCCGCTAGTTTACGAACACCGCAACAAATAAGGGCGCCCCGCCAACCATATGGTCCGGCGGGGCGCCCTTTCGTATCAACGTTAACGACCTTGGGGCACGGTCCAAGGCGCGCGGCCTCTTATTCAGCCGCCTCACGCAGGGCCGACATCGTGGCCGCATACTGCTGTCGCAGCGCATGCATCCCATCACGGGCGCCGTCAACGGTATCGGCATTACGCAACGCCTCGGTCACCACGACCGCCGGCTCGTACAGATTGTCGAACCCTAGGTTCTGGCTCACGCCCTTGAGCGTATGCACGGCCATAAACGCACTCTCGGCGTCTCCTGCCGCCATAGCGGCCTCGAACTTGTCCATGCTCTCATCATCCAGGAACTTAAGGGCAAAGCGGGCGAGCATCTCCTCGCCCATCAGCCGAACGGATGCGCCATCGTAATCGGCGCCGATCTTCTCATACGCTTCACGCATGGAAATCATGGAATGAAACTCCTTCGATCAAACTAAATCGTGGGAAACGCGACAACGTCGGCAGGGCGTGCCAGCGTTTCGGCAATACGATCCTGCACCTCGAGCAGGCAGTCGAGCAGTAGCGGGTTAAACTCACCGCACTTGCCGTCCAGAATCATCTGAATCGCTTCCCGGTGCGGGATGGCGTCCTTGTACACGCGCACGCTCGTGAGCGCATCGTATACGTCGGCCACCGAAACCACCTGCGCGGCGATGGGGATATCGTTGCCCTTAAGGCCGTCGGGATAGCCCTTGCCGTCCCAGCGCTCGTGGTGCCAGCGCGCGATTTGGTACGCGTACTCCAGCAAGGGATTGCCGGCGTGTTGGCGGCCCAACTCAAGCAGCATATCGGCACCGAGGGTGGTGTGTGTCTTCATGATCTCGAACTCCTCGGACGTCAGGCGTCCGGGCTTGTTGAGGATCGCGTCGTCGATCGACATCTTGCCGATATCGTGCAGTGCCGAGGCCATAGCGATCGTGGAGCGCTGTTCGTTGTCGAGCGGGAACTGGTCGCTGCGATGCACCAGGCAGCCCAGCAGCAGCTCGGTCAGCTTTTCGATATGCGTGACATGCAGGCCGCTCTCGCCGTTGCGGAGCTCCATGACGCCGGCCATGATATCGATCAGCATGCGGCTGTTCTTGACGCGCTCGTTGTACTGCTGAGACAGCAGGCTCGTCAGACGACGCTGCTTGGCATACAGGCGGATGGTATTACTCACGCGGCGGCGCACGACGCGCGCGTTGAACGGACGGTTGATGTAATCCGATGCACCCAGCTCGTAGGCGCGCAGCACCACGTCGTCGGAATCTTCGCTCGAAATCATAATGACGGGCAGGTTATCGGCGGCAGATCGACGTGACAGATCGCCCAGCACCTCAAAGCCGTTCATGCCCGGCATGATGATGTCGAGCAGCACAAGCGATAGCTCATCGCCGTAGCGGTCGACCATATCGAGCGCCGCGCGGCCGTTGTCCGCCTCCAGGATGCGGTACTCGTCCTTGAGCATCTCGTTGAGGATGACACGGTTCATCTCGGAGTCATCGACGATAAGAATCGAAGGCTTATCGCTTTGGAAGGTCTCGATTGCATCGGCGTCAGTCACGACCGTACCGGGCTTTGCCTTGGCATGGCTCAACAATTGGACCGCGCGGCTTACGCCCTCGTCGACCGTCTCGCCATTGATGTGAACACCGCCTACGCATGCCGTAAGGCTTACATGCTCGTGGCCGGGGACAATCGTGGCGTGGACGGCATCGGATACATGACGCAGACGACGGGCGAAGTCATCGGAGGGGATATTGGGCATGACGGTCACGAACTTGTCGCAGCCAAGGCGCACAAGCTCGTCAGTCGAGCGAATGCCGCTGCGAATGGCTGCCGCCACAGCGCCGAGCGCGAGATCGCCGGCATGACGGCCACAGGTATCGTTGAAGACCCTAAAATCATCAAGGTCGATCATCGCAACGCCAGCGTTCATGCGGGCGCTGCGAAGCTTTTCCTCGTAATATCGGCGATTATGCACGCTCGTCAGCACATCGGTGTAGACAAGGTCCTCTTCTGCGGCCTCTTGTTCATCGATAGGGCGCACCATCAGCAAAACGTGAGGCTCGCCCTCGACCGTCAAAGAGCGCACACGGGCACGATACTCAACGCCGTCGTTGAGCAGCCGCTCCGATATCTCATCGGAGCTTGCCATGGCCTCAAGACTTGACTGGCGCAGGCAAGGGCACCGATCGCCGGCGAGCAGGCAGTTGCGGTCGCTCTTGACCTGATCGGCCGACAGCAGACGCACCACGGGGTAGATCTTCGCGGCGCGGGCCACCTCGGCGGCAGCCTCCTCGTCGCTTAGATTGGCCTCGTGATTATTGAGCATATGGGGCCCCTTCAATCGTTGCGTTTGATAGCAGTTGGTATCAAATGGTACAAGGGTAGCATCTTGTCGATGCAGGTTAGCACGTGAATACCGTTACATTTTCATGAGTTGGCAGACGGTATGTTTGGAGGTGCAGGCGCAAGGTTTTGGGGGCGTTTGTTAACACCGCCGAAACGCTTGCGAGTGGGTTGGCGCGACTGCTACGACCCCAGGATTCCGCGGACGGCCTGGGCCGCCGGCGCCGGGCGATCGCGCAGGCCGTTATGCGCTCCAGGAATCGTCACGAGCGGGCAGTTCAGGAGTTCTGCAGCCGCTCGCGTGCCCGCCTCGCGGGTCGTGCCAATCGAAAGCTCGCCCAAGAGCACGGCCGCCATAGCCTTTGATGCGCGAACGCAGTCCCAATCGGGAACGTAAGTCATGTTGATCCCGTATTCGTTTGCCATAAAGCTACGCCCATTGCGCAGAGCGTGCCTGGCTTCTGCTTCGGTTGTCCTAGGGGCCTCGGGATCTGGGTCGCCGATGGCACCCAGGAAGGCCCTCAATGCCCTCGAGACCTTCCCCGCTGCAATCATGTCGAGCAAAACAGGGGCCGCGCCCAGACCGGCGCCCAGACCCGTCACGGCGGGCTCGTGCAGAATCGCACGCGAAACGACGGCCGGGTTTGTACGGAGAAGCTCCATGGCCACCAGCGTACCGACGCTGTGCGCGAGTACGTTTGCCGGAGCGCCGGCGTGCTCGATAACGGCCTGCAAATCGGCGGCCTGGGCGGCGAGGTCGTAGCGCCCGTCCGCGGCATCTCCGCTCTCGCCGCAACCGCGGCGGTCGTAGGTGATCACGCGGCAGTCGCGGCTGAGCTCGCGGGCGATGCCGTCAAAAAAGACGCCATCGACGCAGGCTCCGTGCACGCATACCAGAGCAGGCGCATCGAGCGGCATGTCCGGGCGCGCATACTCGCGACATGCAATCGTGGTGCCCTCATTCTCAACCGTAAAATCCATACTGTGTCCCCATCGTCAATGGCACCAGACCGCGCCGAGGTGCGACTCGACCGGTCTGGTGCCATGTTACGCATACTTAAATGCGTTTACTGTACCCGACTCGCGCCCTTTCATGACAGGGTTCCGGAAGTGCGGGGAAAAATCGAAAACCGGTAAGCACAACTGGTTTTTTGTCAACAAAACCCCAGGTCACAGATGGCCAAAATGGTTGTCTGGTCGGCAAGTTCTCGGTTTTCCCCTCACTTCCGAAATATGGCTTTGCGAAACTTACGTCGGTCGGTCCCATGGGCCAGAAACAGTGGGTTCAAAGCGCTGGATGGAATCATTGCTATCCCCTCTCGCAACAAGTCCCGGATGTATGGACAGATGGAAGACGAAAAAATCGACCGGACAATCTTGCAAAAGACGTCCGGTCTATACGAAATCAAGTTATTGCGCCAGCACGATAGCCGTGGCCAGATCTCGCTCGTTGGTAATGGAGACAAGCAACTCGGTTACATCAGCCTCGGCGAGCACCGACGCAAGTGGTCCCGCGAGCGTGATATGCGGTGCGCCGCTAACGTCTTCCAGTGTTTCAACGATCCGCAAGTCGAAGCCTTCGGTCGTAAGGCGTGCCAAAGCCTTGAACGCCGCCTCCTTGACGGCAAACTTGCCGGCGAGGACTTGAGCCATATCATGCCGTAAGGCAGCCTGGGCACATTCGGCCTCGGTGAAGGTGCGACGAACGAACGCCCCATCCATGTCGGAACAAAGTCGGCGCATCTCCTCAATATCGACTGTATCGATCCCTATACCCTTAACCATGTCGGGCCCATCTTTCAAAATCGAAACAACTGCGACGTTCCAGGATAAATAGCCTGCGCCCAAACCAAAGTACACCGCGCATACACGACCGCTCGTTGGCACGGGCAAAGATGTCCCAATAGACGGTGTCGAAGCAGGGCAAACCCGTCGGCACCGCCCCGCACCTCATATCCCCAACGCCATTGAAATGTGTCTTTGCACCGAGCCGACATCCGTGACCTGTGCTTCTATCGCTCCCTTCTTCATGCAGCCGTACCTCACCGAAGGGACGAACCTTTGAAGCTTGGAAGGCGCGCTTTTGGCGATCCTTCTTGACGAAAATCTCTATTTACGACGCAGGGCAAGCATGCCAAAGGCAAAGCAGAGGACCATGCAGACGACGGACAGGCCAAACATGAGCATGAAGCCACCGGGCAGATCGATCACAAAGCCCCAGAAGATCGAGGCGACCGCGCTGCCAAGAGCTCCAGCGATCGACACACGCGAGTAGATGTTGGCGTAGTCGAGCGACCCAAAGGCGGAGCGCACCAACAGCGGCGTCTGTACCGTGGTACACGCGTAAACAAAGCCAAAGGCGAAGGCGCCCACGAGCAGGGCCACGCTGATTCCGGGGACGAGCGCCATGAGGGCAACGCCCACTATGCCGCAGGCCACGCCAAGCAAGAGCCCGAGTTTGGCCGACTTGTCGTTAACGACACCGAGCACGACCTTGCCGATCGCTTGGCCCGCCATGCAGGCGCTTGCCACCACGCCCGAGATCGCAGCAATCGCGGGTGCGGAGTCAGCAAACGAGAGACAGTACGACGGCAAGAATTGGTAAACCGTCTGGTTGACCGTAATGACGAAGGAGAACACGACAAGCGCAAAGAACGCAGGCGTGCGCATGGCCTGTGCGGCCATCATGCCCTGCTCGGTGGAAGCGGCGGCCGCACCTTCAGCTACGTCCCCATGCTCGGAGGCAGTGTCCTCGGCACCGTAGGGAAGCAGGCCCTTATCCGCCGGCTTGGAACGAACCACAAGAAACGTGAACGGCAGGGCGACGATAAGCACAATCAGACCGAAGATCAGATACCCCATGCGCCAGCCCTCGGCACCCGACGAGATCAGCGCCGTACCGAGCGGGTTAAAGACGACGCCGCCGATACCGGTAAACGCCATGCAGAGGCCCACGAAGAAACCGACCCTCTTCTTGCACCACGCGTTGATGAGCGTGGGGACGGCGAGATAGATGAGCGGCGCCGTACCGATACCAAGCGCTATGCCCGCGATATAGAACATCCAGACAGCGGTGAAGCGCGACATGGCAACAAGCGCGATGCCATCGAGGGCGACGGCAGCCGAGAGCACAGCACGCGTGTCGAATCGGCTCATAAGCTTGCCCGCAACCGGCAACATGAGCATCATCGCCAAGTTGAGGATCGAGAAATACATGGTGAACGATGCACGGGCGACGCCAAAATACTCGCTCACCGGGGTGAAGAAAATGCCGGCGCAGCTCAGCACGAGCGCGCACGGGATACCGGCGATCACGATGCCGGCAGCCACGATTAGGTATGCGTAGTGAAACCCATCGCGGCGGGCGGGGGCCTGAGCCCCCGCAGCAGAAGTTGCTCCCTGTGGCACCGCGTCCCCCTTAGGCCTCGACATCGGCGAAGGCGCCGGGCATCGTGAAACCCTTCCAAGAGGGCTCTCCGGTGAAGGTCATGACGTCCTCGGTGCCCTCGAGCGCACGGATGGCGCCGGACGCGAGGGCGTCCATCTCGAAGTCGCCGCCGTAGATCTTGACCGGCGCGATCCACTCAACGCGCTCGCGCACATAGCCGGTGAAGTACGGGTCATTGGAGACGCCGCCGGTGAGGACGATGCCGTCGACTTTGCCCTTGAGCGCGGCAGCGAAAGCGCCAATGTACTTGGCAACCTGGTAGGCCATGGCGTCATAGACGACCTTCGCCCACTCGTCGCCCTCCTCGATGCGCTTGCAGATGATACGCGCATCGTCGGTACCGCACAGACCCACGAGGCCGCCGGTCTTGCCAATCACGCCGTCCATCTTCTTCTTGTCGGCGCCCTCGGAGAAAGCGATCTTAACGACGGGCTTGAGCGGTGCATCGCCCGAGCGGTTGGGCGCAAAGGGGCCGGAGCCCTCGAGCACGTCGTTGGTGTCGATCATGCGACCATGGTTGTGGCAGGCCACGGAAAGGCCGCCGCCCACGTGCGCGACGATGAAGTTGCCCTCGGCATAGGTGGTACCGAGCTCGGCAGCGCAGCGAAGGGCGCATTCCTTCTGGTTGAGGCAGTGCACGTGGCTCTTGCGGTAGACGCCGGGATAGCCGGTGATACGGGCAACGTTCTCGAGTTCGTCGGTATCGGGCTGGTTGACAGCGTAGGCAGGCTTGCCCACCTGCTGGGCAAAAGCCTGCAGCAGCGGCGCACCTAAAATGGCAGGATGGTTGACGCCGGCGTTCATGACGTGGTCGCAGACCGTATCGTCAATCGCAAAGATACCACCGACGGTGGGACCCATGGCGCCGCAGTAGCCGGAGAACGCATCGATGTCCTCGAGCTTGATGCCGTGCTCCTCAAGCGCGGCAAGAATGGTCTCCTTGCGGTATTCGAACTGGTCGGCAGCCTGGTCGAAGCGGGCGAGCTCCTCGGCCGGATGGGTGACGTTAAGACGGAACAGAGCCTCGGTGCCTTCGAACACGGCGACCTTGGTGGAGGTGGAACCCGGGGAGAGGGTCAGGATCTTGTAACTCATGAAAGCTTCCTTTCTATCTGGGAAAACGAATCAACAGGGGCAAGCGGTGTTATCGAGAATGAAAATGGAGGCTCGGTGACGGAGGCTGGCGGCGTTACCGGCTAGCGGTTTTGGATAGCGAAAAGCACAAGCGACGTCACGTAGCCGATAAGCACGAGCTGGATATACGTCGCGAGCCACGCGGCGACGACATCGCCACCCGCCGGCGTCTGGATCAGAGCCATGGTGAAGGAGATGCACGTCACGAAGACGAAGTTCTCGACAAAGACTTGGAGGATGGGGCGCCAACGGTGCTCTCCCACCCATCCGGTCACCGCGACGGCAAACCCGGGAACGGGCAGCACGAGTTGCAGCAGCACATTGGTGAAAAACGCCGACGCCACGCCCGGATACCAAGATTGAAATGCGATCTCGGCACCGCCGATGAGCATCGCCGAAGTGTTGATAACCAACGCAAGCACGAGGTCGCAGAGGATGGTCGCGATATTCCATTTGCACATGGCAGCTACTCCGGATCTTCAAGGCCGGGAAACGGCACGTCATGGCATGCCGGCCCGAGCAGATGTTCAAGGGACGTTTTGACGGCGCGGGCCGCAGCATGTTGGAACCCACGGGGCCGTGCGGCGACGGTCTCGGGCATCGAGATGGCGCGGAACGTCTCCATATCGGCCGCGTCCTCGATGTAGCCGTGGTAGACGCCCGCGACGGGATTCCAAACGCCAGGCGCACCCGCATCGGTCATACGGCGGCACAGCGTCTCCGCCTGAGGCAGAAGCGCATCACCCTCGACCGGGCAGAACACTGTGGGCGGCAACGCAGCGAGCTCGCCATCCTCTGCATACACGGGAGACATCAGCGGATCGGTCTCGTCACGCTCCCCCGCATACATCGCCGAGAACGCAGCCATCTTGTCGACCGGCAGGTCGCAAGCACGTACGCCGTTCGGATCGATCCGCTCGGCCACATCGACACATGGATAATGAAGCGCCAGACCCGAGACAGGTGGAGCCGAGTCGTCACGCTGGGAGAGTAGGGCGTAGGCGACGGCCAGGTTCGCTCCGGCACTGTAGCCCATGAGCACGGCATGGGCCGACGCAACCTCGACCTCACTGCCGTCGACGATGCGCCGGACCGTGCCCGCCACGTCGTTGAGTGCGGCGGGAAACGGATGCTCCGGCGCCAAGCGGTACTCGATCCCCACGACGTTGACATCGAAGGTGTCGCGCACCCAAGCGCGCAACGCATCGCCCTTGCGGGCATCGCCGAGCGCGAAGCCGCCCCCGTGAAGTTCGAACACCACAGGTCGGGGTGACGTGCCAGCCGCACGATGCAGCCAGCAACCACTCGCGCACCCGAGCTCGAGCTCGGGTGTTAGCCACTCTCCCGTCATGACGCGGGCGTCGAGAGCGCGCGCGGTCTGACGGCGCAGATACGGAAGCGCCGCCGCGAAGCCGCCCACGTCCATATCGACCATCAGCGAGCCGAGAGGACGAGCATCGCGATGTCGCCGACAATCTCGTCGACCGTGGCGCCGCGTGAACTGTCGGCGACAGGGCACTTGAAACCCGAAAGACTGTGGCCGTAAGCCGCACCGTGGGCAAAGCGCTGGATCAGCTTGACGGCGATGTTCGCGGCATTGAGGTCGGGGAACACGAGCACGTTGGCACGCCCCGCCACATCGCTCTCGCGCTTGACCTTTTTAGCGGCGACGGCCGGATCGATGGCGGCGTCGAGCTGGAACTCGCCGTCGATAGCGAGATCGGCGCGACGCTCGCGAGCGATCTTGATAGCCTCGTCGACGCGGTCAACCGAGGTTCCGGCACCGGACCCATCCGTGGAGAACGACAGGAACGCCACGCGGGGCTCCCATCCCATCATGGCCGCGGAACCGTCGGCGGCGGCGATGGCGATGGACGCCAGCTCCTCGGCCGTGGGCTCGGGGTTGAGACCGCAGTCGGTAAAGCAGATGACGCTGCCCTCGGGACCCTCGAAGCCCGGGGTGTCGACAAGCGCGAAGATGCTCGGAACATCGACACCCTCGGCAAGGCCGATAATGGTCTGTGCCGCCATGAGCACATCGCCCGTAGTGTTGACATGACCGCAGAACGTGCAGTCGACGTCACCCTGCTCCTCCATCATCATGGCGTAGTACATGGGGTTCTTGATCTTGCGGCGGCTGCCCTTGGCGCTGATGAGACGCGGGCCGCCGGCCATGTATCGTTCGGCCAGCGCATCGGCCGCGGCCTCGTCAGTGTTGTCGACAATCTCCATGCCCTCGAGCGACACACCGGCACGCGCAGCGGTCTCCTCGATCACGGAACGCGGGCTCACGAGGACCGGGGTACCGATACCCTCGTCGAGCACGCGGCGCGCGGCGAGAAGGGTCTTCTCGGCCTCGCACTCGGGAAGCGCCACGCGCTTGGGCGCACCCTTGGCGTCCTCGACAAGCTTTTCGATCAGGGTTGCCATCTTGTCTCCATCCTTTCGCAGTAAGTTGAGGCGATGCAGCCTCGCTATGGGATCCAAGCCCCTGCCAGATCCCATGACGGCGCCGCAGCGATCAGACGGGACGGCGGCAGATCGCCGCCGCCCCGTCGCAGACTACATCGAGAGAGTGTCGTCGATGAGCTTCGCAGCTTCGGCGAAGGTCTTGCACTTGTTGAGCTGCATAAAGGGCACCTCGACCTCGTACTCGTCCTCGAGTGCGGAGGCGAACTGGACGATGTTCACGCTCTTGCAACCCAAGTCGTCGACAAAGGAGGTCTCGGCCGAAAGGTTGTCACGGTCGCTACCGAAAATCTCGACGGCCTTGTCCTTGAGAATATCGACGACCTCTTCCTGGAATTCGTTCATGATGTGTTCCTTTCCTTGTGGGACTGGATGCCGGGCGATCGCTCGGCTAGGTTTACAAAAGCTTGTCTGGCGGCTGCGGCGTTCCGGCTCAATGGATGCGCAGCTGCTAGGCGGCTACTCTCCGCGGATGTTGGACGCGATCTGCTTGTAGGGCAGCGCGATCACGGGGACGAGCGCGATGAGGCAGATAACGAAGACCGCGAGCATCACGTTCTGTGGGCCGGCAACAGCGGAGACAGTCGACATGACCGAGACGCCGGCAAAGTTGAGCACGTTGAAGATGACTTGGATGGGCGTATAGGCAACCTCGAAATCAGCGCGGCCGTAAATGGAGGCGGTAAGCGACATGCAGACGTTTGCCGCACCCGAGAGACCGAACATGAACATGCCCGTTGCCACGGCGCAGACGACGGAGTTCACACCGCCGAGCTTCACCAAAAGACCGCCGATACCCAGCACGCAAATCACGACGAGCGTGGTCTTCTTGGTGCCGATCTTTTGGTCGAGTACGCCGATCAAATAGTGGCCGAGCAGACCGATGGGCCACATGGAGGATAGGAGCACGACGCCGAACATCGGGTCCTGGCCATAAGAGGCGAGCGTGGGAACGAGCAGGGCGATCGTACCGGCGCCGACCATCATGGGAAGGCCGGTTCCAAGACCGATAAGCCAGGTCTGCGGGGTCTTGAGTACGCGAGCGGTAGTCCAAGGGCTCGTCTTCTTGTACTCTTGCGCCGCCTTGAACTCGGCCTCGAGCTCCTCACGGCTCACGGACTGGTCGTTATCGGGATAGGCGCCTGCTTCCTCGGGGTTATTCTTGACAAAGAGGAAGACGATGACGGCCGTGATCGCAACGACAGCGGCCATAGCCCAGAAGAAACCGGAGATGCCAAAGGCGCTTCCGGCAAACCCCAAGATGATGGGGTTGAGCGTCGCCGAGGAGATAGTCATGCCCATGGTGGCGATACCCATGAAGGCACCCTTGGTACGCGGGAACCACGAGGATCCAAGGAGTCCTACGCCGATGGTGGCGTAGGCGACCATCGAGAAGTTGAAGATCACAACGCCCGCGGCAAAGACCTCGAACGTGTGGGCGCACGCCAGCACGGCAAAACCGATAGCCGACCCGGCAAGGCCGATGACCGAAACCATCTTGGCGCCGATCTTGCGGCCGAGCGTGCCGAAGAGCACGACAGCGATCAGGCTGATCCAGCCGGCGATGGTGATGACATAGGACATGTCGGTCTGCTGCCAGCCGTACATCTCGTTAAAGAGGCCGAACAGCGTGTTGGTGGCCGCGTTCCAGAATGAATAGAAGTAGAAGAAGATGAAGCAGGCAATGGTGATGCCCCAACCCTTGGCGCCAAAATTGGGCAACCAGGCGTTGAATTTCTTGTTTTCTGCCATAAAAACGGCTCCCTAGATAAGGCGGGAGGCGGAGAGAGGCTAGACCCTCCCGCCGGATGGCGCCCCGGGACTTATGTCCCGGGGCCGTCAGGCACGCATGCGTGGAATGCGCGCCCCTAAAAATCGTGAACGATCGCGCTCAGGAGACTTAGGCGCAATCGCCACGCCAGATGTAGTCGCCCACCTTGTATTTGGGGGGAACGACCGGGATCTGCAGGTAGGACTGGTGCTCGCCACCGGTGTGGATGACATGCATGCCGTCGCCGTTATCGGTCTTATGGTTCATATCGTTATCGTGGAACCACTCGGTCTTGATAAAGCGACCGGCGATGACGATCTGGAGCTTCTCGCCCTTGTGCCAGAAGCGGGAGTGCGGGTACATCTCGACGTCGACCGGCACGATCTCGCCCGGCTTCATGCGCTCCTCCTTCTCGTGGGAGTGCACGGGCTGGAAATCGCTCGCATACTTGGGATCGAGGTCGCGATGACTGCAGCGCAGGAATCCCCATGCGCCGCGGAAAGGAGCGCCCATGACGCGAATGGGTACGTAATTGCCCTCGTTATCGAGCTTGATGACCCAAGGGAAGAGATCCATGTTGTCATAACCGCGGCACTCGACGTTAAGGTGCAGCTTCATGAAACCAGTGATCTCGGTATCCTCGGTGAACTCGTAGGTGAACGTCGTGGTCTCGGTCTTGGGATCGTAGACGACCTCGGACTCGTTGGCGTACTCGTCAAAGCCCGCGGCAGCGTGCTCGGCATCGAGATAGAGCTTCTTGTACTCGGTGCGCTTGAGCGGGAAGGTATCCTCGGCGCGCTTGCTGGCGTAGTCGTAGTCATAGCCGTCCATGACGTCGATGCGCACGCGCGGCGTCATCTCCCAGCCATTGTGAATCTCCTTGCAGTAACGGTCGAAGAACTTGCGCACATCCTCCATGTTCTCCGGATTGTAGGTGTCGGGCCACTCAAAATCGCGGTGGGCGCGCATCCACTTCTTGGGCGAGCGAATACGACGGAAGCCCTCGAAGGCACCGCGCAGGTGATGGTGGACCCAACCGGCGGTGACATACGTCGGGATGCGGATCTTGTTCCAGTCGACGATCTTATCCTTGTAGTAGGCGTTCATGAGCGGGTTCTCGGCCACCATCTTGGGGGTGTCCTCGATATAGTTGTTGACGGCGAGCGCCTGGATGATATGCGTCTCGTAGTCGGGGTTGGGGATACCGCCGCAGAAGTAGGACTCGCGGTACAGGTCGCCCTGACCCTCCCAGGCGGCGAGGCAGGCGAGATGCGGCGGGCGCTGGGCGGCGATGCGCCAGTGAGCCATGCACACGCCGGAGTTGCCGATCATCGTGGCGCGACCGTTGCACCACTCCTGAGCGGTAACCCACTCGATGAAGTCATAGCCGTCCTGAGCGTCCTGAGAACCCCACAGGTAGACGTCGCCCTCGGAGTTGCCCACGCCGCGCGGATCGATGTTGGCGACGGCGTAGCCGTAGTGGCACCAGTAGCCGGGATCGGGCGCCTCGAACTTGGCGTACTGCGAAACGGTTTTGGGCGGCACGCCCATGAGCTGCCAAGAATCCATACCCTCGGAAGGGTTCTTACCAAACGGGGCAAAGACGCAGATGACCGGTACCTTCTCGGTGGTGTTGGCCGGACGGTAGATGTCGGCGTAAATCGTGGTGCCGTCGCGCAGGACACAGGCGACGTCGCGCTCGCACATGACGCCCGGAATCTCGGTCATATAGGTGTGCGGGTCGTACTTGGCGCAGAAGCCCATGGTGGCCACCATCTCGCCGTCACCGGCGGCCTCGGGATCCTCGCGCATCTTGCGCTTGATCTCGTCGAGTTCCTCGCGGCTCTTGCCGGGGTTACCCTTGGCGAAGGGAACCTCGAACTCCTCGCCATCCTTGCCGAAGGTCATCTTCTTGTAGATGCCCTTGTACTCTTCTTCGGCCATAGAAAACGCTCCTCTCGTTGCGTAGCCCGAAAACGTTTTGTTCCGGGTTGTTTCCATGGCTTGCAGTATGCGGCGCAAGCGGTCGCACTTCACTGTTCTAGAGAACAATCTTCGCAACCGGAAGCGCAGATGAGCGGTCGAAAATGAGCAATGAACGGTTTTGCTCAATACCCGTAATGGAATTATTCGGCATGTTATTGGTATCTTAGTGAAATAATACCTGCACCGATAGGAGCTACATGGAGCTTAGCGAGCTGTTGAATGAATTGGACTTCAGCACAATCAATATCGTGAAAGATGGACTCCATGACCGATCTTTCAGCGGAATGACCTTGCTTTCGGGTTCCACGGCCGCCACGCTCGATGACGTCGACATCGTTTTTTTCGCTGAAGCATCCTATTTCAACATGCTTCCCGAAGAGCTGCGGCGGGGGCGCGCGTTCTTCCTGCGTCTCGATGAACCGCTGAAACCGCTTTCGGGCAACCTGTTCATCGCGACCGTCCATGAGTTCCGCCAATGGATCGAGGCGTTCGAGACGGTATCGTACGAATTCCGCGAACTCCAAAAGAAAAAGGACATGGTCATCTCGATGACCGATCTCGTCAACCGCGGCGCGACCCTCAAAACCCTGCTCAACGTCGCAGCCTCGGCCGTAGGTGCCCCGGTCTCGGTGCTCGACAACTCGCTCACCTACATCGCGGTCTCCGACAACTTCCCTTCCTTCGTCACGCATGGCGAGGACACCAGCGACAACACCGTCCCCATCAACGCGTTCCCGCTGCTGAAGGCGAAGGGGCTGACCAATATCCGCAAGCCGTTCGATCTACGCGTGTTCGACTGGACCGACGATGACGGCAACGTCTACACCAACCATTACGCCCTTATCCACGCGGGCGACACTATCATCGGCTCGATGAGCTTCTTCACCCAAGGACGGCGCCTGCGCCCCAGTCGCACGGCCATGCTCCCCACGATCGCGCAGATCGTCAGCATCCAGATGCAGCGCAGCGATGCCTACACACTTAACAAGACCCTCTATTACGCGCGTCTGTTCAAGCTGTTGGAATCGGGTCTGGAACTCAACGATATGGATCGTCTACGCAAGCAGTTCTCGGTGTTCGGCTACAAGCTCAAGCCGCGCCTGCACATGCTCTGCGTCGACTTTTCGCGGCAGCTGCTCGCCTTCGACAGTGTGAAGCCGTTGGCAGAACGCCTGCTCAACCATATCGAGAACGCGGTGTACACGATCAACCAGACGGAAATCCTGTTCCTTTCGAGCGTCGAGGGGCCCGGAGAGCGTTTCTGCGATGTCGACGCGCTCGAGCAGCAGCTCACGGGCACGGCGATCGTCATAGGAGCAAGCGCAGGATTCACCGATATTCACCAGGCAAAACCCCGTATCGACGAAGCAAAGCGCGCCATCGCCGTTGCGCGGCGCCTTGATATCCATCGGCATGTCTTTCCATACTCTACGTTCCGCCTTGACGATCTGGTCATCCATGTCGACGATCCGCACGTGATCTACAGCTGCCAGTTCTCGCCGCTCATCCGTCTGCTCGAGGAAGACGAGCGCGAGGGAACGGAGCTCGCGCTCACGTTATGGCGTTACCTGCAGGACCCATCACATCCCGCCGACGTGGCCGCCGAACTCTTCATCCATAAGAACACGCTCTACTACCGGCTCGACAAGATCCGGCAGATCATGGGCTGCGATTTCAAAGACGCCGAGACAATCGCCAACATCCAGATAACATTTCACATACTGCGGCTGCAGGGCCGGTTCGACCCCTCCAAAACACCGCTCGAGTAGATAGCGCGGCACTGCACGAAAAATCGAAGATCCTGCCTGTGGATGCAAACGCCTACTGTGCCAGGACAATCGCCGTGGCCAGGTCACGCTCGTTGGTGATGGAGACAAGAAGCTCGCTGACGCCTGCTTGCTGGAGTATCGGGGCAAGGGAGCCCGTGAGTGTGATATGCGGCGCACCGTTCGCGTCCTCGAGGGTCTCGATAATCCGCAGGTCAAAGCCCCCTTCCGTATGCTGGACCAGCGCCTTGAACGCCGCCTCCTTGGCTGCGAACTTGCCGGCGAATACCTGTGCGGGATCATGGCGCCCAATCGCCTGGGCACGCTCAGCCGCCGTAAAAACGCGACGCACGAAAGTCCCTTCCAAATCCGAGCAAAGCCGACGCATCTCGTCGATATCGACCGAATCAATCCCAATGCCCTTAACCATGCCGTCACTCCATCTTTCACAAACCATCGCACCGAATCGACGGCTATTAGCCAATCAGCCATTTCCAAGCAGGAACCACTCGAACGATTCCCGATTGGGTTTCAATCGTCTCTTCGGTATCCATTGTTACGATAACCGATTCATTGATGCCGTATTTGAACATGGCTGCCGTAAGGGCTGACACCTCACGCTGCAGTGTTTTTGGATTCGTTATATCCACGCTCACCTGAATCAACTGATACGCATCACCAAGCAGAGCGTCCCCCATCACAAAATCGATCTCATGAGATTTCTTCTCGTACTCAAACGTCAATCGGGCGAGAGAGCCCGTGCGCACAACCGGCGCCAGACGGCGGAGTTTATTGAACACCGCCGTCTCCAGCCGCTGGCCAACCTCCTTGCTCGCCGCTTTCGAGAACGCTGTGAACAATCCCGGGTCGACCGAATAAACCTTTGAGCTAGAACGAGGGTTATCGGCAAGCGCTCGGTTCAAATCACCCAAAGAAAAGACCAAGTAAGCCTCCTCGTAATACGACAGCAGGCTTGACAGCGTCTCTCGTGACGTCGAGACTCCCCGACTCTTTAACTCGTGCGAGATCTTATTCACCGAGAGCTCGCGCCCAGACGAGGCAAGGCACCTGGTGAGAAAACTCACTGCGACCTGCGGCATTCGCAGGTTGTATCGTTCGATCACGTCCATCGCCGCCGTACGGTACGCGTACTCTTGCATGAGCATCATGCCGTCAACAGCGGGCAGTTTGAGTGCTGCGATGTAACCACCACGAAGCAGATAATCATTAAGCGCATTTCTCAACACAGCTGCATCAGTCGATGAAAACCCATCGGAAGCGCTGACGGATAGCCCCGTCGACCAACGAACGAACTCGCCAAAACTCAATGGGAAAAGCTCTTTGGAAATCGAGCGGCCTCTAAACTCTGAAGCAAGCTCGGTCGACAGCATCTTCGATGAGGAACCCGTGACATAAACCGTTGCTTCAGTTGAATCGATAACGCGTCTTAAGAAAAGGCTCCAGTCGGGCACCTCTTGGATCTCATCAAAAAAGAGAAAGCACCCTTCCTCCTTTGCCGTGGGACGCATGGCGAAAAATGTATCGAGCACATCGGAAAGCAGCGCCGCCGAATACGGCTTGAGACGCTCGTCCTCAAAGTTGAAGTACAGAATGTTCTGAGGGTTATAGCCCGCCGCAACAATGTCGTGCATCTCTTGGAAAAGACGGTACGTCTTGCCACACCGGCGCGTACCCACGATCACCTGTGCAAGGTTGTTACGTGTAGGCTTTTGAATGGGAAGGAGCTGGAGTTCGCGATTGAAAACCTCTGGTATGCCGAGCTTCTCAAAATCAAGGATCTTTTCCTGTACCAATGAGTTAAACGGCATGTTGACCCCAATCTTGCAGTTCTACTTTGCAAGATAGTCTAAATCTTGATAAGTAGAACTGCAAGATTTTGGGTTCGATCGGAGCGTTCCACATCCATCCGCTTCAGGGTGATAAGCTGGTGTGCAAACTTTACGAGGGGACTTTTTTATGTCTACGTTTTTGAATGCCAGCCCGATTTTTGGCCCTGTCCGCAGCCGACGTTTGGGGCTTTCACTCGGCGTCAATATGATGCCAGCCAGCGGCAAAATCTGCACGTTTGACTGCATCTACTGCGAAAACGGCTTTAACGGCGAGCGCCCGTGCCATGAGCCGTACAACACGGCCGCCGTGGTGCTCGACGCGCTCGAGGCTAAACTGCGCGAAATGTCCGCCGAGGGCGAGCTTCCCGACGTGATTACCTTCGCCGGCAATGGCGAGCCCACTGCCGCTCCGGAGTTTCCGCAGGCCATCGCCGGCGCGGTGGCGCTGCGCGACAAGCTGGCGCCGAGCACCAAGATTGCCGTGCTCTCCAACGGCACACGCGCCGACCAGCCCGCCGTGCACGATGCGCTCATGATGGTCGACGACAACATCCTCAAGCTCGATACCGTCGATCCGGCGTTTATCCAGCTGCTCGACCAACCTGTTGGCCCCTACGACGTCGAGCATCAGATCGAAACCTTCGCGAGCTTTGACGGGCACGTCATCATTCAGACGATCTTTTTGACCGGCGAGTACCAGGGCGAGTCCGTCGACAACACCGGCGAGGAGTACGTTGGCCCCTGGCTCGCGGCGCTCGAGCGCATTCGCCCGCAAGAGGCGACCATCTACACAGTGGCGCGCGAGACGCCGGCAGCTGGCCTTGCCAAAGCTGCGCCTGAGGTCCTCGATGCCATCGCCACACGCGTCCAAGCCCTCGGCATCCCCTGCCAGGTAAGCTACTAGCACGCCGCCACCCACCAGCAGCTAATTTGGGACGGGGCTTTTTTGACTACCCCAAGATGATTTTTCTGGGACGGGGATTAAAAACTCATTCTGAGAGCGGGGCTTTGTCGTTGAGCAGTCAATTTGGGACGGGGCTATTTTAGAGCCTTCGTGGACTCGTGTGGGCAGGCGCTCGGCCGCGGTATCGGCGATCCGGGGCGCGCCATCGGCCGTGGCCTCCTGCCCCAATGCCCCAAAGGCTGATACTAGGTTGCTGCCATTTCAAAACTATGCCGAATTACGGGGTCAAAGTGGGAACCCCTATCCATACCGGGTATTTTCAAATTTCAACAAGCCATCTACCTGCGGTTTTATTTCAGCCATTTTCGCTGTGGTCAGGCATCACCGATCTCGCCCCGTAATCCGCCATACTTCTGAAAACAGCCGATCTGAGATGGCGCTTTAGCTACCCCGGCTGGTAGCGCGCCGGTTAGGTTAATTGACTGCCGGGGCAGCTAAAATAGCCCCGTCCCAAATTGACTACTCAGCAACAAGCCCCGTCCCAAATTAGCTGGTCTGCGGGTGGGCTATACTAGCTGCGGATGAAAGGAAGTTAGCTATGTATGACAAAGGACCCGTGCCCGGCCGCAACGATGCTTGCTGGTGCGGCAGCGGCAAAAAATATAAGAAGTGTCACAGCGCCTTCGACGAGCGCCTCGAGCGCCTGTGGGAGGAGGGCTGGAACGTCCTGCCCCGCACGCTCTACAAGACGCCTGCCGATATCGAGGGCATCAAGCGCTCGGCCGCCATCAACGTAGGCGTGCTCGACTACGTCGGCGAGCGCATCGCCGAGGGCATGACCACCAACCAGATCGATCAGATGATCTACGACTACACCGTCGAGCATGGCGGCACGCCGGCCGACCTCAACTACGAGGGCTATCCCAAGAGCGTGTGCACCTCGATCAACGACGTCGTCTGCCACGGCATTCCCTGCGACACGGACGTACTGCACGAGGGCGACATCATCAACGTGGACTGCTCTACGATCTTGGACGGCTACTTTAGCGATTCGAGCCGCATGTTCTGCATCGGCGAGGTCTCGGCCGAGCGCCAGCGCCTGGTCGATGTCACTCGCGCCAGCGTGGAGGCGGGCCTTGCCGCCGTCAAGCCGTGGCTGCCGCTGTCCGTCATGGCCGAGGCCGTGCAAAAGACGGTCGAGGACGCCGGCTTTAGCGTGGTGCGCGAGTACGGCGGGCACGGCATTGGCAAGGAGTTCCACGAGGACCCGTTCGTGGGCTTTACCACCGAGGCACCCGACGCGGACACCATCATGGTGCCGGGCATGGTCTTTACCATCGAGCCCATGGTCAACGCCGGCAAGCCCGACATTAAGATCAGCAAGGGCGACGGCTGGTGCGTGCGCACCAAGGACGGCAGCGATTCGGCCCAGTGCGAGGTTCAGCTCGTGGTGACCGAGGACGGATACGAGCTGCTGAGCTGGTAGCCGCAGATGCGCCGGCCTTTGCGATGGGAATGTAAACCATCGCGAAGGCCGGCGTTTTTGTACCGTTTTGCCTGATAAAACCTGCCAAAATAAACCTGTCCCTTTTTGGCAGGTTTGATAGAGAGGACTTCTCTTGAACATCTTGGTTTTGTTGCCCGTCAACGATCGTCATCGCGCGATCCTTGAGTCGAGTGCTCCGGGCGAAGACTTTATCTATACGAGCGCCGGCGCCGCTACGCACGAGCAGGTCGCCGATGCCGATGTGATTCTGGGCAACATTGACCCCGCCATGCTCACGGAATGCGAGCATCTCCAGCTGCTACAGCTGCAGAGTGCCGGTTACGATGATTACCTCGCCGCCGGCACCGTGCCGGCAGAGGCAAAGCTCTCCTGCTCGGTAGGTGCCTACGGACAGGCCGTGAGCGAGCACATGTTTGCGATGGTCCTTTCGATGATGAAGCGCCTGCCCAGCTATCAGGATCTGCAGCGCGAGCATCGCTGGGAGGACCTGGGGCCGGTCACTTCGCTCAAAAACGCCAATGTACTCGTGCTGGGCGCGGGCGATATCGGCGGGCACTTTGCCACGCTCTGCAGCAGCATGGGCGCGCACGTCCGCGGCATCAAGCGCCATCCCCTCGTCTATCCCATTGTGTTTGAGGACATGGATGGCATGGATGCCCTACCCGAGCGCTTGGCCGAAGCAGACATCGTCGCGTCCTTTATGCCGAGCACGCCCGAGACCCGCGGCCTTGCGAATGCCGAGTTTTTCGCCGCAATGAAGCCCGGCGCGTTCTTTGCCAACGGCGGACGCGGTGACCTCGTGGTTGCCGACGATTTGGTTGCCGCCCTTGAATCGGGACACCTCGCCGGTGCGGCAGTCGATGTTACCGACCCCGAGCCATTGCCTGCAACAAG
This sequence comes from uncultured Collinsella sp., assembly GCA_934646965.1. Lineage (GTDB taxonomy): Bacteria > Actinomycetota > Coriobacteriia > Coriobacteriales > Coriobacteriaceae > Collinsella. The sequence continues at coordinate 13,084 of CAKUEZ010000006.1, read as the reverse complement.
CCCGCTGTGGGATGCGCCCAACATGCTCATCACGCCGCATATCTCGGGCTGGTTCCACCTAGAGGCCACGCTCAACAACGTCGTCGACATCGCCGCCGAAAACCTGCGCCACCTGCAGGCCGGCGAAACGCTCCGCTGCTGGATTGAACACTAATTTGTTCCGGCGTTTTACCAAACGCCGGAACTACTCGACGCTGCGAGCCCGCCAGAGCGGCAATCTGACGTTCAATCGTCGGGCATGGCCAAAAGGCCTATGCCCTCCTCTTTCACGTCACCTTGCTCGCTCTGGCGGGCTCTCGCTGACTTTTGTTCTACCTGTTAGGTCTTTTTATTGGAGCGATGCTAGGTAGTTTCTTGCGTTTTCGACGCTCATCGCCGCGACGGGTGCGTGTGAGCAGAGCTTGACATCGTTGGTGACCAAGAGATCTGCCTCTGCACGCATCGCTGCCGCGATGATTAAATCGTCTTCGTAATCGCTATGGAGTTGGCGTTGCTTGCTCGCCATCCATATGTCACTCAGGGCACAGGGTACTGGTGTGGCAAGTTGCGACAGCACCTCAAGACAATCCCATGCGAGTGATGTCGCCGCCGAAGCGGCATCTTGAGAAAGCGAGCCGTGCTCCCGCCGATACCATGCCTTATGCTCACTTGAAATCAAATAGAACAGGTCCTTGGACGACGTTGCCGCATACAGTAACTCGACCTGCGCCGTACACGCGTCGCGCAAAAACTCAACCGCCGCCGAACGGCCGCGTCGTGAGGGGATGAAGTAATCAAGCCACACGTTGGTGTCAACCAAGATGCGTTTTGGATTCTCACTCATAGAGCCAGCTCATCTCCTCGCCATAGCGATCCGCATAGGCGTTCCGTTTGAGTTCTTCATCGCCCGTCGGCTGCGCCCTAGCTACGTCGATTCCCGACTCACGGCAGGCGATGGCAAACAGTTGTGAACCCTGATCGATGAGTCCCAGCTTGCGCCTGGCGGCCTTCTCGCGCTCGCGTTGCTCCGCTCGGGCTCGATCGGGCGAAAGGATGTCCTGGAGCACGCCGGGCCGATCAGCCAGAGATGCCGCAAGTTGCCAGAGCGCACGCACCGCTTGGCTCGGCGTCATACCGGCCCTGGAGAGAGCGGCGTCCCCACTCCTTTTAAGATCGGCATCGAGACGTACGTTGATCTGAGCGGCTGTTGTGGTCATGATCCCTCCTTAATACTTTAAAATTATCATAGAACTCTATGGTAGATACGTAAAGCATGTATAGCATTTATTAGCATTGGCCGTACTCTGTACACAAAAAGCCGCCGAGGTATACTGCACCTCGGCGGCTACGCATCACCGGTCTAGTTCGGTTTCACCATTTGCATTTGCCCAGATAAAACCTGCCAAAGTAAACCTGTCCCTATTTGGCAAGTTTTAGAGCTCTACGCTTTCGGCGCCGTTGATGGTTAGGTTGCGCTCGTAGAAGGCGGTGAGGGCGCGGATGGCGTACATCACGTCGCGCACGCCGCCGGTCTCGTAGCTCGAGTGCATGGCCAGCTGCGGCAGGCCCACGTCTACGGCGTGCATGCTTGCCTGCATATTGGACAGGTTGCCGAGGGTGGAACCGCCGGCCATGTCGCTCTTGTTGGCGAAGGCCTGCGTGGGCACATCGGCGTCGTCGCAGATGGCCTGGAACACCGCGCGGCTAAAGGCATCGGTGCAGTAGTGCTGGTTGGCGGCCTCCTTGATGACGATGCCGCCGTTGAGCACCACCTGGTTGCGGGCATCGCACTTCTCGGCGTGATTGGGGTGCACGGCATGAGCATTGTCGCAGCTCACGAGCATCGAAGCGGCAAGCGCGCGATGGTACGACTCGTCATCAAAGCCAAGCGACCCGTTAATGCGGCGCAGCGCGTCGGCCAAGAACGTAGACATGGCACCCTGCTTGGTCTCGGAGCCAACTTCCTCGTTATCGAAGCAGCAGAAGACCGAGACATCGTGCGCATTCTCGGCACCCAAAAACGCCTGCAGCGAGGTGTAGGCGCAGGCCAGGTCGTCGAGCTTGGGCGTCGAGATAAACTCGTCGGCCCAGCCCCAAATGCGTGCATCCTGACGATTGACCAGGAACAGGTCACGGCCCAAGATCTGCTCGGGTTCCACATCGAGCTCATCGGCGATCAGGGCATCAAAGTCGCCCTGCTTCAGCTCGCCGGCGCTGATGAGCGGGCACAGGTCGACGGCGCGGTTGGGCGCAAAGCCCTCGTTGACGCCGCGGTTCATGTGGATGGCAAGGCTCGGAATGATAGCAACTTCGCGCTCGGTGGCAAGCAGGCGGCTCTCAATACGGTCGCCTTCGCGCACCAGCACGCGACCGGCCAGCGCCAACGGACGATCAAACCAGGTGTAGTCGATCATGCCGCCGTAGGCCTCGGTATTCAGGCGCAGTGTCTCGCCCGCGCCGTCGAGCTCGGGCACAGCCTTGACCTTAAACGTGGGCGAATCGCTATGTGACGCCGTGAGCTGAAAATGATAGTCGCCGGCAACGCCGTCCTCGCCCCACGTTGCTGCCAGGTCCTCGCCCACCTTAAAGGCGATGACGCTCGAGGTGTTGCGCTGCGTGTAGTAGCGCCCGCCCGGCTCAATATCCCATGCCGCATTCTCGGGCAGGTAGGTAAAGCCTGCCTCATCGAGCTCGGCCATAATGGTCGCTGCCGTATGGAACATGCTGGGGCATGCCTCGATAAAGTCGATGAGGTCGTTGGCAGCCTCGATATCGTCGGCCGTCACGTGCGCGCGCTCGGGCGTTTCCTGATCCGTCATGCTCTTCCCTTTCGCTGGGTTGATGGTCCCCTCCAGCATACCCCCAACTGACCGACCTGTCCGACAAATCGAACGCCCGACAAAGCCGGAGCGCCAAGCGCAAAGACCAAAGATCTTGCGTTACGACCAAACGACAATTGAATTGACAAGTTAACCAGTGGTAATTTCTGGTATTTTTGTTTACTGCCTTTAACTTTTTGCGGTAAGCAACATGAGTTCTATGGCAGTTACCTATCATGTGCGACGCACATGGCCACTGTCCATCCGGGTGCAACAGGAAAGGAGAGCAGCACCCAACGACCGATCAATAGAAAAGAGGTTCTATGCACAACGATAACGCTGTGCTGCGCAAGCTCAACGCTGTGGGCAGCAATGCCTGCCGAGGCGCACTCATCGCCGCGGTGACCGTCTCGATGATGCCTACCAGCGCTTTTGCCGCAGCAGCAACAACGGAGACCGGCTCCGAAGCTACCAACAACGCGCCGATCTCCGCCACTAGTGAGGAAACGAATTCCCTCAGCTCCGAGTATAGCCTGAGCACCGTCTCTGACGACACCACGTCCTCCTCAACCAGCTACGATTTGACCAAAATCGCAGATGGCACGTACACGGGCACAGCAACGGCTGACTCGAATGATCCCGCTGCGGGCGGTAACGAGTGGGACGTCGACAGCTACGAGGTCAAAGTGACCGTAAAGGTCGCCTCGGGCAAGATCGACTCCGTTAAAGTCGCTGATGAAACCTACGATGCGCTGACCGGCGAGAGCTGGGACTATCTCGACAAAGCCGAACACGGTAATGCCCGCAAGCACGTCACTGGTATGGCGGATAAGATCGTCGAGGCGAACGGAACAAGCGTTGATGCCGTCTCCACTGCCACCGTCTCGTCCAACGCCATCAAGGCCGCCGTCGATAACGCCCTGCAGGCTGCCTATGACGAGCAGAACCCGTCGACCCCCGCAGCCGACGAGTACACCTACGGCTATGCCGGTCTGACGTGGGCCGAGTATTGGGCGGGCGAAAACGTGCAGGCGGCAGGATCTTCCGCTTCGTCGAGCGAGCTCGATTCCCGCAACGAAGCTGACAAGGGCGCCTTTGACGTGGTGACCCGCGCGACCTTTAACCATGGCCTGCATCGCGGCAGCTACCAGTGCACTGATGTGATTGAAACTGCCGAGGGCGTGAAAATTTACCCTTCGTACTATCCCGACAGCAAGTCCTTTGTCGATGTCGATGGCAATGTCTTCTCCATCGACAGCAAGGCTAAGACTGTGACGGCAGCCGACGGCACGGTGTACACCATGACGGGTCACGAAGTCACGGGCCTCAAGTACGTCCCCGTCAAGATCAAGACCGCCGACCTCGAGGCCTTTAAGGCGAGCCACAGCTTTGTCGCCAACGGCGAAACGCTTGCCGGCGGCTATGGCGAGCAAAACCTTCAGGCTTACTCCGGCCTTGTTGCGGCCGTCGACGCCAACACCAACGGCCTTAAGACCGTGACGAACAACAACGGCACCTTTAGCTTCTCGGCTGCCGCCACCGGCACCGAGTCGGGCATCGAGGGCCGGGAGCTCAAGACCGCCACGGGTATCGAGCCCACGGTTAAGGACGCAAGCGGCTCCTATGGCGAGTTCCTGCGCGTGGACCTTAACGGCAACTACGGCGACCTGGGCGCCAACATGCAAAGCGTCACCTGGACCTACTACGGCGACGACGCGACCTATACCAACGCCCTTGCCACCTATGGCACCAAGTTCGCCGCCGACAACTGGATGCACAAGTCCATGGGCATTCAGCTGGGCCTCACCAAGTCCGAGCGCTGCCAGCTGCCCGAGGGCACCAACGGCACCGGCTACTGGAAGCTTACCGTCCACGCCCTGGGCTACAACGATTACACCTACGAGTTCCAGGCAACCGACGACAACATCGTGGGTGCCAAGGAGCCGGTAACCGAGGCAACCAAGGCTCAGCTTCAGGAGCTCTACGACAAGGCAGCGGCGCTCGATAAGTCCAAATACACCGAGGACTCCTGGACCGCTTCGTCCATCGAGACCGAGACCGCCGAGACCAAGGACCTCCTGGCCAAGAAGAACCTGGGCGAGTCCGAGGCCGCCGAGCAAATCACCCACCTGCAGGGCGCGCTCGATGCCCTCGTGAGCCTGTATCCCGAGGCCGGCGACTACGTGCTCATGAACATCCCCTACGCCGACTTCTACGCCGCCGAGAGCAACAATGCCGGCACCGATGTCGTCACCTCCGCCACCAAGCAAAAGACGCGCTCCACGCTGGCGAGCGGCTCCTACCACGTCAACTCCGACGGTACGGATATCTCGGGCGTCACGTTTGCCGTCAAGGTGGGCGAAGGCGACATCGATTGGTCCAAGTTCACCCGCGTGACCGACGACAGCTCCGTTACGATCACCACCTCGATCAAGGGCAAGGAGTCCACGGCCACCTACACGGGCAAGGACGCCCTGTTTGAGTCTGTGAGCTACTCTTACTACATGCTGCCCGCCGGCGAGGTTCCGACCAATTACAAGGAGCTCACCTCCGATTCCGAGGGCAACCTGAGCTTTGGCGCTGTCGAGGGCAAGGAAACCACCGAACTTGCAAACGTCACCGCCAACTTTAAGACCTCCAGCAAGTACGGCGACTACGAGATTGACTTTAAGAACCTGCGCGAGCAGATGGTCGACGCCGACGGCAACCAGGCGACCGTATACGGTGCCGTGGTCAACGCCGCCGATGCGGACGGCACCATCGAGGGCTATGGCATGCGCGCCGTCGAGAACATCTGGAAGGGCAAGGAGCTCGCCTGGAGCTGCGGCCTGGTCACCGAGTCTCACGGCAGCCCGCTGAGCTCGCAGTACTACACGTCCATGATGGGCAAGACCATCAAGAGCGTGACGTTCTACACCTCCACGGGCACCTACACCGTGGCCATGGACCAGTATGTCCCTGTCAAGGATGCCGACGCCGCCATCAAGGCCGAGGACACCTCGCTCGATGACACCGATGCCACCGTCAAGGCCGATGTCACCCTGCCCGAGGGCTTCGATGCCAAGTATCAGATTGACGGCCAGGATGTCGAAGCGCTTGCCGCCAAGACACGCAGCTCCGCATCCGTCGCGTTTGACGCCTCGGCGCTTAAGCCGGGCAGCCACACGCTGACCGCTATCGACAAGAGCGGCACGTTTGCCGATGTCAGCACGAGCTTCACGGCAACCACCTCCAAGCTCGTTGCCAGCTTTGACGCTGCAAACCTTAAGCTCATCGCCGCCAACGATGCCACGGACGAGGACCTCGCCAACTACATCGGCAACATCACCAAGGTCACCGTCAACGGTACCGAGTACAGCGCGCAGGGCCGCGGTGCGGTAAAGATCTTCAACGCCGACGGCTCGCTTAACCTGGCGGCCGCCAATCAGGATAAATCGCCGGTGTTCAATGCCAACGGCGATTACCAGATTGAGGTCGAGGCCACCGGCTACACCACCAACCTGGGCTTCACCTACACCAAGTCGGCCGATAAGGCGGCGCTCAACGCCGCGATTGAGGCCGCCGTCAAGCTGGACAACGACAAGGGAACCTACACCGCCGCATCCTGGACCGTGTTCCAGGACGCGTTGAACGCTGCCCAGGGCGTCAACGAGAGCCCCGCGGCTACCGACGACGAGGTCGCCAACGCCCTCTCGACGCTCCAGAACGCCCAGGCGGCGCTCGCCAAGGCCGCAACGACCGACCAGAAGACCGACCTTAAGGTCGAGATTGGTCGCGCCGATGTGTTGAACGAGTCCGACTACACCGCCGACTCCTGGAAGGCATACCAGTCCGCGCTGGCCGCGGCCCAGGCCGTCCTTTCGAAGGACGACGCCTCCGCAGCCGACGTTGAGGACGCAACGACTACGCTCAAGACCGCCCGCGAGGCGCTCGCCAAGCCTAGCCAGAGCTCCAAGGGCAATACCTCGAGCACCACGACGACCACGTCGACCACGTCCTCGAGCAAGCAGGAGGCCGCCAAGGGCGATCTGCCCACGACCGGCGACAACCAGCTCGTCGCCGGCGGTATCGTGGCGGCACTGGGTGCGGCCATCATTGCCGCCGGAGCCACGCTCCGTCGTCGTTTTAACCACTAGTCGTTCGCTCATTCGGTGACCTGGCACCGCATAGCAACGTCGCCCGCGGCGGACGCGCATCCGCCGCGGGCTTTTACCGTCTCGTCACGAGAGCTGCGCACGAGGCCCAGGTATAGCCCGGGTCACGCACGCAGCATGTAACAAGGAGTTCTTTTTGATGGAGCATAACGACCATACGACTCCCGCCCGCCTGGCCGGCTTGGGACGCAAGCTGGCCGGAGCCGGCTTTTTGGTCCCCTCGATCGCACTGGGCGCCACCGTCGCGCTAAGCGTTTCGCAATATGTGCCGACAACTTACGCCGCCAAGGCTACACCGGTCTCCCAGGCCGGCGCGGCAGAACTTAAGCAGGTCGACACCTCGCAGGTCGAAAAGCAGTCAGGAGAGCCCACGAGTGGCGTTTCGCTCAATGCCTCCGACTACGGCATCGATGCCACCAATCTCAAAGACGGCGTCTACACCGGCTCGGGCACCGGCTTTAGCGGCACCATCACCGTGCAGGTTACGGTTGCTGACGGCAAGATCGCCGCCATTCAAATCGTCTCGTCGGGCGACGATGCCGCCTACCTCAACCGCGCGCAGGCCGTAATCCCGTCCGTGATCGCAGCACAATCCACCTCCGTCGATACCGTCTCGGGCGCCACGTACTCGTCCAAAGGCATCCTCATGGCCATCCGAAACGCACTCGTTCAGGCGACGGGCGGCCTGGCTCAGGCCGTCGCCCCCGCGACGAACAGTGCCGGATCAAGCTCCAAACCGCACACCACCATTACCACCGTCACACCTGCCAACGGCTATGCCGATGGCGTCTACCTAGGCGAAGGCGAGGGCTACGAAGGCCCCATGACCGTGCGCGTCACCGTCTCCGGCGGCAAGGTCGCCTCAATCGAGCTCGTAAGTAGCATGGATGATGAGCCCTACTTTGGTCGTGCGTGGGCAACCATCCCCGGTCGCATCATCGCGGCACAGACTACGTCGGTCGATGCCGTGAGCGGCGCCACCTATTCGAGCGAAGGCATCCGCGATGCTGTCAACAATGCACTTAAAAAGGCAGCCGAAGCCGCTGGCACCACCCCGGACCCCGATCCGGAGCCTGAGCCAACGCCCACGCCCGGCCCCAATCCAACGCCCGATCCCGATACCTCGACACAATACGAAGACGGCGATTACACCGCCTATGCCCTCTGCCAAAACGAGAAGGATGAGGAAGCCTTTACGCCGTACTACGTGGCGCTCACCGTCCGCATCGAAAACGGCACCCCGACCGGCATAACCGATGTCTACGGATCTTCGACCGGCGAGCCCGATGACCCCACGCTCGACCCCTTCGACGAGGCCAACGACACCTACCTGGACTACGCCGCCTATGGCCGCACCCTGCGCGGAACGCTCTATACGGGCGTGATTTCCCAGCTCATCGATGGCAAGAAGCAGCCGTCGCAGGTCGACGTGGTCTCTCGGTCCACGTATTCTTCGCGCGCCATCGCCAAGGCGTACGCCCGCGCGCTCGAGAAGGCACATGCGGCATACGAAAAGGCCCATGGCACCAACAAGGACACCGACAGCGATAGCAACGGAGCCGCGAGCGGCGGCGCGGACGCGGGCGCCAACACCACGGCTTCCAGTACCGATGACACCGCATCCACCGAGGTGAACGCCCGTGCCTAATCCCTTTATCGCCGCAGGTCACGCCATCGCGCGCAACCACATCTTTATCCTCAAGGCCATCAACGTCTGCATCGTCGCGGGCATCGTGCTGGGCTTTAACACCTGGGCTGTACAGGTCGCCCAGGCCGATGCCGCCGCTAAACAGGAAGCGCAAACCGTCGCACGCAGCGGCGAGCGCGGCCCCTATGCCACCGATGGCACGTTTACCGCCTCGGCCCAGGGCTACGGCGGCACCGTGACCACGCAGGTCACCATCGATAACGGCTACATTGCATCCGTCGAGGTCATCGACCATGCCGGCGAAACGCCTGCGTATTTTTCGCAGGCCGAGCGCCTTTGCGATGACATCGTCGACGCCCAGACCACATCCGTCGACACCGTCTCGGGCGCCACGTTCTCGTCTGCCGGCATCCTCAACGGCGCCACGCAGGCACTCGAAGCGTCCAATGCCGGCGAAGGGAGCGAGTAGCATGGCTGTCAATTCCCAAGCCGGGGCATCCAAGGCCGCTGGGCGCATCACCGGCAAGCAAGGCGGCATGCGCAAAAAGATTGCCGATACCCTGCAGATAATTCGTGCTCCCAAAAATGCAGGTCAAAAGCGCCGTCGCGCCGAGTTTATCCATAACGGGCTGCGGCGGGCCTGCCAGTTGGCGTTCTTTTTGGCCTTCCCCGCCGTCTTTAGCGCAAGCTTTAACGGCATTAAGTACGTCTTTTCGCAGCTCGGCGCTCAGCAGACCATCGAGCTCACCGGCTTTGTCGCGCTGCTCCTGGCCGTCCTCGCATTTACTTGCGTGTTCGGACGTTTCTTTTGCGGCTATGCCTGCGCCTTCGGCACGCTCGGCGATGCCGTGTACGCGCTTGCCACGCCCCTGCGTCGCATCCTTAAGCTCGAGGGGCGCAAGCCCCGCCGCATGCCCGCCGGCGTGCAGAGTGCGCTGCAGCTTATCAAGTTTCTTGTGCTGGCGGCCATCTGCATCCTGAGCTTTTTGGGCATTTGGTCACAGATTGCCGGCCTGAGCCCCTGGGTTGCCTTTGCGGCTATCGATGCCCGCAATATCGACGGCATCGCCACCGGAGCCTTTGTCCCCCTTGCCCTCGTGGTGCTCGGCATGGCCTTGGTCGAGCGCTTCTTTTGCCAGTTTCTCTGCCCGCTGGGCGCAATCTTCTCGCTGCTGCCGGTGCTTCCCGTCTCGCAGTTCAACCGCGACCGCACGCGCTGCGCCAAGCGCTGCAACCGCTGCCAGGATCGCTGCCCGGTCCGCATCCACCCCGACCGCAACGACCTTAAAGCCGGCGAGTGCATCGCATGCGGACGTTGCGCCGACGGCTGCCCCATGGCAAACGTCACGCTCCTGCGCGTCGAGCAGGGCTTGAATGCCAAACCGCGCAACCTATGCGGCAACGGCATCGTCGCCGTGCTCGCAAAGGCCGCGATACTCGCCGCCATTTGCCTGTGCCTGCTCTAACTCAACGACCCAGAACGGAAGCCCATGCCCAGCATCTCCGAATACAGCAATTCTACCTGTTCACGCCGCGCCTTTTTGAGCCTTGCCGGTGCCGGCCTGCTATCGACCGCCGCGTCGCTTGGCCTTGCCGGCTGCGGCACTCAAGACGCCAAGGCATCGGCTGGCTCCAGCGCCAAGAGCGACACTGCTCAAAAGGTGCAATCGACCACGCTGTTCGCGTTCGACACCGTTGTGACCATCAGCGCCCAGTGCAGCAAAAAGCTGCTCAACGCCGTAAGCGAGCGCTGCACGTATTTTGAGAATCGCTTCTCGCGCACAGTCGAGGGCTCCGACATTTGGAATATCAATAACGCCGCGGGCGCCCCGGTCGAGGTCGCGCCCGAGACGGCCGCGATCATCAAAGACGCCATCAAGTATGCCGAGGACTCCGACGGCCTGTTCGACATCACCATCGGCGCCGTATCGAGCCTTTGGGATTTCGTCGAGGGCGTTAAGCCCGACGATGCCGCTATTCAGGCAGCGCTTCCCCACATTGACTATCGCACCATCACGGTGGAGGGCAACACCGTCACGCTTTCCGACCCCGAGGCAAAGCTCGACCTGGGCGGCATCGCCAAGGGCTACATCACTGACGATTTGGTGAGCATGCTCAAAGAGGGCGGCTGCAAAAACGCATCGATTAGCCTGGGCGGCAACGTCTACGTTATGGGCGAAAGCTTTGACGGCGATGCCTGGAGCGTTGGCGTCCAGGACCCCAACGGCGCGCAGGACGACGTGCTGGCAACCGTCGCGGCGCGCAACCGCTCGGTCGTCACCAGCGGCCTCTACGAGCGCAGCTTTGAGCAGGACGGACAGCTTTACTACCACATCCTCGACCCCAAAACGGGCTACCCCGCAAGCACCGACCTCAAGAGCGCCTCGATCATGACCAAGAAGTCCGTGCTGGGCGATGCGTATTCCACCATCCTGTTTTTGCTCGGTCACGACCGCGCCATGGAGCTCATCGAAAGCGACGAGCGCTTTGAGGGCGGCGTTCTGGTCGATATGGACGATCACGCCACCAAGAGCGACGGCTCGGCGTTCAAGATTTTGCAGGACTAGGGGTCATGATGTCCAAACGCAACAGCGCGCGCGATGGGCGCAGCAGCAAAAAGCTCAACCTTATCCTGGTTGTGGCGATAGCGGCCGTCGCGTGTGCCGGCTTGGTCGTCACACGCCTGACAGGAGCGAACACAGATGCCGACACGGCAACGGTCGCCATCCGCGATGGCGCGCAAAACGTCTACGAGCTCCCTCTGGGCCAGGATGCTACCAAGACCGTCACGACCGACTTGGGGACCAACGTTATCGAGATCAAGGACGGACGGGTGCACGTCGAGGAGGCAGACTGTCCCAACCAGGACTGCGTGCACCAGGGCTGGATTGACGCTGCCGGGCAGCAAATTGTCTGCCTTCCGCACAAGCTTACCGTCGATATCGTCGACGAGAGCACCGAGACCACCTACGACGTAGTGGGGCGCTAATCCGTGGAGATGGTCGATATCGAGCACGCTCACCGCCTGGCGCGCGTTTCGCTGCTGTGCGCCTGCGCATTGGTGCTGTCCTATCTGGAGACCATGATTCCGCTGCCCGTCGCGGTGCCCGGCATTAAACTGGGCCTTGCCAACGTGGCCGTAGTCGTCGCGCTCTATACGCTCGATGTCAAAAGCGCCGGTGCCGTTGCGCTCGTCAAGGTCTTTGCATCGGGCTTTTTGTTCGGCTCGCCCATGATGCTCGCCTATAGCCTGGGCGGCACGGCCCTCGCCTTTATCGGCATGGTCGCCCTTGCTGCCGTGCCGGGTGTTGGCTTGGTGCCCGTGAGCATGCTTGCCGCCGTGCTGCACAATGTAGGCCAGCTGGGCGTTGCTGCCATGGCGCTGCAGACCCCGGCGGTCTTTATCAATCTGGGCGTTCTGGGCGTTGCCGCCTGTGTCACCGGCGGCATTACGGGCGCGGTGGCAGAAGGTGCGCTCGCCGGTATCGAGCAAGCCGATGACACACGTCCCTCCGTCGATTGCGCTGCACTTGCCGCCAATATCGTGGCGGGAGAGCGCATCGCCTTTGTCGGCGCCAACGGCAGTGGCAAAAGCACCTGTGCGCTCGAGCTTGCGGGGCTACTCAAAGATGTAAACGGGCCCGCCATGCGCGTGCAGGGCACCGTAGGTCTTGCTTTTCAGGATCCCGACAACCAAATCGTCGCCCCAATCGTGCGAGACGATGTGGCCTTTGGGCTCGAAAACCGCGGTGTTCCCCGCGACGAAATGCGTTCAGAAGTCTTGCAGGCACTCAGCGAGCTTGGCATCGTCGAGCTTGAGGGCCGCGATGTCGCCACGCTCTCGGGCGGCCAAAAGCAACGCGTGGCGGCATCGGGATTGGCTGCGCTCTCCCCTTCGCTCGTGATTTTTGACGAGACGACCGCCATGCTCGATGAGGCCGCCCGCGAGGCTGTCAATGATCTCATCGATCATCTTTGCCAGCACGATGTTGCCGTGATCCAGGTCACACAGCTGCTCGACGAGGTTGCCCGCGCCGACCGCGTCGCCGTCTTCGAGGCGGGTGTCATCGCATACCTGGGTGCCGTGCAGGACCTTGCCGGCCAGCGCGACCTGCTCATTCGATGCGGCCTGGAGGAACTGTGTCGTTAACCTGCTCGAACATAACTGTCTGCTATCCCGAGGCAAACGTCTGCGCCCTGTCCCATGTTTCGCTGGATGTTATGCCCGGCCGCGTGATCGGTATCGTAGGCGCCTCCGGTTCCGGTAAGTCAACGCTGCTGCGCGTCCTTGCCGGAGCGTTTGCCGTGCAGGCGGGGTCTGTCGTGGCGGACGGCACCGCGCTTGGCACACACCCCACGGCGGATGAACTTCGTACGTACCGCAAAACCGTGGCGCTCGTGCAGCAACGCCCCGAGCAGCAGTTTTTTTCCGCCACGGTCTTTGACGAGGTGGCGTTTGGCCCTCGCAATCTTGGACTGGACGA
>CAKUEZ010000005.1 GCA_934646965.1 uncultured Collinsella sp. | reverse complement strand
GAGGGCGCCGGCACGAGCCCCGTTACCGTTATCGTTGCCCTGCTGTTGGTCTGCGGCGGCATCATCATCGTCAACAAGCCTAAAAAGACCAAGTGAACTGCTTTTTTAGCAGAGGGTGTTCGCATACTTTAGCTTAATGGAGTACACTGATTCTCGTTGATTTCGTACCGAGTCGCGGCGGCAGGCATCCGTCTTGCCGTAACGCGCCGGCGACATCGAGAGGATACAGATGCATAAGAAACTGGTTATGGGAAACCAGGCCTTTGCGTATGCCGCGCTTGCAGCGGGCGTTCGCGTCGTTGCCGGTTACCCGGGCACGCCGTCGACGGAGCTGGTCGAGACGGTTGCCAAACTTAAGGCCCAAGGTAGCGCCGAGGGCATTCACGTCGAGTGGTCGACCAACGAAAAGGCCGCGCTCGAGGTGCTGGCAGGCGCATCATATGCAGGAGCGCGCTGCCTCTTTACCTGCAAACAAGTTGGATTAAATGTTGCCTCCGACCCGCTCATGAGCCTCAACTACGTAGGCATCAAGGGCGGTCTGGTGCTGTTTGTCGCCGATGACCCTGGCCCCATCTCCTCCCAGACCGAGCAGGATACGCGCCGTTTTGCCGCGTTCGCCAAGATTCCCGTGCTCGATCCGCAAAACCTGGAGCAGGGCTACGCGATGATGCAGGAGGCCTTCGAGATCTCGGAGCGCTATCACACCCCCGTTATCGTGCGCCCCACTACGCGCGTATGCCATGCCTCGACCTATCTGGAGGTACCCGAGCACACCGTCGCGCGTCCCGCGGGCACCTTTGAGAAGGATCCCAAGTGGGTCATCTTCCCGCGCCGCTCGTTTGCCGCCCACGGCGAGGTCAACGAGCGCCTGCCGCAGATTGCAGACGCCTATTCCAACGGCAAGGCCGCAGACGCCTTCAACCCCATCGAAAATCATGGCGACGCCGCGCCGCGCCTGGGCATCATGGCAGGTGGCGTCAGCTTCGCCTACACGCGCGAGGCGTTGGCGATTATCGAGCGCCGTGCCGCGGCGGCAAACGCTGTCGTGCCGCCCTATCGCCTGATGCAAGTCGGACTCCCCTACCCCTTCCCCGCCAAGGCGGCCGAGCGCTTTTCCGAGGGACTGGACCAGGTCCTCACCATCGAAGAGCTCGATTTTGTCCTTGAGGACGAGATGCTGCGCCTGGCAGGCCGCACGCATGCGGCGTACACCGTGCGCGGCAAGCTCGACGGCACCATGCCCGGACGAGGTGAAAACACCGTCGACGACCTGGTTGAACGCCTAGCGGCATACCTCGATATCCCCGCCCAGGCCGTTGCCCCGCGCGCCGACGCCGCACTTCCCGTGCCACCCGCACTTCCCGTGCCACCCGCACTTCCTGTGCGCCCGCCGGTGCTCTGCCCCGGATGCCCGCACCGCGGCAGCTTCTACGCCATCAAGCAGGCGCTCAAGGCCATGGGCGCCACCGACGCCGTCCTTTCGGGCGATATCGGCTGCTATACGCTGGGCAACGCCGCCCCGCTCGATGCCGTCGACACCTGCCTGTGCATGGGTGCCGGCATTACCATGGCTCAGGGCCTAGGGATAGCTGAGCCCGAGCGCAAGCAAATCGCCTTCGTAGGCGACTCCACGTTCTTTGCCAGCGCCATGACCGGCATCGCCAACGCCGTCTACAACGGCCACGACATCACCGTCATCGTGCTGGACAACGCCATCACCGCCATGACGGGCGGCCAGCCCCACCCCGGCACCGGCCTGCGCCTGGATGGCAATAAGTCCGAGCCCATCAAAATCGAGGCCGTTCTGCGCGCCCTAGGCGTCACCTGCGTCGAACACGCCAATCCGTTTGACCTGGTGCAGACGACCGAGGCCGCCCAGCGAGCCATTGCGCACGAAGGCCCTTCGGCGCTCATCTGTGAAGGCCTATGCATTACGCTGAGCAAACCCAAGCCCGCACTCTGCGTCGATGAGAGCCGTTGCAGCGGCTGCAAGCGCTGCATCACGCAGATCGGCTGTCCTGCCATCGCCTGGGACGCCGCGCAGCGTCGCGTACACATCAACCCGACCCTCTGCAACGGCTGCGGCCTGTGCACACAGGTCTGCAAGTTTGGGGCCATCGGCCCCAACGCCGTAGCCGCGAAGGGAGGCGAAGCCTAATGCTCAACATCATGATTACCGGCGTGGGCGGCCAGGGCACCGTCCTTGCCGCCAAGCTGCTCGCGCAGGCCGCCGAGACACGCAACTGGCGCGTGCGCACCGCCGAGACCATCGGTATGGCGCAACGCGGCGGCTCCGTTGTGTCGCATGTGCGCCTAGCAAACCAGGGCGAGTCCTGCGTTGACGCGCCACTCATCGCCCATGGCGAAGCAGACCTTATCATCGCGTTTGAGCCCGCGGAAGCCGTACGTTGCCTGGGCTACCTGCGCCCCGGCGGCGCCCTGGTAAGCGCTACAAGCAGCGTACAGCCCGTGACGGCGGCACTCTCCCGTGAGGCATACAGTGCCGAACCCTTCCTGGACTACCTGCAGCAGGCCGTTCCCGACTGTCTGCTCATTGACGACACCGCGCTCATTGAGCAGATTGGCTCGCCCAAGGCGCTCAACGTCGCGCTGTTGGCAAGCGCCATCGCCATCAGTGACCTCGGCATTACCGTCGAGGAGCTCCGCGACGCCATGCATGCCAGCGTGCGACCACAGTTTATCGCGCTCAACGACCGTGCCATCGATGTGGCCGTCGCCTCTATCTCCGACCACGCCTCCCGTTAACGCAAGGAGAACACCATGAAGATGCAACCCGCGCAGCTTGAGCTCATTACCAAGCAGTTCCAGACCCTCAAAGACCGCTCACCGTTCTATGCCAAAAAGTTCGACGGCATCGACATCGCAAGCATCACCGCGCAGGAAGAATTCGAGCAGCTCCCATTTTCGGAGAAGGCCGACCTGCGCGAGGCATATCCGCTGGGCATTCAGGCCGTCCCGGACGAGGAAGTCATCCGCATCCACAGCTCGTCTGGCACTACGGGCACGCCCGTGATCATCCCCTACACCAAGCAAGACGTTGACGACTGGGCCGATATGTTTGCCCGCTGCTACCGCACGGCCGGCATTACGCCCCAGGACCGCATCCAGATCACCCCGGGATACGGCCTGTGGACGGCGGGCATCGGCTTTCAGCTGGGCTGCGAGCGCCTGGGAGCCATGGCTATTCCCATGGGTCCCGGCAACACCGAAAAACAGCTCAAGATGATGCAGGACCTGGGCTCGACCGTCATCACCGCAACCTCGAGCTACGCCCTACTGCTGGCAGAGGAAATCACCAAGCGCGGCCTGCGCGACAAGCTGCACCTGACCCGCGGCGTCATCGGATCGGAGCGCTGGGGCGAAAAGATGCGCCAGCGCATCCAAAACGAGCTGGGCATCGAGATCTTCGACGTTTACGGCCTCACCGAGATCTACGGCCCGGGCATCGGCATCTCGTGCAGCGAGCATGACGGCATGCACATCTGGTCCGATTACGTCTACTGCGAAATCGTCGACCCCAAGACTGGCGAGGTACTTCCCGACGGCGAAGTGGGTGAGCTGGTGCTCACGACGTTGCGCAAGCAGGGCGCACCGCTTATCAGGTACCGTACGCACGACCTGACGCGCATCATCCCCGGCAAATGCGCTTGCGGCCTTGACCACCCGCGTATCGACACCCTGGTCGGCCGTACCGACGACATGATCAAGGTCAAGGGCTGCAACATGTTCCCCGCCCAGATCGAGGAAGTCCTTAAGTTTGTCGATGGCGCGAGCTCCGAGTACCAGGTGATGATCGAGGCCGTTAACGGCCGCGACGTGCTTGAGCTGCTTTTTGAGAGCGAGCTGACGGGCGCCGAACGCGATGCATGTGAGCGCGAGGTGGCCGCCGTCTTTAAGGCCAAGATCGGCTGCACACCCAAGGCAACTGCCGTACCGCTCGGCGAGCTGCCCCGTTCCGAGAAAAAGACGAGGCGCATCTTCGACAGCCGCTACTAATTCCCTGCCAACGCAAAGGGGCGCACGACCAAAAACGGTCGCGCGCCCCTTTTTTCTAGCGTATCTGGACACCGGCCCTTTTCTTCTCGGCCTTGACGCGGTAGAGCTCCGCATCGGCGGCGCGAAGTAGGTCTTGCCAAGTATCGACACCAGCGCCAACGTGCGCGTAGCCGATGGACATCCGCAATGCGTACGGCACCTCGGCGCGTGCGAGCTCGTCGTTGATCGCCGAGCACAAGCAGACAACGTCATCCTCCGTTGCCCCCTTCTGCAACACCACGAACTCATCGCCGCCATAGCGCGCAATAAAGCCGCCGGATGGCGAGCAGACGCCCTTGAGCGCCGCGGAAATAACCTGAAGGGCATGGTCGCCCTCAACATGTCCATACCGGTCATTGATCTGCTTAAACCCGTCCGCATCCATCATGAGCAGATACACATCGTCGGCCTGATCGACATTCGAGAATAGCGACAATATATAGGTCTCAAAGCGGTTGCGATTATTGAGACCGGTCAGTGGGTCGGTCGAGATCAATTGTTCCTGATAGACAACATAAAGCAACAGAATGCTAATCATTATGCCGACGCAAAGACCGGGCACCGAGAACACGACCTGAAAGGTGCCGCCAACCAGCGCAGGAATGGCAAAAAACGCAAGGGTACGATAAATGGTCTTCTTTTGCAGGCTTTCGACCCGTTGCGAATGCACAAAAGCATGCAAGGACGTAAATATGACGTAGCAGTAGCTCACGATAGGCTGAATCATATAGGCAAAGCCACGACGATATATACCCTGGGCATCGATATAAAACAGGGTATGCGTCCAGTAGCTGGTAAACGCCAGCACAACTACCAGAACCGTAGGCAGCGTCAAAAGTACTACCCTAGAACGTGTGGTCAGAAGCCGAGAACCCTGTAACGTCTCGGAATACATAAACCAGATGAGGCAAGCGATGGCAAACAGCGAAAACGAGACTGCGTTGGAAATCCAGTTGGCCGCAACACTCAGCATGTCACCGGCCCCGTCCGAGATGACCCAGATCATGTCAAAGAAAATGTACGCCGCAGACGTGTAGCCGAGCATGCTAAACAGAAGTTGTTGGGTGCTCGAGAACAGGGAGCGACGACTCCGCACGGCAAGCCCGATAAGAATAATCATGCACAGCAGAAAGATCTCAATCTTGAGTGCCTTAACCACCAGGTGTCATCCCCTCTTATATCCAAGTGGTCAGAATCGCCCGCGTCGTCTCCGGGCTGCAAACACCCCTTATCTCCACAGGGGTAAGGGGAATAATAACAGAGCGCCCGAACGTCACTGCAGAACAGTTGCCGTTCGGGCGCCCATACGGCGCGAATTGCACGCCAGAATCATGTATCGGTAACGGTCGTTACTCTCCGTCTATATCGGTTGCGACGGCTTCCTCGATAGCCTCAACACCCGCAGCCGACAGGTCTTCCTTACCCTGGCAGAACTTCTTATCGACCCAACCGGTCAGAATCGGGGCCATAATCGCCGTGATGATGACGGCCGTTGCGATCTGGGCGTACGCGGTGGGCGCAAGCTCGGCATAGCGCGGCGCGACCTCGGCGAGAGCGACCGGCGTGGTCATAGCCGTACCGGCGATGGTGGAGCAAGCCACAGCAGCCTTGCCGTTGCCGCCGCACAGGCGCTCGAAGGCAAAGGTGATGGGGCCGACGATAAAGAGGGTGATGAGGCCCAGCAGGATGCCCGAGATACCGCCGGTGATGAAGCTCGACAGGCTCATGGACGCACCGAGCTGGAAGCCGATGACGGCAATCGCGGGATTGGTGCCGGGGACCAGCAGGTTCTTGACGAACGGGAAGAGGTTGCCCAAAACCATGCCGATAACGAGCGGCAAGATAGAACCGACGATGGTGCCCAGCGGGATGTTAGCGAGACCCGAGACACCGAGGATGATCATCGTAACGGCGGGGCCGGCCGTAAAGAACAGGATGCCTACGGCGCCCTGCTCGGACTCGTCGCCAAACTCACCCATGATGCCCGTATAGAGCGCCATGTTGCAGAACGTGATGCCGCCGATGATGGACACGGAACTCAGACCCAAGAAGTTGTCGTTAAAGAAATAGGCCACACCCAAACCGAGAGCCGCCGCGACGACAAGCTTGGGAATCAGCACGACAATGCCGGTCTTGATGGCGCCCGGTGTGGACTTAAAGCTGATGCCAGCGCCCACAAAGAGCAGGATTGCGGCAACGATGGTATTGGAGCCACCACGGCAGGCAGCCGTAAAGAAGCCGCCGATCTCGAAGACCTGCGGGCAGAAGGTGTTGAGCAAAAGGCCGACGATCATCGGATAGATCATGATGTCGCCCGGAATGCGCGGGACCTTGAATTTCTTTTGCTCGTTGGCGGTTGCTTCCTGTGCCATGAAACCCCCATTTCCGCTGACGGGGCACAAAAGCCCACGTCATGCTTTGCTACAGTAAAGTTTGACCATGGTACCAGAAGAAATTGGCCCGCTCGATGAGAAATTCGGCAAGTTGGGATGGAACGGAATTCGGCGCCCGCGGCGCCACCCTTATATAAGGCTCAAGACGATATAGAGCACGATGCCCGAGACGCAGCACCACAGCATCGACTTTGTCTTGATTGCCACCGCCACGACGCCGGCCGCTGCGATCCAGGGGACCAACCCCGGCCAGAGTCCCGCGTCGAACGCACCGGGGCTCACCAGATCATTGGCGACCAGCGCCGCAAAGGCAGCGGGCGGGATGTAGCCCAGTGCCTCGGTGACGCGGAGCGACAAGGTACGCCCACGCAGGACAAATGCCGGGGCAATGCGGAAGAACGCGATGGCCGCCCACGACGACAGCCACAGGACCAGAAACTCGTTAACGGACATCGCGGGCACCCCTTCCATCAAAGATGGCATCGCACACAAGCGCCGCGGCAACACCGACGAGCACGCTTGCCGGCACGGCGACATTCGCCCACCCCAAGAACTTGCATATGGCGACCGACACCGCAGCCAAAACGGCAGCCACAACGTTGCCGCGCGACAGACGCTGCGAAAAGAGCAGGCAGATAAAGAGCGATGTGCAGACAAAACCTGCAATAGCGGTGGGCACATCGATGGCAGCGCCGGCGACAGCACCCGCCGTGCACGAGACGCCCCATGTTGCGATAAGGATCACGTTGAGCACGAAGGACTCGCGCGGGCCCCAGTCGTCCTTCTCGACCAAATTGGCTAGCGAGATGCCGTACGCCTCTTCGGTAAGCGTCGCGGTGACCGCCAGCGTCTGACGCTTCGAGGCGCCCTTCAGATGCGGGGCAAGCGATGCCGAATAAAGTGCAAAACGCGAGGAAATGGCGGCGACGCTCGCGATAATCGAAGGTGCCGGTACGCCCGCCAGCCACAGGTTGCAGATCATAAACTGGCCGCTGCCCGTCACAAACGTGCTGCTCAGGGCAAAGACCATCCAGGGTTCCATTCCCGACTGCCCCATGATCATTCCGCACGGCGCGCCTATTGCAACATAGGTAAGCATCACCGGCCAGACGGTTCTAACGATTTTGAGCACCATACGCTCCTTATCCCGACAAGGTCTCCGAGCCGCATGCAGCGACACGTCAGAATCATCATCCGGCAGCAACCGAGTTCACCTACAATTGCCACCGGATCGAAAGACACAACTTTTTAGGAAGTCATTATGACAGCTATCGATCGAGACCGGGCGCGCGCGGCCTTCAAAAGCTACACCGATGCCTACGACGCCACCAACCCGCGCATCGCACTCAAAATCGAGCACACGTACCACGTGGCCGAGGCATGCGATGCCGTAGCGCGCGAGCAGGGCTGGTCGCCAGAAGATATTGACTTGGCATGGTTGTGCGGTCTGCTACACGATATGGGCCGCTTTGAGCAGCTGCGCCGCTGGGACACCTTTAAGGACGCCGAGAGCATGAGCCATGCGGCGCTGGGCGTCGAGGTCCTCTTTGGCGAGAATCCCGCCGACGCACCCGCCACAACGAGCATCCGCGAGTTTATAGACAGCCCGTCGGAAGACAAGCTCATCCGCGCGAGCATTGCCTATCACAGTGATTTCCGTCTACCCACACAGCTTGACACCCGCACGCGGAACTTCTGCGATATCGTGCGCGACGGCGACAAGATCGACATTATGCGCACCATCGC
The DNA here is from genome assembly GCA_934646965.1 of uncultured Collinsella sp. Classification (GTDB taxonomy): domain Bacteria; phylum Actinomycetota; class Coriobacteriia; order Coriobacteriales; family Coriobacteriaceae; genus Collinsella. The sequence continues at coordinate 37,186 of CAKUEZ010000005.1, read as the reverse complement.
CGACAGCGCCGTCGACACCGTCCTCAAAGTGGATGAGGACACGTTTCTTGCCAGCCACTTCTCGGCACCGGCGCTTGCCGCCTTTGGCGAGCATCGCTGCGTCGCGCGTGATGAGCGCGATGAGCCCGCGGACTACCTGGTGGGACTCATCTGCTTTATGTTTGAGCTCGTCTATCCGGCAAGCCGCGCGCTGGCGCGCAAGCAGGGCGATATCTACCGCCTGCTCGACGCGCCCTTTGGCATCACACAACCCTTTACCGACCCCGCCACGCAGGCAACCTGGAGCCGCCTTAAGGACGAGATGCGCCGCTGGCTAGCGCGTGCCTAGCGCTCAAGCTGGGCCAGCAGCTCCTCGACGACCTCGACGGCGTCGCCGACAACCTTGTACTGGGCGGCGCCAAAGATGGGGGCATCCGGGTCCTCATTGATGGCGATGATGCACTCCGCCCCACCGATGCCGGCGAGATGCTGGATGGCGCCCGAGACACCGATGCTCACGAGGAGCTTGGGCGAGACCGATACGCCCGTCTGGCCAATCTGATGGCGATACTCCAGCCAGCCGGCCTCCACCACGGGGCGCGTGCAGCCAAGCTCGGCGCCCAGAGCCTCGGCGAGTTTTCGCATCAGAGGCAAGTTTTTCTTGGAGCCGATACCGCGGCCCACTACGACTAGACGCTCGGCATCGGCAATCGAGGCCTGCTGCCCCCATTCCTCGGCAGGAATCGAGATCTCGACACGGGCCTTGACGCCTTCTGCAAGCGATACCTGGGTGATCGTGCCGGAACGGCTGTAGTCGAAGTCGGGAGCCTTAAAGATGCCGGGACGCACCGTTGCCATCTGCGGACGGTGATTGGGGCAAATGATGGTGGCCATGAGGTTGCCACCAAACGCCGGGCGCGTCTGCTGCAGCAGACCCGTCTCCGCGTCCATCGAAAGCACGGTGCAGTCGGCCGTGAGGCCCGTCTGCAAGCGCACGGCAACGCCAGGCGCCAGCTCGCGGCCAAAGGCGGTCGCGCCGTACAGAATGGCCTCGGGCTTGTGCTCGGCCACCAAATCACAGATAAGGCGAGCGTAGCCCTCCGCGTCGTTCTGGCGCAGACGCTCGTCGCGACAGACCAGGACCTCGTCGGCGCCGGCACAAACCAGATGCTCCAGATCCCTGAGCGAGCCCTCGGGGCCCATACCTACCAGTGCCACCAGGCGGCAGCCGCGAGCATCGGCAAGTTCACGCCCCTTGCCTATGAGCTCGTAGGCCACGGGCGCCACGGCATCGTGTTCGTCAGTCTGCACGAATACCCAAATGTCTCGATATGCGTCAAGGTCCGCCGCGCCGATAGCCTCGTCGCGCTCGATCGAGATGGCGTTGACGGGACAGGCGTCGACGCACCCACCGCACAGGATGCAGCCGTCGGTTACGTGGGCACAGCGATTGGGGCGCTCCCCCTCCACCACAATGCCGCTCGAGGCGCAGGCGCGAACGCAGCGACCGCAGCCGATACAGGCTTCGCTATCGATAATCAGTCCGCTCATCTATGCCATCCCCTCGATAATCTTGGCAAGTTTTGCCGCCTGCTCGGACGCCGTTCCCTCAACAGCCTCACACGTTTGGTCGCGGTCGGGCACAAACGAGCGCACGACCTGCGTCGGCGAGCCGGCAAGACCGCAGCGCGCGGGGTCGGCATGCACGTCGGCAGCATTAACCACGCGCACGTCCGCATCCTCGGCCGCACGTATGCCGGCAATACTCGGCATGCGCAGCTGGCCGATCTCCTTAGCGGTCGTCATCGCGCACGGCATCTCCAGATAGACTGTCTCCTCACCGGCATCGCAACCGTGGACGAGCGCCAGCGAGCCGCAGGTCGTAAAGCCCGCGCTCTGCACGCAACTCACGTCGGTCACGCAGGGAATCTCAAAAGCTCCGGCAAGCTCGGGACCAATCTGGGCCGTATCGCCGTCCACCGCCATCTTGCCGCAGATGAGCAGGTCAAAGTCTTCATCGAGCGCCTCGATACCGCACTTGAGGGCATAGGTGGTGGCAAGGGTATCGGCGCCCGCAAAGGCGCGGTCGGTCAGCAGCAGCGCGTCGTCGGCGCCGCGGGCGATGCAGTCGCGCAGCAGCGATTCGGTCGCGGGAATGCCCATCGACACCACCGTCACACGTACGTCCATGCCAAAGCCGATAAAGTCGTCCTTCAACGCCAGCGCGCATTCCAGGGCGCTTGCGTCGAACGGGTTAATGACCGCCTGCTTGCCATCACGCACGATGGTATTGGTCTTGGGGTCCATCTTGACCTCGGTGCTTCCGGGCACTGCCTTGACGCACACCACCATATGGAAATCGCTCATGGTTACGCGCCCCCTTTCTGGACGAGTTCATCCAAGAGCTTCTCCGCAAACAAGTTGCCGCGGCCCAGCTGCCCGGCAGGATCGAGCTGGAGCTTGAGCCGTGCCGACTCGACCATGGCGTCGTGGCCGTACATCGTCTCCAAAAAGCCCGCCTTGATCTTGCCGACGCCGTGCTCGGCGGAGACGGCGCCGCCCATGGCCGTGACCTCGGAAGCCCACTGCGCAAAGAGCTCTCCGCCGCGACGGTAGTCCTGCGCATCGCGCGGCAGAATGTTCACGTGCAGGTGGTTGTTGCCGATGTGTCCCCAAGCAGCAGACTCAAGCCCGCTTTCAGCCAGCGTTTTGCGATAGAGGGCCACGACATCTGCCAAGCGTGCATTGGGCACCGACATGTCAGAGCCCAACTTGGTAATGGTGGGGTCCGTGCGGCGGCGCTCGTCGATAAGCATGTTGACGCTCTCGGGCACTGCGTGGCGGAAGAATCGCTGGCACTCGCGATCTACTTCGGTGCGCGCGACCCATGTCGCGTCGTCGCGACCGCCCGCGAGCTCCAGCACCCATCCCAGGTGGTACAGTTCCTCGGTTGCCTGGGCCTCGTCATCGCAGTCGAGCTCCACGTAAACGCAAACCTTTGCATCGTCGTTGAGCGCGGGAAGCGAGGCAAACGCCGTCGACTGCTCGCGCTGGCGACGCAGGATATCGAGAGCCCCGGCATCGAAATACTCGATGGCGGCTGCGTGGGACAGGACGGGACGCACGGAATCGGTAAAGGACACGGCCTTGTCTTCGCTATCGAAAAAGCAGCTCACACCCCAAACGACCGCAGGCGCCGCCTGCAGGGCAATCTCGAGCTCGGTGATAACGCCAAGCGTGCCGCACGCGCCGATAAACAAATCGATGGCATCCATATCGTCCGCGACGAAATAGCCCGAGGCATTTTTGGTCTTGGGCATGATGTAGCCGGGAAGATCGAGCTCGAGCGCGCGGCCCTGCGCCGTGACAAGCGAAAGGCGACGACCCTGTGCAAAAACCTCGCCGCGGTGAAGCTCGAGCAGGTCACCGTCGGTCAGCGCGACATGAAGACCCGTAACGTGCGGCCGCATGGGGCCATAGGCATAGCTGCGGGCGCCGGAAGCGTTGCACGCCGCCATGCCTCCCAGGCAGGCAGATGCCTCGGTGGGATCGGTAGGAAAGAATTGCTCGGGGGCCTCCTGGAACTCCTCGTAAGCCTCAAGCGATGCCTGGTTCCAGCCAACAGTCGGCAGCACCTTCTTGCCCAGCTGCTTGCGCAGCTCCGAGAGCACAACACCCGGCTCCACGCGCAGCAGAAAGCGGCCCTGTTCATCGCGGCGAAGACCAAGGTAGCGATTCATACGGGAAGTGTTGAGGATATGCCCGCCGTGGGGCACGGCGCCGGCGGCAAGACCGGTTCGGGCGCCCTGAACCGTTACCGGGACACACTCGGCATGGAGCTTTTCCAAAATGGTGCGAACCTCGTCTTCCGTTGTCGGAAACGAGATACTCGAGGCCTCGCCCGATGCGCGAGATTCATCGCGGCCATACTCTTCGAACTCGTCGGTGAAGGGTTTGATGGTTGCAGACACGCGAACTCCCCCTTTAGCTAACTACAGTGTTTGCAGGGAGATGTTACCGCATCGTTTCGTCGACGTGTTCGAGACCGTCTCCATAATTGGCGATTTTTACGTTCATGCAATTCGGCAAGCGGCTTGATTTCCTCGGCAGACGATGTTTTTGACACATATCGCTCAGCCGCCAACGATCGCATAATTGTCGCTCGAAAAAAGTTGAAGTAATTTTTACCGCCTTTTACCTGCAAAGACGGCAATCCGTCAAGCATTTGGTCAGAAATTGGTCAAGTAGCGGCTGATACGGTCGGCATCGACAGCCAAAACCAATAGAAGTTTTGGCCCCAGAAGCAGGGAGGTTCCCATGGCATATTACTGGCCCCAGTATGGCATCGCCATCGAAGTCGACGACGACCCCTATCTCCTGCCTTTCGAAGAAGAGGCATTCCCCGATACGACGGTCTACCACGTCACCACCGATGTGATCTGCGACCCTGAGTCATTCTCGGCACTCGCCCACCACATCGCACGCATCCACGACATCGAGCTCCCTCCCAACTTCGATGAGCTTGTCTACTCGCGCCGCCTTATGCTCCACATGCTCTTTGGAGCAGACCCATCCACGTTTGCGCGCGTCTACACCGCCAAGGATGCCGCATGAGCGCGAAGAAGCCACCCCGGCCCACGGGTCCGGGACATCGCAAGAAGCTCATCATTGCCTGCCTGGCTATCGCCTGTGCCCTTGTCGCCGTAGGGCTGTACGTCTGGCAATCGCAACCCGTACCCGAGGCGGGTGCTTCGGTTACGACGGCCGAGGGCAAAACGCGCCAGGAAATCCAAGATGAGCTCGACGCCATCGTCCGCGACAACATGATGACGATCTCGGTCGCGCCGGTCGCTCAGCTACAGAAAGACGGCCAGCTGCGCGTCAACGTGCAGAACACCTCAGACAACAAGTTCCCCCAGCGCTTCCGTGTCATTCAAAACGACAAGACCATCTATGAATCCGGCGTGGTCGAGACAGGCAAGACGGTTGAGACCTGCCCCGCAGGGGAGATCGAGGAGGGTGAGGCCTACATTGAAATCCAGGCGCTCGATGCCAAGACCCATGACGAGCATGGCAACCCCACGCGCGTCAAAGTACGGGTGGAGCAGGCAGAAGGCTAGCTTCACCGCCCCAGCGGCGCTGCACGCGACTCGCTCAGTATTCGTCCACTCATCGCGGGAGTGGCCCGCGACGAATAGAAAGGAACGACCATGGACATCACCAGGAACCTGAACGGAGCCAGGGCGCTCGCTGTGGGCGCAGGGCTGGCGCTCATGCTTGCGATGGGCGCCGCACCGACGCCGGCTCTGGCAGAGGGACGTGTTGGAACCACCGACGTCAGGGTCAGGACCGAAATCGACAACATTTCATTCAAGGCCCCGACGGTCATTCCGTTTGTCGCCAGTGCCGACGGTACGCTCCAGTGCCCTTCTGAGGATGCCATCACTATCGACAACCTCTCGGCCTACGGTATTCACGTTACCAATATGAAGATCGACGCCACAAACACCTGGACCATTGCCGCCGACGCTAAGGCCGGTTCTGCGCAAAACTCCATCGACTTTAAGGTCGGTCCTGCGGACAACCTCCAGGATGCCTACGCTGCAACGCAGGGGACAGGCATCGATCTTTCCAAGAACGCGGCCTTCGACATGGGCTATCAGGGCATTACGGGAGGCAAGGACAAAATCAAGCTTAAGGCAAGCGGACACGTCGCCCGCGTCACCCGCGACATTTTCCACCTCACAAGCGCTGCGAATAAGCCTGAAACCGGCGACTCGGTAGCAAGCATTACCTGGACGGTTGAGCCCGGTGCACACGTCGCGTCCTAGGGCCATCGCACTGGCAGTCGCCGCCAGTATCCTGGCGCTCGCCCCGACAGCAGCCCTCGCCCAGCAGGATCAGGCGCAAGCAGCCACGCAGGTGACCGTCGACCTAACGGCGCTTGACCGCGGCGACCATCACGAGGCGCTCGCCCAAACCGGTGATGAACTGGCGCCCGCTTCGGCCTGCATCGCCGCCGCGGGCGCGGCCGTAACGTGTCTTGGCCTGCACATCAAACGAAGCCGATAAGCCGGACACCGCAAGACGGAGGATTGGACGGTAAGGAGAACTATGGCACCCAGAAAACTTTTGCCTGTCGCCGCGCTCTGCAGTGCGCTAGCGACCGGAACGCCTCTCGCCGCCTGGGCGACGCCCGTCATGGCAAACTCCTTGCCGACAGCCTTGAGCCCCGCGCCAGCTCCGTCGAACACCATTGCATGCAAGCGGTTTTCACTTGCGCAGGCGACAATCTCGACCTCGGGATGCCTTACCTGCGATACGGACGGCTCGATAGTCGTGGATATCAAACGTCCGGACAAGGAAAATGGCCCCCAGGCGGGTTGTGCCGTCTGCACGTGGAAATCAGTTGCGGTCGATGCCGATGGCGACGTATGCGACGCAAGGTTGCGCATCGACATCGCCTCGATCGATGACTCGGCGAACGGGGCGAAGGTCGCCTTCGACAGCGCAATGAGAACAGAAGGAGGTGTATGCCTGGGCTGCGTCCCCTCGAATGCCGATGACACGCAGCCCACCATCTCCTACGCGGCATCACTGCAGCTAACCAAGGCGGGTACCGACGCCATCGCGACGGGAGAAACTCCCCTATTGTTCTTCGCGGTCAGCTCGGACAACCAAAAGAGGCAGAACAAAACACAGAAGGGCTCGCTTAACGTCATGCACGGGTCGGAACCCCGCCCTATCGATATCGACGCCCAGGCGCAAGGCGTGCAGCGCATTCTTGCCGATCCGGCGCTCTTCCAAATGACCTGGAGCGGAACGGGGGCCATCGGGATTGTCTTCCCCATGCCCGAGGACATGAGCGGCCACCCAAAGGACGAGGACGCGGACACGTCAGTGCGTGTTGATATCGCAGACGATGCGCCGTCGCCAGAAAACAACACCGCAACTCCTTCCGAAACGTCAGACGACACCGCTGCTGAGCCAAGCAACGACCAGCCCGACGACAGCCTAGGCTTTGCTGCACCCCCGGATGTCGACGAGGGCAACTGCTGCATGATGGTCGCACTCGACCACATGGAAACCGTCGACGCCGCATGCATTGAGCCAATCGCCGCCGACAATCCCATTCGAAAAAACACCCTTATCACGTTCCCCGAGACTGTCGACCTCGTCTTTTTGCCTTCGGGCGAAATCGTGGCGCCCTCGGCCCTCACATTGCTGGGGGCAAAGAGAGACCGCAATAAAATTGAAAAAATCACGGTTGTCGACCCCGCGACCACCGCCACGTTGCGTCTGTATGCCATCGGTGCAGACGGAAGCAAAACCGAGGAATTCGACGGCGAGAAACTCTTGGCCACCCGGGTACTTCAAAAAAACGAGGACATATCGTATGAGCTGCGGCTCGAAGGATTCGACCGTGCTCGCGATGCCGATATCATTGCGGCGGCGATCGAATCCCCACAGCGTCTCATGACGCTTCGCTTCGATTACGCCTCGTACATCGTGACGCAATCCCTCAAATAGCATTTTGTCTCCACGCTGTTCGAATACCGCATACATAACGTATTAGACGTGTTATAGCGCAGCCTCGCGCCCCGTTCTGCTACGATTGCCGCGTTGGCATCAATACAGGAGGGTTCATGCCGGGTTTGGGAACGATCATCAACGTAGCGCTTTTGATTGCAGGCGGCCTTTTGGGACTGGCCGGCGGACGTTTTATCACGCCCCGGATCCAGGACACACTTATGAAGGCGTCGGGGCTGTGCGTCCTGTTTATCGGCCTGGGCGGAACCATGCAAAAGATGCTCGTCATCGACGGCGACGCCCTCTCGACCACCGGCACCACCATGCTGATCGTCTCGTTTGCCCTGGGCTCGCTCATCGGCGAGGCCGTCAATCTGGAGGCGGCGATCGAAAACCTCGGCGAATGGCTCAAGCGAAAAACCGGCAGCGAGGGCGACAACGAGTTCACCAACGCCTTTGTCTCGGCATCGCTCACGGTGTGCATCGGCGCCATGGCCATCGTGGGCTCGATTCAGGACGGCCTGCTCGGCGATTGGTCCACGCTCGCCCTCAAGGGCGCACTGGACTGCATCATCGTTTGCACCATGACGGCCTCGCTCGGACGTGGCTGCATCTTCTCTGCCCTGCCCGTCGCCGTGTTCCAGGGAACAATCACGCTCTTTGCCGGCGCGCTCTCCCCCATCATGACCACGGCGGCCCTCGACAGCCTTTCGCTCGTGGGCTCCATGCTCATCTTCTGCGTCGGCGTCAACCTGATTCGACCTCAGACCTTCCGCACGGCCAATATGCTCCCCTCCGTTGTCATAGCCGTCATCTACGCGCTCCTGTTCTAAAGCTGTCTGTGTAGCGATATCTCGAACATCTGTTTGATACTGTGCTATGATATGAGGTCACCGTAGCTGCGTTCGGAGAGGAGGAGCGGTGGCCGACCAGGACATCAAGATGCTCATCGAGCGCATTATGGCCGAGGCCCGGACCCATCAGTCCGCCCGTTTCTCAAATGAGGTCTACGCAGACGAGCCGATTCTCAAGACCGGCCGACAGATGCAGAACTTCCTCCCCGACCAGTACCGCAAGATGCGCGAGATATCGCGTTGGCAAGACGACCCCAAGGGCGGCGCGGGGCGCTGGCTTTCGGAAGCCGAGCTTTTTTACCGACAAGGGCTGCTGATGGCCGACTTCGAGGACGATTGTCCCTACAACGGCACCTTCAAGTCATACTTTCCCACCTACAATGCCATGAGCGACCGGCAGCTGCGCGGCTACTTTACGTGGCGCGCACGGGTACGCCGCGGAACCGTAGAGGAAACGTCTACGTCCTTTGCCTTTCTGTATCTCTATGAGCTGATCTGCGGCATTGGCGTAGATGACCCGCTCGATGGCTTTAATAAGATCAAGGCTTTTTGGGACGCCTATCGAGCCTTTGAGCCCGGCATCGACCGGTTCGCACGCGTGTGGCTGCAGGATTACGCCGTATTCCACGGGCTCGACCCCAAGCTGCTTCGCGACTCTAAAACCGTCAAATTCGACAACGCCCTTATCGAGCTGCGGCGCGCGGCTCGAGACCTTACACCCGCACCGGAACCGTCCGGCCAAACCCCCAAGCGTCGCAAGACATCCGAGCCCACGCTTCCCCTTCCGCCCGACGAGGCACGCGAGGAGCGGCTCATGGCTGCCATCAACGCCCTCTCCACGTACAACCTCAATAACTCACGACTCGACCGCAGTCATCATCGCGACCTACGCCACGTGGCATGCGCCGTGTATGTCCGTATGGCGCGCTACTATGACACGCACCGAAAGACCGGTATCGTGGCAAGCCTGTTTGGGGAGGAGACGGCCATGCCCTACACCATGTTTGCCTCGGCCGTATTCTTTGCGCCCGAGCGCCACGAGGACTGCAAATACCGTCTGGACCCCATCCATATCTACCGCTGCCAAAACGGTTTTTGGGAATGCATGCGGATTCACGGCAGCAGGCAAAAGAGCAGCAAACTTGGAGAGATAATGCGCGCCTGTGACCAGCGCTTGCGCCTGGCTCTGGACCCCGCCCATCCCCTTAAGGAAGAAAAGGTCCCCAAATATCTGGCCAAGATCATCGATGACGAGATCGTGACATGGCTTTCGTGGGATGCAGCGCACCAGCCCGTCAAGATCGATATCGATCTGAGCCAGCTGGGGCATATCCGGAGTGCCGCCGCACAGACACGTGAAGCGCTCCTGATCGACGAGGAGCGCGAGGACGATGCGCCCGTAGAGGTCGATACGACGGGCTCCGGACAGCCGGAAGCCAAACCCGCGGCTAACGCGATTGTCGAGCCGGTCGCGGCGCCCATGGAACAGGACGAAGCCGATGAGCCGACCATTTCCACCGAACAGTTTGGTGTCGTGGCGCCGCTTCTCGCACCGACGCCCACGTTCGCAGCGGCTGCGCCCGCTGGCGCCGCGTCCGAACTCGCGCCCGCCGCAGATGCTTATCTCCGCGCGCTGCTCGAGCACAACGCAGCGCAGGCGACATCGGCGGTGGAGAGATCGGGGCAGAGCGAGGACATGCTCGTCGATAACATCAACGAGGCGCTCTTTGACCTGGTGGGCGACACCGTAATTGAATTTGGTACGGCAGGGCCGCAGATTATCGAGGACTACGAAGCAGACGTGAGAGGATACCTAGACCATGAGTGATACCGCATCCGCAGCACCCCGCGTGCCCAAGCGCGTCGCCGCCGTCATTCTCAACTCGCTCAAGGGCGGCGTGGTCCCGCGCATCGGCCTTCCCTACATCACCGTGGGACGCGAGGTCGAGATCCGCGCCCTGCTCACCGACCTAAGCCTCATCGCCGATGGCGGCGCAAGTTTTCGCTTCCTAGTCGGTCGCTACGGCGCGGGCAAGAGCTTTTTGCTCCAAACCATTCGCACGCACGCCATGGGCGAGGGCTTTGTCGTCGCCGATGCCGACCTTTCCCCTGAGCGCCGTCTGCAGGGCGGTCAGGGACAGGGCCTTGCCACCTACCGCGAGCTGATCCGCAACATATCGACTAAGACGCGCCCTGAGGGCGGCGCGCTCAACCTTATTCTGGATCGCTGGGTCGCCTCGTGCGCCGATGCCGATGAGTCGGCCGTCAATGCCCAACTCGCCCCGCTCGAGGAAATGGTTCACGGCTTTGATTTCTCCCGCATGCTCCGCCGCTACCGCACGGCCGTTTCCGAGGGCGATGAAGAGGCTATGAGCCGTGTGACCAAATGGATCCGAGGCGAATACCGCACCAAGAGCGAAGCGCGCGCCGAACTGGGCTCCTCAACCATCATCAGCGACGACGACTGGTACGACTACGTCAAGCTCATCGCACGCTTTTTGGTCTGCAGCGGCTACAAGGGCATGCTGGTGCTCATCGACGAGCTCGTAAACCTGTACAAGATTCCCAACGCCATCACGCGCCAGTACAACTACGAGAAGATCCTGACCATGTACAACGACACGCTGCAAGGCAAGGCGCAATATCTGGGTATGATCATGGGCGGCACGCCGACCTCCATCGAAGACCGCCGTCGCGGCGTGTTTTCCTACGAGGCACTGCGTAGCCGACTCGCCCAGGGCCGCTTTGCACGTGAGGACCTCAAAGACATGCTCGCGCCCATCATTCGCCTGCAGCCGCTCACCTACGAAGAGTTGCTGGTGCTGATCGAAAAGCTCATGCAGATTCACGCCGGCTACTTTGGCTGGACGCCCACGCTAACCGAGAACGACCTGGTGGACTTCCTCAAGATTGAGTTTGGCCGCGTGGGAGCCGATACACATCTGACGCCCCGTGAGGTCATCCGCGACTTTATTGAGCTACTCGACATCCTGTGTCAGAACCCCGACGCTAACGTGGCCGAGTTGCTGCAAAGCGTCGGTGGCGACGCGCTGGCGCCGGCCAGCGAATCGTCCGCATCATCCGACGACCGCAACTTCGCCGAGTTCACCATCTAACCTGCCAAAAAGGGACAGGTTTATTTTGGTAGGTTTTATCTGGGCAAACGCCGATGTTGCAACGCATCGAGCCGTTGCGCGCTACGTTGATCAACCCGTTGTTGAGAGGAGGCCCCATGAACGCTTTTGACCGCTACGCCCCGTTTATCCAGGATTTCATCTACTCCCACGATTGGGAGAGCTTGCGCTCTATCCAGGTTGCGGCAGCAGATGCAATCTTTAACACGCAAGACAATGTGCTCCTGACAGCATCCACGGCATCCGGCAAAACCGAGGCGGCCTTCTTTCCCATCCTGACCGAGTTTTGGGAGAACCCGCCCGCGAGTGTGGGCGCCCTCTACATTGGCCCTCTCAAAGCGCTCATCAACGATCAGTTTGTACGCCTCAACGATCTGTGCGAAGAGGCCGATATCCCCGTCTGGCACTGGCACGGCGATGTCTCACAGTCGCATAAGGCCAAACTCATCAAAAAGCCGAGCGGCATCTTGCAGATTACGCCCGAATCACTCGAGGCGCTCCTGATCCATAAGCACATGGCAATCCCGCGCATGTTCTGCGACCTGCGCTATGTGGTCATTGACGAGGTCCACTCGCTCATGCGCGGTGACCGTGGCGGTCAGACGCTCTGCCTTATCGAGCGCCTTTCGCGCATGGCAGGCGTGCAGCCCCGGCGCATCGGCCTTTCGGCCACCATCGGGGACCCCGAGCGCACGGGCGCTTTTCTCTCACAGGGAACGGGGCGCGACTGCGTCATCCCCCGCTTTGAGGAACCGCGCCGCGTGTGGCGCATCTCCATGGAGCACTTCTACAACTCGGGTCCCCAGGCGCAGCAGCGAGGATTCATGGGTACGGGTCCCCAAGAAGCCGAAATACTTGCGTGTGAGCGCATTGAAGCCCCAGCAACGCCAGCACTGCCCGCATCCGCCCAAGACATGCGCCACAGCGGACAGCTCACACAGGAGGAGTGCCGCCAACGCCGCGAGCGGGCGCGGGGCAAGTCCGCCCCCAAGGACCGTCGCACTTCCTCGGCTCCCGAGGGCGAAGTCGACATCCCCCGAGCGACCGAACAGGCGCTGCTTAATCCCACCGACACAGCACCAGACAACGCCGATCCCGGTATGGGCTATATCTTTGAACATACGCGCGGTCGCAAGTGCCTGGTCTTTGCCAACTCGCGCGAGGAGGCAGAGGCCGTATGCTCCATGCTGCGCAGCTACTGCGAGAGCCGGCACGAGCCCGACCGCTTTCTCATCCACCACGGCAATCTTTCGGCATCGCTGCGCGAGACGGCCGAGGAACTTATGCGCGATGAGGAGCAGGCACAGACAACCGTCACCACCTCTACGCTGGAACTCGGCATTGATATCGGCCGTCTGGAGCGTGCGTTTCAGATCGATGCGCCGTTTACCGTCAGCTCCTTTTTGCAGCGCATGGGGCGCACGGGCCGTCGCGACCTTCCACCCGAGATGTGGTTTGTCATGCGCGAGGAGGAGCCCGAGCCGCGCACGATGATGCCTGAAACGATACCCTGGAAGCTCCTTCAGGGCATCGCGCTCGTACAACTCTATCGCGAAGAAAAGTGGGTCGAGCCACCCGAGCTCGATCGACTCCCCTACAGCTTGCTCTATCACCAGACCATGTCGACGCTCGCCAGCACCGGCGAGCTCACACCGGCCGAGCTTGCTCAGCGCGTGCTCACGCTCAGCTATTTCCACCGCGTCTCGGCCGATGACTATCGCGTACTGCTGCGCCACCTCATCAAGATCGACCACATCCAGGTCACCGAGGGCGGTGGGCTCATCGTGGGCCTCGCGGGCGAGCGCATCATCAACAACTTTAAGTTCTACGCCGTGTTCCAGGAAAACGAGGAGTTTACCGTTCGCAGCGAATCGGCCGAGCTGGGCACGATCGTCAATCCCCCACCGCCCGGTGAGCGCATCGCTATCGCCGGACACTGCTGGATTGTCGAGGAAGTGGACTGGAAGCGTCATACCGTCTTTGCCACGCAGGTCAAGGGCCGTGTGCCGGCCTACTTTGGCGACTGCCCCGGCGACATCAATACACACGTACTCGAGCGCATGCGCAAGGCGCTCAACGAGCACGCGGCATATCCGTACCTCATGGGCAACGCACGGGCACGCCTTGCGCAGGCTCGTCATACAGCCGAGATTTCGGGCGCGGGAACTAAACCGCTCATCAACCTGGGCGGCGACACCTGGGTGCTCTTCCCCTGGCTGGGCAGCTATGCCTTCTTGGCACTCGAGCGTATGCTCAAAATTAAATGCGCCGCAGAGCTGGGCCTTCGCGGGCTCGACCCGTCACGCCCGTACTTTATGCAGTTTAAGATGAAGGCCGACGAGGAAACGTTCTTTGAGGTACTCGCTGCCGAGGCCGAGAAGGACTTCGACCCCATCGAGCTCGTCTATCCCGGCGAGGTGCCCTACTTCGACCGTTACGACGAGTTTGTTCCCGAGGAACTCGTGCGCAAAGGCTTCGCCGAAGGCGTCCTCGACATCAAAGGCATGAAGCAACGCGTCCTCAGCTGGCGCGACCACGCCTAAGACCTGTCTTTTTGGGACGGGGCTCAATGAGCTAGTCGTGGAGCGGGGTGCCGAGAAAATCTGTGTCGAAGGGCACGGCTTCGGTGAAGATGTAGCCACCGTCGCTGGCGATGAGCAGGTAGTTTTCCTCGCCGCCGAACTCTGTATCGCCGCATGGGACCACCCAGGCGCGGGCGAAAACCTCGAGTGCCGTGGCAGCGCAATCGCGCAGGAACGTCACATCGTTCCCCTCGTTCGTGCTCACGATATTTGCCACGTAGATGCCGCCCGGGTTCAAGCTACCCCGCACCAGACGCAGCGCCTCAACGGTTGCCAGCTCGCGCACGGGCTCGGCACCGCCAAAGCAATCGCTCACAATCACGTCGTAGCGACGATGACCAACGCTCGTCACACCCAGATACGAGCGAGCCTCGGCGGTAATCACCCGCAAGCGGTCGCCCACCGCGCGCTCCAGCTCATCCAGATAGAACCAGCGACGCGCCAGGCGCGTAATCTCTCCGTCATATTCGATGACGTCCATGCGCAAGCCCTCATGTGACAACAGTGCAAACTTGGGATAGGCAAACCCGCCCCCGCCCAGCATGAGCATGCGGTCGATACCATGCCCGCAAGCATCACGCATTGCATCCTCGGCCTCAAACACATCGTCAAATGCGCGATAGTACGCAAAGACCGGCTCCGCCCAACGATCGCCAACATAGCTCGCGCTTTGGTAGACGCCGCCCTGCACGAGCACACGGACCTCGTCACCGCTCTCGTCGTGCAAGCGTTTCACACGCGCCAACCCATTGCGGGTCCGCGCGACCTGCAAACAGGCAGCACGAACAGCGACGGCGGCTGCACCAAGCGCCGCAGCCCCCAGGGCAACGCCGGCAACAACCCCGGCAGAAACACTTGGCTTGTTCATCTAGAGCTCCTTTTGCAGATAGAGACCATGGTCGTAAAAACCCAGGTGACGGTAGTACTCGCGCGTACCAATCGCACTGATCACATTGATGCGCGCATAGCCCGCATCCCGTGCAATCTGGCACGCACGCTCCACGAGTAAGCGCCCCAGTCCGTGATGCTGTGCCGCCTGACCTTGATCGCCCACGCGCGCCGCCATACCATACACGTGCACTTCGCGAATCATCGCTTCGTCCGACGCCGTCGGCAGCTCGCCCTCATGTGCAGCAACAAACGCGCGGTCGGGCAGCGACAGGCGCAAAAAGCCCGCGATCTTGCCTTCGGGCGTCACCCACTGCAAAAAGCGCTCGCTTGTCACCGGCGTCTCGTAGGCAACCTCGTCAAGAGATAGCTTATCTAGGTCGGCGCCCACAGTACTGATCTCGCGATAGCGAATCTCGCGCACCACCGCGCCTTCCCCACGAACCGCCAAGCGGTTCTCAACGAGCTGACGCAGGTTGGGCTTCTTGTTGCCCACCATAATGTCGTCGGAACTAAAGTCGCGAATCATACGGCTGATACGGCAAAACGCCGGCGTCACCACAATGTCGTCGGCCAGCACGTCGAGCAGCTCCTCCTCGGTATAGGGGCGCCACTCGCCACGCTCGTAGCAGCCTACCAGGCGCGAACCCTCAATGAGCGCGCACGGGTAGACCTTGACCTCGTCGGGCATAAAGGCGCCCTCGGTCATAAAGCGCTCGTAGTCGCGTTTGTCCCCCTCGGGTGTGGCGCCCAGCAAGTTGAGCATAAAATGCGCGTGGATCTTAAAGCCAAACAGTCTTGCAAGCGAAAACGCACGCTCAATCTGAGCCACCGAAATGCGACGCTCGTTGATATCGAGCAGGTGCTGGTCAAGGCTTTGGATGCCCATCTGAATCTTGGTGCAGCCCAAACGACGGATAAGCGTGAGCGCCTGTGGCGTCACGGCGTCGGGACGAGTCTCGATAACGAGCCCCACCACGCGATGCTTCGCCGTCTCGTTGATGCGCTGCTGACGCTCAAGTTCCTCCATCGTGGCCGTCTGCCACTCGGCGACCTCGCCCCACGGCGTGCCGGGGCCGTACAGCCGACGCACCGCGCGGTTATAGCCGCCCACGGCAGCATCAACACGCTCCTGTTCGCCGGCAACACCGCTCGCAAGCTCAACCTCATCGGTCGCAATACCGGCAGCCCGATAGCGTTCGCGTCGCTCCGCTACCACCGGCGGCAGGGCATCGGCGGGAGCGTCATCGAGCAGACGCCCCGCCTCGGCACGGCTGATACCCGGACGCGCCAGCATGGGGTTAGCCGCCACGCCGGCCACGGCATCGTCATTGAGTGCGCGGAAGAGCTCCGACATAAACCATGTCTGATAGCCTTCCGGATAGTCGCTCCAGGTACCGCCAAGCACAATGAGCTCAATCTTATCGGTCGCATGCCCCATCTGCGAAAGCGCCGTCAGACGAGCACTCACCTGCAAATAGGGATCGAAGCAATTTTGCTCCGCACGGGCGCACGCCGGCTCGGCGTGCAGATAGCTCTTGGGCATGCGCAGATCGTTGGGGCAAAACAGACAATCGCCCGAGCACGGCCACGGCTTGGTGATGACGGTAATGGTCGCCACGCCCGAAGCCGTGCGACGCGGCTTCATGCGCAGCACCTGCAGCAGTTGACGCTCTAGCTCAGCGTCGACATTCCATGCCGTCCAGCGAGTCGGCTCCTCGCGCTTCACCCGCTGATAGAACGGCAGCAGACGGCGCTTGGCCAGGTCACGTTTGTCGGCACCCTCGCGGCGCGCCTCGGCATGTATCAGTTTGACGAGCGCCTTGTCGTCTACGGTCTCACCGCGACGCAGGGCCTCGAGTATGTTCAAGATAATCTGTTCCATGCCCCCATTGTAAAGGCAAAGGCGCCGGAGCCGACCACGGCTCCGGCGCCTCCATCAAAGAGTGCGTCTGCGCTTTTGCCTCTAGACCTTCATCCGCCCCATTACTCCGAGTCAAACGACATATCGCCCGCACCGACCTCAAAACGATACGCGGCGGATTTGTCACCGTTATCGAACTCAAGATTCGAAACCATCTCACCGTCATAGCCATCCGGAAGGAAGTCGCTCTCGAAGTCGCCACAACCCAAGGTGAGGCTCGCCTTAAAGCCCGTAGAGTTCGGAACCGTTATCTCCGCATCGCCCGAACCCACGGTAACGTCCATCGACTTCGCAGGGGCCTGATTCAGGTCAAACGTCACGTCGCCCAAACCAACCTCGGCACTCAGAGTGTCGGTTACGGCGCCGGTAAACTCAACGTCGCCCGAACCAAGCGTCACATCCAGATCGCGGCATGCAATGCCCGTAAACGTCAAGTCGCCCGATTCAACGCTTGCCGTAATGCCGACCATGTTCTCGGCAACTTCGCGCGGAAGCTCAATGGTGACCGTACGGTTAATCGCGCGCTCGTCGTCGCAATCGTACTGGCTGATTTTAAGCGTAGAGCCCTTGACCTCTGCAAGGTTCCGGGTTGCCGCATCTGAAGCAGATGCCCCCTTCGCAACGCGACCACTCTCGATGACACGCACCGGCCCACCGGAGACGTGCTTGATCTCGACCGTGCTCGATGTCACATCCAAATCAAGGGACTGGAATGAGTCAGCATCAAAGGTCTCACTCGAAAGCTTCTGAGGCTGAGCAGAATAGTTACCGCTATCCCGACCAGGCCAATCGAGCGTAGCGGTGCCGAAATCCCACGGTCCCTCAAAATGAATCAAAGTCCTCGAAATGCCAAATACAAGCCCGATGATAAGCACAAACGCTCCGATGCCGACGCCCAGACGCAGCTTGGATTCATGCGAAAGCTTCATCGTTCGTCACCCTCTTTGGCACACGGCTCAGCGGTGGCCGCGGTAGCCACGTCAGCATCAGGTTCCGCAGAAGTATCCTTCCCCTGGGCCTTGACCGCCACCGACACCGGACCAACCTGAATATCCCCGCGTGCCCAATCGCCATCGAGCGCACGCGCCACCCAGTGATAGATGGGAATCGTAAAGAAGATCAGTGCGGGAAAGGGGCTGGCACCAACCAGGAACATCAGTAAAAAGAACAGTAGCCAGCACACGGCCCAATACGGGAACGACTGGAAGGGGCCCTTCACCGGAGTCACGCTGGTCGCACCGGCACCCGTCACCTGAGCCGTCGCCGCATTAGCTGCCTGCGCGCTCCAGCTTGCCGCTTGCGCCGCCTTGGCGGCGGCATCACTCGCCTGTGTTGCCGCCTCGGTAGCACGTGCTGCCGCCTCATGGGTACGGGCGCGCTCCGCTGCCTCGGCCTCGCGCTGACGGGCGCGGTCCTCGTTCTCAAACTCGATATCGTCCTCGATCTCATCGCTCGGATTGAGGAGCTCATCCAGACTCACACCATAGAGCTTTGCGAGCGAAATCAGATTCTCGGTATCGGGCGAGCTCTCCGCACGTTCCCATTTACTGACCGCCTGGCGCGACAGTCCCAGCTTTCGCGCCAGCCCTTCTTGGCTAAAGCCCTTGCTGCGGCGAAGGTCGGCGAGCCGCTGCGCAGTTTCTACATTCATGGTTCCTCCTATGCTTTTGCCAGCCGTGCCGCCGGACCGCTTTTGTTCTTAAGGCGCCTTGCACAGTTAAAAATCTATCCGCCACCGCCAAAAGCATGCCACCTATTCTAGTGAGATTTTTGACAACCGGCGGTTGCGGGCGCATATGAGCTGCGGAAATGTGTCTAAACAGAGCAATGATCCGCCGCTTGGTTGTCCCCGTTGCGGCGTTAACGGTAGTATGGTCGTACTGTTTATTCCGCACCGCCAACGGAGGGAGTCCCGCGCCGTGAACCGCGATTTCGCCTCATCGCTCATCCAGCTCAACAATACGTTCTATCGCGAGCACTCCGCCTCCTTTTCCGATACGCGCCAGGCCCCGTGGCCCGGCTGGGTGCGCACCATGGATATCGCGCTCGAGCAGCTCGATGTGGCCACCATCGAGCATCCCGTCCGTGTCTTCGATCTTGCCTGCGGCAATATGCGCTTCGAGAACTTTGCCGCCGGCGGCACGCTTGCCGCCAAGGGCGTAGATGGCACGAGTCCCTCGGCGGATGCCAGCTGCCCCTTTGAGTTTTACGGCGTCGACTCGTGCCAGGATTTGGCCATCGATGCGCGCGGTCACGCCTTGCGTATCCCCAACCTGCACTTCCAGGAACTCGACGTGCTCGATGCCCTCATGAAGCTCAACCCCGCCGAGACGCCCGACGTGCTCTTCGATGCACCACTCGCCGACATCTCGGTCTGCTTTGGCTTTATGCACCACGTGCCGTCGTGCGAGTACCGCGTGCGCGTGCTCGACGCCCTGGTACGCCAGACGCGCCCGGGCGGCATCATCGCCATCAGCTTTTGGGAGTTTAT
Organism: uncultured Collinsella sp.; assembly: GCA_934646965.1. GTDB lineage: Bacteria > Actinomycetota > Coriobacteriia > Coriobacteriales > Coriobacteriaceae > Collinsella. Next base: position 17,804 of record CAKUEZ010000005.1, on the reverse strand, counting down.
GAACGACGAGCGCATGGCGCGCAAGGCCGTTCGCGCCGAAGCCCGTGCCGAGCTCACCCCGCCGTTTGAAGGCTATGACTCTGCGCAGTTCGAAGCCGGCGACCACCTCATTGGCTGGCAAAACGACCGCCACGCCTACCGCTATTGCCATCACTTTGACGATCAGCAGATCACCGACCTGGTGCGCGGCGTGCGCACGTTCTACAAGAGCGGCGAGGTCCCCGTACGCGAGCTTGAGCGTTTCCACGCCGACGGTCGCAGCGGCGAGCTCAACCGTTACGTAATCCTTAAGCGCTTGTAGACGTCAGCGATTCGTCGCTAAGCCACACCGCATCTTTCGGGCAAATCGCGCCCACCCCTTCCAGCCCATTGCCGGAACGCACGGTCATGCGTTCCATACTTATAACCAAGGAGCCTCATGGGAGCCGTCCACGTCCGCACGCCTAAGAACTTTGTGCTCGAGGAGCGCCTGGAGCGCTACGCCGACGCCATCGAAACGAGCCCCGAGAACTATGCGGGACACTGGCGCGAAGCCTGCACGCCGGCTGGCAGTGCGTCATTCGCCCGCCTGCACCTGGATCTGGGCTGTGGCAAAGGCACCTATCTGGTTGAGCGTGCCCACCGTGAACCCGATACCCTCTTTATCGGCATGGACCAGGAACCCATCTGCATTGCCTATGCCGCCCAGAAGATTTGCGAGCAGGAGCTGCCCAACGCGCTCGTGCTACCCCGTGGTGCCGCATCGCTGCCGCGGCTGTTTGCCGCAGGCGAGCTCGATGCCATCACCATCAACTTTCCCACTCCGCAGCCCAAGGCCAAGTACGCCAAAAAACGACTCGTCCATGTCGACCATCTAATGCTCTATCGCCCGCTCTTTTCAGCCGGCGCCACCGTCACACTGCGAACCGACAGTAAGCCATTGCGCGACTACGCCCTGGGGCAGTTTGCCGCGGCCGGCTACGACACGCTTTGGGTAAGCGACGACGTCCGCCGCAACCATCCCGAGCACCCCGAGACCGAGTACGAATGCCGCACGCGCGAGATGGGCGCCGTCATCTACGGCATATGCGCCACACCCGGCACGCGGCCTACCGAAGAGCAGCTCACGGCAGGCCGCACGCAGGAGCAGAGCCTCGCCTGCTACCTGCCCGACGATCTCGATGAGCTCGCCTACGTGCCCCTCGGCATGGAAGAAGCCGTCGAGAACTTTAAGAACCGCACCCGCAAAGGCAAGAAGCGCCTGCCGCAAGAGTCCCAGGGGCCTCTGATGGTCGCGGCGTCGGCAAACAAGCGCAAATAGGCGCCAGCGAACGACCCTCAAATCTAAGTGAGTAGACTTTTTTGCAATAGCCAAGCACAACTCGCATAGCGAAAAATAAAACCGCAGGTAGAGCCCTTGCGCAAAAGCCATGTGCTCGCGATATTGCAAAAAGTCTACTCACTTAGCTGGCAGCTGCGCCAAAGGGCTGGGCAGAACGCCCATTTCCTGCATTTTCTCGCGCGCTGGCGCCCCATGCCGCCGCTACGCCATAATGGATGGCGGACAAACGCGAGAGAAAGCAAACCACATGGCACAGACCACGACAGATACCGCCGCCAGCACCGTCTCCGGCGCCGGGGCCGCCAGCTCATTCTCGGGCGGCACGGGAACCGAAGCCGAGTTTGGCTCGCTCGGCGCGCTCTCCCCCACCTGGTGGGAGCCCGAGGATGGCAGTGAGCCCGAACCATGGCTCACGCCCGATCAAGCCTTCGAACGCTTCTTTGAATGGACGAGCGATCGCGGCATTGAGCTGTGGGATCACCAAGAAGAGGCCCTCATGGACCTGGCAGCCGGCGATCACGTCATTTTGGGCACACCGACCGGATCGGGTAAATCGCTCGTCGCGCTGGGCATGCTCTTTATGGGCATGGCGCAGGGCAAGCGCTGCTACTATACGGCCCCCATCAAGGCCCTGGTCAGCGAAAAGTTCTTCGACCTGGTACAGGTACTCGGCCGCGATAACGTCGGCATGATCACCGGCGACACGCATATCAACACCAAGGCACCCGTCATCTGCTGCACGGCCGAGATCCTTGCGAACGACGCGCTGCGCGAGGGCGAAGACGCCGACGTGGGTTGCGTCGCCATGGACGAGTTCCATTACTTTGCCGACCCCGACCGCGGCTGGGCCTGGCAGGTGCCGCTGCTCACCCTGCCCCATACACAATTCATGTTTATGAGCGCTACGCTTGGCGATGTCACCGCGATCGCCGCCTCGCTCGAGGAGCACACCGGCGCCACCTGCGACCTCGTAGTCGACGCTCCGCGCCCCGTGCCGCTGAGCTACGACTACGTGACGACCTCCCTCGAGGGCACGGTCGAGCTCGCCATGCGCCGCGGCGAGGCTCCGCTCTACATCGTGCACTTTAGCCAGGATGCCGCGCTTGCAACGGCACAGTCACTCGCCAACTTTGGCATTGCCAGCAAGGAACAGCGCGAGGCCATCAAGGAAGCCGCCAAGGGCACGAGCTTCTCGACGGCATTCGGCAAGATCCTCAAGCGCCTGCTCGGCTGCGGCGTCGGCGTGCACCACGCCGGCATGCTGCCACGCTATCGTCTATTGGTCGAGCGCTTGGCGCAGCAAGGCCTGCTGCCCGTCATCTGCGGCACCGATACGCTCGGTGTCGGCATCAATGTTCCCATCCACACCGTGGTGCTCACCGCGCTCACCAAGTTCGACGGTTACAAGATGCGTCGCCTGCGCGCCCGCGAGTTCCATCAGATCGCCGGCCGCGCCGGCCGCTCGGGCTTTGACACCGAGGGCATGGTCATCGCCGAAGCCCCGGAGCACGAGATTGAGAACGCCAAGCTCATGGCCAAGGCGGGCGACGACCCCAAAAAGCTCCGCAAGATTAAAAAGAAGAAAGCTCCCGAGGGCTTTGTCACCTGGAACAAACAGACCTTTGAGCGCCTGATCGAGACGCAGCCCGAGACGCTCAAACCGCGTCTGCGCATCACGCACTCCATGGCGATTAGTGTGGTCGAGCAGGGCGGCGACGCCCGCGCCCGCGTGCACGACCTCATCCAGACGAGCCTGCAAACGCCCGAGGAAAAGGCCAAGCTCGAGGTTCGTGCCGACGAGATCTTCGCCACGCTTATCGATTCCGGCGTCGTCGTGCGCACCGAAGTGCCGCCCGCGCCCGACGCTCCGGCTGACGCCGCGCCGGACATCGACTACGCGTTGACGGTCGACCTGCCCGAGGACTTCGCGCTCGACCAGCCGCTCTCGCCGTTTTTACTTGCCGCGCTGGAGCTGCTCGACCCCGAGAGCGAGACCTATACCATGGATCTGATCTCGATGGTCGAGGCCACGCTCGAGGACCCCAAGCAGGTGCTGCGCGCGCAGGAACGCGCCGCGCGCGATCGCGCCATGGTCGAAATGAAGGCCGACGGCGTGGAGTACGAGGAACGCTTGGAGCGCATCCAAGACGTCACGTATGAAAAGCCGCTCGAAGACCTGCTCGACGCCGCCTTTGATAAGTACTGCCAGGAGGTGCCTTGGGCCAACGACTACCAGCTCTCGCCCAAGAGCGTCCTGCGCGACATGCTGGAGAGCGCGAGCGACTTTAAGGGCTATATCCAAAAGCTCGGCATCGCCCGCTCCGAGGGCATTCTGCTACGCTACCTGGCCGAGGCCTACCGTTCCCTCGATCGCACCGTGCCCATCGAGAAGCGTGACGAGCGCTTGCGCGACATCATTTCGTGGCTCGGCTTTGTGGTGCGCTCGGTCGACTCGAGCCTGGTGGACGAGTGGGAGAACGCTGGCAACCCCGCTGCACTCGATGCCGCGCCGCCGCAGGGCATTGACGAGGTTGTGGCAGACCGTCGCGGCTGCACGCTGTTGGTGCGCAATGCGCTCTTCCGCCGCGTGACCCTTGCAGCCCGCGAACATGTGCGCGACCTAGGCGAGCTTGACGAGGACTGGGGCATGAGCGAAGTCCGCTGGCAAAAGGCGCTCGATGCCTACCACGAGCAGCACGAGGAGATCCTCACCGACGGCGACGCCCGTAGCTCGGCGATGTTTACCATCGACGAGAGCGACGAGAAGACTGGCCACGTGTGGCACGTACACCAGATTTTTGCCGACGAGGATGGCGACCACGACTTTGGCATCATGGGCGATGTCGATCTGGACGCCACGCAAGACGGCGGCGAGGTCATCTTCACCCACTACCGCGTCGGCTTTATCGAGGACCTGCTCGAAGACTAGCCCAGCGTGGCGGAACGAAACGAAGCGGGGCCGCTGGCAGCATCGCCAGCGGCCCCGCTTTTTGCACTATACGCTATCCCCTACTCGGTATCCTCGACCTCATACGAATCGGCCTCGGCGGGCTCATCGCCCGTGTCCGCCGCCGTCTCGCGCGCCTCGTCAAACGCCGCCTTCATGGTCTTGTTGCCCCAAGTGAGCTTGCGGATTGTAAGCTCATCAGCCTTGTTGTGGGCCAGACGCAGATTCTCGGTACTGCGACGCAGGTCGTCCTTGGTCTTCTCGAGCTGCTTGATGGCAGCATCGATCTCCTTGATCGCCGACTCGAACTGCTTGCTCGCCAAGTTGTAGTTACGCGAGAAGCCATCCTTGAACTTTTCCATCTTGGCTTCGAAGTTCGTGACATCGATGTTCTGCTGCTTGTACTCTGCCAGCTCCTGCTTATAACGGAGCGAACCCATGGCGGCGTTGCGCAGCAGTGTGATCATGGGAATGAAGAACTGCGGGCGAATCACGTACATCTTCTCATAGCGATAGCTCACGTCCACGATGCCGGCGTTATAGAGCTCGCTCTCAGGCTCGAGCAGCGTGCAGAGCACTGCATACTCACAGCCCTTCTGGCGACGATCGTGGTCAAGCTTCTTAAAGAAGTCCTCGTTCTTGTGCTTGGTCGCGGTTTCGTCGTTCTCGTTTTTCATCTCAAACATAATCGAGATGATCTCGTTGCCGCTCGCGTCGCACTCGCGGAAGATAAAGTCGCCCTTGGTGCCCTCGGACACATCGTTATCTTTCTCAAAGTACGCGTTGGGAAACGCCGTCATGCGCAGACGGTTGAACTCGGTCTCGCAGTGCTGCTCGAGCGACTCGCCTACCATCTTGGTAGACAGACGGACCTTCATGTCCTTGAGGCGCTCAATCTCTTCGTCCTTGTAGCGAATCAACTCGTCGCTCGCACGCTTGGCCTGCGCAAGCTCGAGCTCATGCGCCGCCTTGGCCTGCTCCTCGCGCGAATCGCGCACTGCCAGCTCGCTCGTCAGTTTCGCACGCGCCTCGTCACGCTCACGCTCCGCCGCGGCAACTGCCTCAGACAAGTTCATCTTTGCCGTCAGCTCCTGCTCGCGCAGCTGAGCACGCAGGCCCTCGGCCTCCTGCTCAGACTGAGCCTTCGCGGCAGAGAACTTCTCCTGCACTTTCGCCTGGTAGTCGGCAAGCGTGCGCTCGGCCTCGCTGCGAGCGGCATCAAGCTCACGCTGGGACTCGGCCGCAGCGGCGGCAAGCGCCATCTCCTGGGCCTTGTCTGCAGCGGAAAGCTTCGCCTGTAGCTCGGCAATCTGAGCGTCGCGGGCGGACAGATCGTTTTGAGCGGCATTGCGCACTGCGGCCTCAGCAAGCCTGGCTTCGTCATCCTTGCGCCCCAGCTGCGCACGCAGGTTGTCAATCTCACGCTGGAGCTCGGCGTTCTCCTTTTGCGCATCGGCACGGGCTTCAACCGCCGCACGTTGGCTTGCACTCTCGCGCTCCGCAGCGGCACCCTCGAGCTTGGCGCGCAGCTCGGCAAGCTCGGCGTTGCGCTTGGCAACTTCCTGCGCCAGCTCCTGAGCCGCAGCATTCTTCTGCTCGACAAGCTGAGCGTTGCGTTGAGATTCCGCCTCCTGCAGAGCTGCCGTCGAGCGCGAGCGTTCAAGCTCAAGCGCCTGCTCACCCTCGCGTCGAGCCGCCGCTACACGCTCATCCAGGTCACGCGAGAACTCCGCATCGCGCACCTGCTTTACGATATCCGCATAGCCGGACGCATCGACCTTAAATACTTCGCCGCAATGTGGGCACTTGATCTCGTTCATAGCAGCTCCTCGATGGACGCACATTTCAACCGTTTACACTCTACCGCGGCACGCGGACAAAAAAGACGCCGCCGCCATAATGGCAACGGCGCCAGAACCACCACAAAGGGGACAGGCACCTTTATGGTGGTTTTGATCTTTACAGGTCGCGGTAGTCGATCAGACGCAGGTCGTCCTGAGCCTCGAGCCACGCCCGCAGCTCGGGGTCGATCAGCGCATCGACCTCCTTGGTACGATTAGTCGTAAGCGAGCTGCTCTCAAGGATAAAGCGATCGAGATAACCCGGATGGCACACGAAGACGACCGTCTCGCCATCGTCCATCTCGCGAACCGTCTGCATAATCGAGTCCTTGGGCTCGTAGCCCGGCTCCATCGAATGCATCACCATGCGCAGATCGGTGTCTCCGCAGCGCACCACGGCCGTGGGATCAAAGCTCGCCTTTTGCTCCTTAAGGCCCAGCTCCTGTGCCACCACCGAAATCGCGCGGTTGAGGTTTTTGCTCATAACGGCATGGGCCTCAAAGTAATCGGGCTCGCGCCCCACAATCTCGACAAAGCGGTCATGCTGTGCGCGAATCTCAATGCAGGCCTCGTCAAAGTCAATCAGTTCCTCGCCACGCTTAAAGTGCTCGCGGAAGGTACGGCTGCTATGGAACTCGCCGTTGTCGTCGAGCAGACTCGGGATGAGCGCCGGATCGGCACACGGCTTACCCAGGCACACATTGGTATGCTGGCCCACCGCAATGCCGGCATCCGCCACGAGCGACCAACCACGCTCGGCCTCGAGCATATTGGGCATCAGGCCCACCGAACGCACCAGGCCCTCGTTAACACTACGGGCAATCCCCAGGTCAACAGCGTACGAATAGCCAATATCATCGGCGCGAATCAACAGTTGCTTCATCAACAGCTCCAATCTATGGAAAAACCACCACAAAGGTGCCTGTCCCCATCGTGGTGGTTTGAGGGCTACAGCCCAAAGAAGCTTAAGATCTGATCTCGGCTTACGGGCTTGAAGTCGTTGGCGTCGAGGCCGACATCGTAGCGGAAGATGGGACGTTCGCGGTCGCGGTTGCGCGTATTGGTACGGTCTCCCCTGCTGTGGATGTGGCCGTGCAGCATGACGGCGCCACGCGCCTTGCCGTTCCAGCTGAGCATGGGGTAGTGGCTCAGAACCAGGCGATGTCCCTTGGCATAGCCGGGGGCAATCTCCAGGTAATCGCGCACGTCATCCCAAATTTGCGGTGCGTCCGGATCTTCCCAATCGCCGTCATGGTTACCACGGATGAGCGTCACGTTTTGACAGGCAATACGCTCACGCAGGCGCACGGCCTCCGCCATGGGCAGACGATACGTAAAGTCTCCCAGTATATAGAGGCGGTCGCCCGCGGCAACGCACTCGTTAATGGCGTCAATAACCTTGCGGTTCATCTCCTCGACCGAGGCGAACGGCCGATCCATATCGTGCAGGATATTCGTATCGCCCAAGTGCAAGTCGGCGGTAAACCACATCATCGTCTGTGTCCTCATTTCGCAACGCGTCTAACACGTGCCTAGTATACAGACGCTTTGGCGCGGAGGTTACCCAAAGAGCCCGCCAAACAGTCCACGGCGGCGTTTGTCTTTCTTTTTCGGGGCGTCACCCTGGGCGTTCTTGTCCTGCCGCTTCTTACGATCCTGCTCCAACTCATCGTCGTCGAGCAGCATATCCCACTCAAACGGATCATCCGTCAGATCAAACAGATCGTCATCATCGTCAAACATGACAAGCTCCTCTAGTAGCCGGGCGCTCGGCGCTTAACCTTACCGAGAAGTCTACGAACTCGTGCGGACACATATTTACCCCGCGGAAGTACCTTTTCGCCCACTCGCCGAAGTGCTTGCATGACGGAGCACTTGCAGATAAGATAGGGAACGGATGGCACCCGTGGCAGCGGGTCTTGCCAACTCCGATACACGTTTACATCGTGAGAAGTGGCCGTCTTCGCTTACGCGGGGGCGGCTATTTCGTTCGGCCGATAAACAGGCCGAGTTCGATAGCCGCGATTAACAACGCCAATAACGAAATAACATCGCTTACGCTCATACCAATTCCCTTCTAAAGGGAGTTGGCCCATCCGTCCCCATAACAGTAGTCTAACGCAAAGCGCGGACAATAGGAACATTTGTTCGTATTATCCGCACTCTTTTCTAATGCACAAACATGCGCACGAATTTGTGCTTCCAGCTTGCGTAGGGGGCGTAGCGGAACGGTACATCCAGCCAGGTCGCCTTGTTCACGATGCTCTTCTTGTGGCTAAACGTATCGAAACTCTCGCGGCCATGGTATTGCCCCATGCCGCTCGCGCCCATGCCGCCAAAGCCCATATGGCTCGTAGCCAGATGCATGATCGTATCGTTAACGCAGCCGCCGCCAAAGGGCACATAGCGCACAAAGCGCTGCTGCACCGCGCAATCCCGACTAAAGATATACAGGGCCAGCGGCGTCGGACGATCCACAATAAACGCCTCGGCCTCGTCCAGGCTCTCAAACGTCAGCACCGGCAAGATGGGACCAAAGATCTCCTCCTGCATTACGGCATCCTCGGTCGTCACGCCGTCCAAGATCGTCGGTTCAATCTTGAGCGATGCCTCGCGTGCCGCACCTCCCAGCACAACTTTATCGGGGTCGATCAGCCCGCGTACACGCGCAAAATGCTTGGCGTTGACGATATGGCCATAGTCCTCGTTGTCGAGCGGGTGCTCGCCAAACATGTGGCGGACTTCCTCTTTGATGAGCTCCAGCAACTCATCGTGTACGCGTACGTCGACCAGCAGGTAGTCGGGCGCCACACAGGTCTGGCCCACGTTGAGCCACTTACCAAAGGCGATACGGCGTGCTGCCACCTTCAAGTTTGCGGAGGCATCCACGATACAGGGGCTCTTGCCGCCCAGCTCAAGCGTCACGGGCGTGAGGTTTTTGCTCGCGCGCTCCATGACAAGCTTGCCGACCGGAACGCTGCCGGTAAAGAAGATTTTGTCCCAGCGCTCATCGAGCAGTGCCTCGTTCTCGGCGCGGCCGCCCTCGACGACCGTCACCAGGCGCGGATCAAACGCTTCTTCGCAAATCTGCTTGAGCACCGCGCTCGAAGCCGGCGCATAGGCACTCGGCTTGATGACCACGGTATTGCCCGCGGCAAGAGCGCCGGCGAGCGGTTCCAGCGTCAGCAAAAACGGATAGTTCCAGGGCGCCATGATCAGCGTCACACCATAGGGAACCGGCTGCGTTTTGCACACGCTGATGGCATTGGCAAGGTCACATGGACGCAGGTGTGCACGGCTCCATCGGGCCACATGCGCAATCTGATGGCGAATCTCGGAAAGCGACGTGCCGATCTCGCACATATATGCCTCGTCATGCGACTTGCCCAAATCGGTCTTGAGCGCATGGGCGATATCGTCCTCGTGTGCCCGAACCGCATCGCGCAGGCGTACGAGCGCGCGGCGGCGAGCGTCGACATCAAACGTGGCATGCGTCTTAAAATAGGCGCGCTGATCGCTAACGATGCGCGCGATCTCCTCGGTGTTCATGGACCCTCCTAGTTCTCGTCCTCAAACATACCACCCGCGACGACCTCGTACATATGCTCGAGCTCCAAACGGTCCATCAAAAGCGGAACGGGGTACAGCGGATTGGCCTCGGCATCGGCATGGGCCGCCATTTGCGGAATATCGGAGCGGCGAATGCCCGAGACATATTTAGGGATTCCCAAGGCCTCGTTCATGCGATCGACCCAATCGATAAAAGCCTCGGCCGCAAGACTGTCCTGCGCAGCAGCCGGCGCAATACCCGCCATGCGAGCAAGATCGGCAAGCTTGGGAGCTGCAGTTTCGCCATAAGCGCGAAGCATGTGCGGCAGGATGATGGCGTTGGCCAAACCGTGCGGAATGCCGTATCGGCCGCCCAGGCTGTGCGCGATGGCATGCACGTATCCGACATAGGAGCGCGTAAATGCGACGCCCGCCTTATACGCCGCCGAAAGCATATTGCGGCGCGCACGCATGTTGTCGCCATGCTCATAGGCCTCGAGCAAATTGTCGTGGATGAGCTGAACCGCCTGGCGCGCCATCTTGCGCGTGTAGGGCGTGGTGCTACGGCCGATAAAAGCCTCGACGGCATGCGTCAGAGCATCCATACCCGTCTGCCCCGTAATGGACGCCGGCAGCCCACGCGTAAACTCGGGGTCGTGCACCGCAAAGCGCGGAATGAGCACAAAGTCGTTAATAGGGTACTTATAGTGCGTCTCGTCATCGGTGATAACCGCCGCGAGCGTGACTTCGCTTCCCGTGCCGGCTGTGGTGGGGACGGCGATAAGCAACGGCAGGAGACGATGGACGCGCAGCAGACCGCGCATCTTGTTGATGGGCTTCTTTGGCTGTGCGATACGCGCGCCCACGCCCTTGGCACAATCCATGGCCGAACCGCCACCAAAGCCGATAATGGCCCGGCAGTCGTTCTCGCGATACAGCGCCGCCGCTTCCTCCACATTCGAGACCGTGGGGTTCGCACGCGTTTCGGCATAGACCGTAACGTCAATCCCCTTGGACGCGAGCGCGCGCTCGAGCGGCGCCGTAAGCCCCAGACGAGCAATGCCGGAATCCGTCACGATGAGAACGTGCTTGATCGAGCGCTTTTGAAGCACCGCGGGCACATCCTCGGCATGCTCCAAAATGTGCGGCTCGGTATAGGGCAGCACCGGCAATGCGATGCGAAAAACCGTCTGATATGTTCGGCACCAGGCACGACGGGCTAGATGCATAAAGGAAACTCCTTCATTTGTTGATGGGTCAACATTTGCTCGACCGATTGTACTCATCGTGGGACGCAGGCAGCACGGTAATCGTTAATCAATCAACATCTTCATATTGTTCGGGGCCATCGCTCTCATCTGCCGGTGTTAATCTTTCAGAGTCCATCAGACGCGCATCTACTGCAAAGGAGGCATAAAGATGCATGACATCTGGAACCCCTGGCACGGCTGCACGCGCGTCAGCGAGGGATGCGACAACTGCTACATGTATTACATGGACGGACAACGCGGTATCGACCCCTCCGTGATTAGCAAAAGCAAGTCGGGCTCTACCTACCCCCTCCAACGCCGCCGGGACGGCAGCTACAAAGTTCGTGCCGGCGAGCTTATCCGCATCTGCATGACGAGCGACTTCTTGTTGCCCGAGGCCGATGCCTGGCGGCCAGAAGTGTGGGATATCATCCGCCAACGGCCCGACGTAAAGTTTTTCATTCTGACCAAACGTCCCGAACGCTTTTGCGACTGTCTGCCCAGCGACTGGGGCGATGGCTGGCATAACGTCATGCTCAACGTAACCTGCGAAAACCAGCAAAGGGCCAATGAGCGGATTCCCCTCCTGCTCGCCACGCCGGCCGCACACCGCGGCATCATGTGCGCGCCGTTTATCGGAAGCGTGTCGGTCGAAAAAGCCGCCCCCGGTAGTCTTGGAAAGCCCGATGGGATCGAGCAGGTCATCGCGGGCGGAGAAAACTACGCGGGAGCACGCCCCTGCCATTACGAATGGGTGCGCCAGTTGCATGCTGAATGTGTGGCGGCAGATGCAACGTTCGCTTTCATCGAGACCGGAAGCACCTTCGTTAAAGACGGGCGTACATATCACCTTCGCGGCAAAAACCTACAAAGCGAGCAGGCATGGAAATCCGGTCTCCAGCACCGCGGCCGCCAAATCGAATGGGACCTAAGGGACCCGCTCGGCCTGGAAATCCCCAGCTCGGAGCTTTGGGATCCGCCGTATTTTGAGTGGTGCGAAACCTGCGGAAGCAAGTTCATCTGCAACGGCTGCGTCCGCTGCGGATTATGCGGCCGTTGTTAAATGGCGGTTGCAAAATTGTTTTATTAAAAATCATTCCTAATAGGCTTCACATTCAGTCTCATTTATGGATAATAGAACTCGTCAAGACGCGCGTCCGGAGAGGGCCCTTACGGGACCGGACAAGCGCCCCATCGCCATCGATCGAAAGGATCGAATCATGAAGTTTGTTTGCCCCGTTTGCGGTTATGTGGAAGAGTTCGACGGCACCGAGCTGCCCGAGGATTTCAAGTGCCCCCAGTGCGGCGTTCCCGGTTCTCGCTTCCTGAAGCAGGAGGAGGGCCAGCTCGAGTGGGCTGCCGAGCACGTCGTGGGCGTCGCCAAGATGGAGGGCGTCTCCGAGGACATCGTTGCCGACCTGCGCGCCAACTTTGAGGGCGAGTGCTCCGAGGTCGGTATGTACCTGGCCATGGCTCGCGTCGCTCATCGCGAGGGCTATCCCGAGATCGGCCTGTACTGGGAGAAGGCTGCCTACGAGGAGGCCGAGCACGCCGCCAAGTTCGCTGAGCTTCTGGGCGAGGTCGTGACCGACTCCACCAAGAAGAACCTCGAGATGCGTGTTGAGGCCGAGAACGGCGCCACCGCCGGCAAGACCGACCTTGCCAAGCGCGCCAAGGCCGCCGGTCTCGATGCCATCCACGACACCGTGCACGAGATGGCTCGCGACGAGGCCCGCCACGGCAAGGCTTTCGCCGGCCTGCTCAAGCGCTACTTCGGCTAAGCCAACCGCCTGAGAGATAACCTCTAGCTTGCTGAGGCCCGAACCACGTGGTTCGGGCCTTTTTCGTGCCTCACGAACTTGTTAACTCCCTGAAATAGGACCGCCTTAGGCATCGGCTTCTCGTCAAAAACTAAGTGAGTAGACTTTTTGGAACTTGCCGAGCACACCATCCATATTGCTTTATAAAGCCGCAGGTAAATAACTTGTTGCAAAACGGCCTGGTCGCCAAACTGCCAAAAGTCTACTCACTTAGAACCGCAGCCGTCCACGATCGAGTTGTTTTGTGTCTAACGGGCATCTTTCCGTCAATTACTCCCAATTTTGTCCAGTCAACGAATAGTTCAGATCGGAGTAATGTCTCAGCCCTTTGCTCATCTGAGCTTTTATCACGATATTCAGCATCGAGCATCCTGCATACGGCCTTAACGATCGCGCGGAATCTATCCTCATCGGATATCTGTCTGTGCGTCAGGAGAAGTACATCGTAGCCCATGGCTTGAAGGGACGTCATGCGGTCTGCGTCACGCAAGCCATCCCCCGCGCGCCCGTGCGAGGCCTTTCCCTGACATTCAATGGCCACCTGTCGCCTGCCGTCCGGCGAAGAAAGAAGCAGGTCGATATATACACGGGACTTCCCCACAATCGCTCGAGCACTTGTGCTTAGCGTCACTTCGACATTGAGCTCTATGCCGCAAAAGCCTTCGCCTCCTAGGGATCGCGGCAGTGCAAGTAACAAATACGCCTCGACCTCAAAAGGCGACGCGGCGCCCAATGGAACGAGTTGCGATACCGCCAAAAATCTATTGCCGTAACGCATCCCGCAAACATCTGAACAAAACCGGTCAAGGTCTCTGTCCAAAACCAAAGCGTCTCGACGCCACAAATTTGAGGCGGTGCCGTCCTCGGACGGACAGCGCACCCAACCGAACGTTGTCGAAATCGCGCCCGAATCAATTGAGCGCGAAAGCTCCACCTCAAGTGCCGCTGGCAGGGCACACACCGCAAACAAGCCGCACATCTCTGCCAACACAAAAAGAAGCTGGAGATCCGTCAGATGTCGAGACATGATAAATGCCGTCAGTAGAGGAGACGTGACCAAAAATCCATGCTCCGTTTCCAGCACAGATTCCCTGGGGAGCTCACCGAGGAACAGCCGCTGCCTAATGCTGGCAGGACAAGTCCGCTTGTTTCTCGTCCGAACCAATGTATACAACGGAAAGCCGAGCGCAACCGCAGCCGTCGGGTTACGGGCGAGATCATATCGCTGCCGGTCTTCTTCCGGCCGTGGAAGCGGCGGACACAAAGCGCGGACCTGAGGAGGCAAACGCCAGTACCTAAAAGCCGATATGTCACAAAGTAGATCCTTCATAGGCACAGGAAAACACGAATTTCAACCCAATCGGTCTCGCATTGGCGCGAACGCACCAAAAAATGGCGTCGAACGGACTGCTAGGTTTTCAACAGCCCTCCCCAACTGACCAAAAGCTTGCCGAGAACTGGACGAAGCTCTGTTGAAAACTCCTTTTATTTCTCACGCCGAAGCTTTGCGCGGCAAGTGAGTAGACTATTTGGAACACCCCGAGCAGGCCGGTCATCCTGCTTTTCAAAACCGCAGGTAGATAGCTTGTTACAAAACTGCCTGGTCGCCAAAGTGCCAAAAGTCTACTCACTTAGTTTGCAGAGTGCCCCCATTAGCTGCAATTCCAAGGTAGTTAGCACTTTTGGACTCAAATCGTCATACTGGACAAGAATTTGACTTGAGTTTTCAGGGACAGATGTGCCATCGGCACACCAATAACAGTCACTGATATCGACAAAAGGGATACTCGAGCGCGTGAGGGCCCGCACAAAAAAGCTTCCACCCGCTCCGCGCTCCGCAACCACGGTGCAGTAAAGGCCCGCGTCCGCATGTTCGATCGAGACCTCCCCTGCTGGAAACGCTTTCCGTACAAGCGACGCCAGGCCATCGCGCGCCTCGCGAGCGCGCACGCGCACGCGGTTCACATGGCGCTCGTAATCGCCCGATTCCAGCAAACGTGCCAAAGCGACCTGGTCTACGGAACTGACCGACGAGGCGTAGAAGCCCAGTTCGCGCCTAAATCGCTCCATCAGCTCATCGGGCAGCACCATATACGCCAGACGCAACGCGGACGAAAGGCTCTTCGAAAAGGTATTGGTATAGATGACCGATTGGGCGGCATCAATCGACGCAAGCGCAGGGATTGGCTTGCCGGCAAGGCGAAATTCGCAATCGAAGTCGTCCTCAATGAGATACCGACCTGACTGCTCGGCGGCCCAGCTCAGCAGCGCATAGCGACGCGCGATACTCGTCACAAGGCCGGTCGGATATTGGTGGGACGGCATAAGGTGAAGGACATCGACCCCGGCATCAAGCAGTTCGCCTAAGTTCACGCCCTCACCATCCAGCGGGATATGCCGAACTTCGCAGCCCATGGCCTGATAGATACGCGTCAGTCGCAGGTAGCCCGGGTCCTCGACGGCGTATATCTTGTCTGCACCCAACAGCTGAACCAGCATGGTATCGAGCAGCTGGGCACCCGCGCCGATGACGATGTTGTCGGGATTGACATTCATACCCCTCGTTCCGCGCAAATGATGTGCAATCGCACGTCGCAGTCGAGCGGTGCCCTGCGCGGGTGCGGGCGAAAAGATTTCACGCTCGTCTTCGGACGTCAACGTCGCCCGCAGAGCGCTTTGCCAGAGGCGCGCGGCTTCCAAAGCGGAGGGAGAGAGTGCGTCGAATCGCTCGGGACGCCCACCGGCGTCATGTACGTTAAGACTCGCAGGAGCGGCATCTCGATCGGCTTCCACCTCAGCCGAAGCCAAAACCGGTGCGTCTGGAAGCTTGCAAGCGTAGTAGCCACGCCGCGGTCTTGAGCAAATATAGCCCTCGGCAAGCAACTGGCTATATGCATTCTCGATGGTAATGACGCTAATTCCCAGATGGCCGGCAAAGGTACGCTTGGAGGGCAGGTGCTCCCCCGCCGCGATGCGACCAGCAACGATATCATCTCGAATTCGCTGGTAAACATACTCATAGAGCGATGCTTCACCGCGTTGTTCCAAATTGTAGTCAAGCATGAGTTTGCCACCTGACCTTATCGCGTCATTCAATCTGGTATTAGTCTGACCTTACTATTATCTCTAAAACTGATTATTCCGCTATACCCAGCTCCCCTATAGGATGTTCCGTCAAGCAATGCACATGCCAACCAAGGGAGCAACCATGGCAGAACAGACCAGCAAGGCCGATCGCGTCAAACTCAATCGCGAGCTCGCGCAGATGCTCAAGGGCGGCGTCATCATGGACGTCACCACGCCCGAGCAGGCACGCATCGCCGAGGAAGCGGGCGCCTGCGCCGTCATGGCCCTCGAGCGCATCCCGGCCGACATTCGTGCTGCTGGTGGCGTGTCGCGCATGAGCGATCCCAAGATGATCAAGGGCATTCAGGAGGCCGTCTCCATCCCTGTTATGGCCAAATGCCGCATCGGCCACATCGTCGAGGCGCAGGTCCTGCAGGCCATCGAGATCGACTACATCGATGAGTCCGAGGTCCTCTCCCCCGCCGACGATGTCTACCACATCGACAAGACCCAGTTTGACGTGCCGTTTGTCTGCGGCGCGCGCGACCTGGGCGAGGCGCTGCGCCGTGTTGCCGAGGGCGCCACGATGATCCGCACCAAGGGTGAGCCGGGCACGGGTGACGTGGTCCAGGCCGTGCGCCATATGCGCAAGATTCAAAAGCAGATCCGCGACGTTGTCGCCCTGCGCGACGACGAGCTCTTTGAGGCGGCCAAGCAGCTGCAGGTTCCGGTCGAGCTGGTACGCGAGGTCCACGCCACGGGCAAGCTCCCCGTCGTGAACTTTGCCGCCGGCGGCGTGGCGACTCCTGCCGACGCCGCGCTGATGATGCAACTGGGTGCCGAGGGCGTCTTTGTGGGCTCTGGCATCTTTAAGAGCGGCGACCCGGCCAAGCGCGCCGCCGCCATCGTCAAGGCCGTGGCAAACTTCACCGATGCTAAGCTCATCGCTGAGCTTTCGGAGGACCTTGGCGAGGCCATGGTGGGCATTAACGCCGACGAGATCGAGATCATCATGGAGGAGCGCGGACGCTAGTCCGGCGGAAAGGATCGCGCATGAGCGATTACGCAGACCAGACGGTCGCCGTGCTGGCGGTCCAGGGCGCCTTTGCCGAGCACGAGGCAAGGCTATCCGAGCTGGGCGCACGTTGTATTGAGCTGAGGCAGGCGGCTGATTTGGAGCAGGACTTTGACCGTCTGGTACTTCCCGGCGGCGAGTCTACCGTTCAAGGAAAGCTGCTTGATGAGTTGGACATGCTCGAGGGGCTTCGTGCCCGTATTGCTGAGGGCATGCCCGTCCTGGGCACCTGCGCCGGGCTGATTTTGTTGGCGCGCGATCTTGCCGCCCACGACGACAAGGGGACGCCGCGCCTGGCAACCATGGATGTACTCGTCGAGCGCAACGCCTACGGCAGACAGCTCGGCAGCTTTCGCACCAAGGGTCAGATAGCCGGCATCGATGGCGAAGTACCGCTAACGTTTATCCGCGCACCCCGCATCGTCGAGGTCTATGGCGAGGCCAAGGCCTTAGCCGAAGTCGACGGCCGTATCGTCGCCGCCCGTCAAGGCAACCAGCTCGGCGTAACCTTCCACCCCGAACTCGACGAAGACACCCGCCTCCACGAACTGTTCCTGCAAATGTAGGCAGATAAAACGAGCGTGGATTTTCGGACACTTACAAATTGAGAGTGGATAATCTCCCACTTTGAGCCAACATTCAGACCCAAACCGGGAGATTATCCACTCTCATTCTGACTAGTTGTTTGGGACGTTCTTGTTTGACTAGTCATTTAAGAATGTCCCCAATGACTACCCGATTGGTGCAAGGACTGTCCCCGAGTGCCGGCACAAAAGGAACGTCCCCAAGTGCCAACCACGGCAACGCCGATGTTTTGGCAACGACAGCGAGCGCCCACCAGAGCGACAAATTGGCATGAAAAGAGGACGGCATAGACCTACTGGTCATGCCGTCCTCTTTGAATGACAAGTTGTCGCTCTGGTGGGCGCGCAGCG
>CAKUEZ010000004.1 GCA_934646965.1 uncultured Collinsella sp. | reverse complement strand
CCTTCGCTGAGATCCATCGAG
The DNA here is from genome assembly GCA_934646965.1 of uncultured Collinsella sp. Taxonomy (GTDB): domain Bacteria; phylum Actinomycetota; class Coriobacteriia; order Coriobacteriales; family Coriobacteriaceae; genus Collinsella. Next base: position 45,798 of record CAKUEZ010000004.1, on the reverse strand, counting down.
TTTTTGATATTCCTTCTCGACGTCTCGGTTCAAAAAGCCGACAACAAAGTGCCCGCTCATTCGAAAAGATCCTCGTCGGAAATCGCATCAGGATCCATCGATTCGAACTCCTTGAGTTCCTCTGGGGTCAGAGCATCCTCAAACGGAACAAACTCGTGCGGTCCATTTTTGATTCGATCCGCCGCGATGCGATCAAGCTCAAGTTCGCGAAGGTACTGTAGGGCGCCGTACATTTCCTCATAGGCGGCGTAGTCGATAATCACGGTATCGATGTCGTTATGATCGGCGATAAACTGCGGCGCGCGCTTAGCACGCTTGCGAACGGCAGATAAGGACTTGCTCGCTTCGGTAGCAGAAACTACCTGATCTTTTGTAAACACCGGCTTTTCCAGAACAAGTGGGGACATTTGTACCTCCAAAAAATAATCTGGATTATATTTCAAAGTATACTTCAAAATATAATCCAGATTTCTCTTCGGAAGAAACTATTGCCCTATCGATTCTCAATACTTCCGATGTTCTTGAGCTCGATGGAGATGAGGCCGTTGGGCTCGTTGACGAACTCGATGTACTCGGAGTTCGAGCCCATCTCGGCCGGGAAGCTGATCTCGATACCCGTATCGGTACGAATCTTGTGATTGCGCACGGCCGCGCGCTCGACCTGCTTGCGCTCCACAGGCACGCGCTCGGGAACCTTTTCCTCGGTCAATGCCGCACGCACGCTCTCCTTAATGACCGGCTCGTCCTCAAAGACCTCGTCGACGATATCCCAGGGCGGCAGTTCCTCATCGTCTTCGACCTTCTCGGCAACAGCGGCTTTGACCTTGGCGAGCGCCACAGCCGTGTTGGCACCGTGCTCCTCAGCGACCTCCTCGACCACACGCGTCACGGTGTCGATAATCTCCTTGCCCGACACGCCTGTATCGCACTGCAGCAGGCCGTCGGGAATAAGCATGCGGTCCTCGCCGGCAATCTTGCGCTTCTTATCCACGTAGCCGATCTCCATGGTGCTCGCGCGCACAATGGCATAGCTCGGCACCTTTTGCGAAGGGTTCGGCAGAATTGCGTAGTGGCGCGCGATATCGTTGCGCACCTCGCCCTCCTCGCGGCCCACCTCGTGCATAAAGGCCTGCTTGGAGCCCAGCAGCATCACGGCAAACCAGCGGGCGTCTTCGTCGTCATCAAAGTCCGCCACGAGAACATCGGTGGACTCGGCCTTCTCGGCTCTGGTGAGCTCGGAGGAGATGAACTCCGCAATCTGCTGCGACAGGTCCACGAACTCGCGCTCGCCAAAGAAATAGCCCTTGAGCTCGCCACCAAATGCGGAGTTCTCGGCAAACGTGGCACGCTTGTTATCGGCCGAAGTACGGGCGCGGCGCAGATGTGTAGTCACGAAGTTACGCACGGTGCGGCTCTCGATATCGAGCTCGCGCTGGCTCATGACGTTGACGGCCGAATCAAAGTCCAGGATATGCAGGATCGCATGATTGATTTTCATATACGGCATTCCGTTCTCGATCGAATTGAGCACGAACCAGTATAGCGGTCGGGCCCGCCCCACGCGCATCGGAGATTGGAGCAAAGGGGACAGGTTGCTTTGCACCAGTGGCTAGCGCAGGAGCTCGGACTGCCATGCCTCGAGCTGCTCGGCCAAGCTCTTGCCGCTCGTGGGCACGCTGAACTCGGAGCGCTTGGGCAACAGCGCGCATTTTAGAATTGCGGCGATCGTCTGCGAGATAAAGCGGCGCGTATCCTTGTCGAAGCCCTGAGCCGCCTGAAGCATCACCGGCAGGCTCTCGCGTAGATTCCCCGCGATATCCGCAAACCGTTCGGCGCCCGTGGCCTCAAACACGGAGAACAGCGCATCTACGAAGCGCTCACGCTCGCTGGGCGTCACCGCGAGCAGCATCTCGCGAATGGAGCCGTCGACGTATCGAGCGCCGGCAGACAGCCGCTCGCAATACACAAAGTCGCAGCCGTCGACGACCCAGCTAAAGGGATTGTGCTGCAGCAGGCTGAACTCGGTGCTCTCGACAATAGCATAGTCCTCCTGCGTCTCGAACATCATGCCAAAGATCGACGACCGAGGCAGCGTCTTATCGATTCGACCGGAAAGATCGGCAAAGGCGTTGCCGCTCAGAAACTCCTCGACAAAGCCCGGGCCATCATGGGAATACGCTCGTTCGATTCGCTCACGAGCGACATCGGAGCACATCGCCGCACCGTACACCGCAAGGTTTCCGCCCTTGGAATGACCACCGCACAAAAGCGGCCCGTCAATCGCATCCGCCGCCTCGTCCACATAACGCGCCGCGGATTCCTGGGCCGGCACAGGACACCGGAACGCCATGTTAAAGTCCTCTTTCCAGCCCACAATCGTACTGTCGGTCCCCCGGAAGGAAAGATAGCTAAACCCCGCCGGAAACCGGAACGTCATGGCTGCAAACTGCTCCGTCGCCACCACATCGCTCACGGCACGATAGCCGCAAACACGAACGCCACGGTAGCGAGGGCTTGCCGCCACAGCCTCCAGCAAGGCGCGACTCTCCTCCGGATCCCACAGGTCGCCAATCATGTCCTGGTAGCACTCGGCACGCAGCAGCTCGCGCACGTCCAGCCCCTGCCAACCGGCAAGCTCCGGCATATCCCCCGGCAGGCGCAAATACGACAGCCATGCAAACACCAGACTGTCCACCGCACAGAACGGCCGCGCTTCAAACGAATCGAACGCCGTCTGGGCATACGTCAAAAAGTTAGGCGATTCCGACATGGCCCTCCCATCAACTATGGTGCATTGGGATCAGGTTACTTTGCACCAAAAAGGCGCCCGGGCCGTGGAGCCCGGACGCCTTTCATTGTAGCCTGTTGCCCAAAAGAGCTGGATTTAGCAGGAGAAATCGACGCTGTCGATGATGTCCTTGAGGGCCTTGGCAGAAGCGGTGAGCTCGTTCTGCTCATCATCGTTCAGCGGCACGGGGACGCGGCAGACAACGCCGTCGCGACCAACAACGGTCGGCATGGAGATGGCCAGATCGGACAGGCCATACTCGCCCACCATGAGCGAGGAGACGGGAAGAACCGTCTGCTCGTCACGCATGACAGCGGTGCAGATGCGCTTAACGGCCATGGCAACGCCGTAGTAGGTGGCGTGCTTCTTCTCGATGATGGTGTAGGCGGAGTTCTTGACGTCCTCGGCGATACGCTTCTCGGCAGCCTCATGCTCCAGATGGCCGTGAAGCTCGCAGAAGGTGCTCAGCGGCACGCCGGCAACCTGAGCGCTGGACCAGGCGACGAACTCGGAGTCGCCGTGCTCGCCCATAACGTAGGCCTGAACGTCGCGCGGATCGACCTCGACGTGGGCACCGAGCATCTGCTGCAGACGACCGGTGTCGAGCACGGTACCGGAGCCGATAACGTGGCCCTCGGGTAGGCCGGACATCTTGATGGCGGCATAGGTCAAAACGTCGACCGGGTTGGAGACGATCAGCAGGATGCCGTCGAAACCGGACTTCTTAATCTCGGGGATGATGGACTTAAAGATGTTGACGTTCTTGTTGACCAGGTCCAGGCGGGTCTCGCCGGGCTTCTGGGCAGCACCAGCGGTGACGACGATCATAGCGGCATCGGCGACATCAGAGTAATCGCCGGCGTAGATCTTCATCGGCTCGGCAAACGTCATGCCGTGCGCGATGTCCAGGGCCTCACCCTCGGCGCGGTTCTTGTCCACGTCGATGAGGACCATCTCGGAGAACAGACCACTCTGCATCAGTGCGAACGCCGAAGACGAACCGACGAAGCCGCAGCCGACAATAGCGACCTTCTTCTCGTTAACCATTACAAACTCCCATCTCTCTCCACAAACAAACCGCCCAGGGCGACCCGAGCGGCTTGCCGTAATCCCAATACATCCAATCGGGACTTTGATTATGCTCCTATTCGCAGCCAAAAATCGACCGTTTGCCGAAAATGTTTGCAGAATTCGTAAAATAACTGCACGAAATCGGTTTCGAGCTATTGACTGGCTGGAATGAACTTTTAATACAGGCCCGCCTCGCGAATCGCCTCGACAGCCAGAGCAATCTGATCGGGCGGCAGCACCAGCGCCATACGAACGTGTCCCTCGCCCGAAGGGCCAAAGCTCGCGCCCGGCGTTACGACGACTCCGGCCTTCTCCATGAGCTCCTCGCAAAACGCCATCGAATCGGTGCGTCCGCCGGGAAGCTTTGCCCACACGAACATGGAGCCATGAGCGTTGGGGCGCTCCCAGCCCAGGCCCTCAAGACCGCCGCACAGGGCATCGCGGCGCTCCTGGTACTTCAGGCGCTGTGCCTCGACCTCATCGCGCGGGCCGTTCAGGCAAGCAATAGCCGCCTTCTGGATCGGGAAGAACATGCCAAAATCGATCTGGCTGCGCAGCTTGGCAAAGGCCGAGACCACGTCCTCGCGACCGACCAAAAAGCCGATGCGCGCGCCGGTGACGTTAAACGACTTGGAGAGCGAGAAGAACTCCACGCCCACCTCGAGCGCACCGGGATACTGCAAGAAACTGCCGCCCGGCTCGCCGTCAAACACGATATCCGAATAGGCGTTGTCGTGGACGATCAGCAGGTCGTGCTCGCGGGCGAAGGCGATAATCTCCTCGTAGACCTCGGGCGTGCCCACCGAACCCACCGGGTTGGCGGGCAGCGACACGATCATGTACTTGGCGCGGTCGGCGACCTCGGGGTCGATGCCTGCCACATAGGGCAGGTAATTGTGCTCGGCGACCAGCGGGTAGTACTCGAGCTTGGCGTCGGCGATCTTGGCGCCCGCCTCAAAGACCGGGTAGCACGGATCGGGCACCAGAATGGTATCGCCCGGGTCGAGCAGCGCCAGGCCCAAGTGGCCCACGCCCTCCTGCGTGCCGTTGCACGACTGCACCATGGACGGCGTAATGCCCGAAACGCCAAAGCGGCGCTCGTAGTAATCGCACACGGCTTGCTTGAGCTCGGGCAGATCGCGCAGGGCGTACTTCCACATCTCGGGGTCCTGGGCGGCCTGGGTGAGCGCCTCGACCACGTGGTCGTACGGCTTAAAATCAGGCGTACCCACGCTCATGTTGTAAATGGTCTTGCCCTGGGCCTTAAGCGCAAGAAGCTTGTTGTTGAGCGAGGCGAAAACCTCCGCGCCAAAGCGGTCGAGACGCTGCGATGCCTGCATAGTGCCACCTTTCGATACAAATAACGCGGCGCCCCGACAAGAGCGCCGCGCGATACGGGCCATCAGATTGCAAAAGTGTAACGCTTGCATCCCCCGTTTTGGTTCAATTTAGCCAACCTTAGCCAATCGGAACGCGATGTTAGCCAATCGCGCGCAGTGCGTCGATCTGCGCAAGCCACAGACGCGAGCTGGCGTCGCTCGGCATGCGCCAATCGCCGCGCGGACTGAGCGTGACCGAGCCCACTTTGGGCCCGTCGGGCAGGCAGCTGCGCTTAAACTGCTGAGCGAAGAAGCGACGGTAGAACGTACGTAGCCACGTGTGGATGGTAGCCTCGTCATAGACACCCTCAAAGCTCTTGAGCGCCATGCGATAGATCTTACCCGGCTCAAAGCCAAAGCGCAGCAGGTAATAGAGGAAGTAGTCGTGCAGCTCGTACGGGCCCACCAGATCCTCGGTTTTCTGAGCGATCTCGCCATCACCCGTGGGCGGCAGGAGCTCGGGCGACACCGGCGTGTCGAGGATGTCGAGCAGTGTGGTGGCGATACGGCCGCCAAAGACATCGGCCGCATAGCGCACCAGATGGCGCACGAGCGTCTTGGGCACGCTCGCGTTGACGGCATACATGCTCATATGGTCACCGTTGTAGGTGGCCCAACCGAGCGCCAGCTCGCTAAGGTCGCCCGTGCCGATGACAAAGCCGCCGGCCTGGTTGGCGAGGTCCATGAGGATCTGCGTGCGCTCACGCGCCTGGCTGTTCTCGTAGGTCACATCCTGAACAGCCGGATCATGCTCGATATCCTTAAAGTGCTGCTCCACGGCCGCGTGGATCGAGACTTCGCGGAAGCTCACACCCAGGTCGCGGGCGAGCGACTCGGCATTCGACTTAGTGCGATGCGTCGTTCCAAAACCGGGCATGGACACGGCCGTGATACCGGTACGCGGTAGGCCCAAGGCGTCGAAGGCACGCACGGTCACGAGTAGCGCCAGCGTGGAATCGAGACCGCCCGAAAGGCCGATGACGGCCGCCTTGGTGCTCGTATGGGCCAAGCGGGTCTTGAGGCCCGCGGTCTGCAGGTCGAGGATGGTCTCGCAGCGCTCGGCCAGGTCACCGTGGTCTGCCGGGACGAAAGGCGCGCGCGGGAAGACGCGGTCGATGTCGCAGGCATCGCGCAGCGCGGGTTCCTCTGCGAGCGTGCCCTCAAACGAGAACTCAACGGTCGTGGCCTCCGGTGCATCATCCGGGCGCGTCCACGTCGTCGAGCGGCGACGCTCAGCCACCAGACGATCGAGGTCAACGTCGGCCACTGCCATATCGCAGGTGAGGAGCTTGGTCGCGGCGAGCTTCGAGCCGTTTTCGTAGACGAGGTTCTCCCCCGCAAAGACCATATCGGTCGTGGACTCGCCCTCGCTCGCGTCCGCGTAGGCATAGGCGCAGTACAGGCGCGCGCTCTGGTTGGAGATGAGGCAGCGGCGGTAGTCGGCCTTGCCGATGATCTCGTCCGAAGCCGACGGATTGAGGATCACCGTCGCGCCGGCAAGCGCCATCTCGGTCGAAGGGGGTGCCGGCACCCACAGGTCCTCGCAGACCTCGACGCCAAGCACCATGTCCTCGGCACCCTCGTCACAGCAACGATAGATAAGCCCCGAACCAAGCGGCACCGGACCCTGACCGGCAAATTCAATCCAAACGGGATCGACGGGCGCCGGGGCAAACCAGCGGCGTTCGTAGAACTCACCATAGTTGGGCAGATACTTCTTGGCCGTAAGGCCCAACAGCTCACCCGCACAGCACACGGCGGCGCAGTTGTAGATGTTCTCAGCCACCGCAACGGGAAGACCGATGGTAAAGACAATCGGCAGCTCACGGGTTTCATCGAGGATATGCACCAGAGCAGCCTCGCAGGCATGCAGCAGCGTGCGGTTATGGAACAGATCGGCCGCGGTATAGCCGGTCAGGTTAAGCTCGGGCAGCACCAGAGCACGAACGCCGCGCTCGGCAGCATCGCGAACAGCCGCCAGCGCCACCTCAGCATTGCCCTCGACATCGGCGACGCGAATCTGCGGCGACGCCGCCGCCACACGCAAAAAGCCATCGTTCTCAACTTGGCCGTTTAGAAAATCGTTCATGCGAGCTCCAACACATCCGTTTAGCCGCGACGAGTAGCGGCGATATAGTCCGCCTCCATTGTACTGTCAAGCTCAATCAGCGCAGATGGAGACGGGCTCACGTTAAAGACTAAAAAGCGAAGCGGCGTTTCAGCAGTAGAACGAAATCTCGTCCACGAGGAAAAATGCCTTCCATTTAGAGCAAATCAATTCATGCTGAGCGGCAATAATTTCACAAAGGTCATTAAGAGTACCCCGAGGAATCTTCGCTTTGTTGTTGGCGACAATGCAGCCACCCCTGCGAGTCAGCCAGATTTTGGCCGAATTATCTGAAGGCGCTCCCTTGCAAACATGGACATGGATTGGCTCGCCCGCTTCGTTGGACCAAAAGAAAACCCGATAGCCACCAATGAGAAATAAGCTAGGCAACTTTAGCTCCTCCGTTTGCGGCATAGCGATACAGCAGATGGGCGTTATTGCTCAGAAAAGTCTCAAAACCTCGCTTCTCCTCGTCGGTGAAGCGCCCCTCCCACATGGTCCAATTATAAGAAGGCAGCTCACAACGAGCGGAGTCGAAGCCCTCTGCCGTCGGTCGCTCAAAATGCACAATAACCTTTTCGATGTCGCCATCGACAATCAGGTCAGAATGGACGACCTCAGTGCCGTCTTCGAATGTCATATACGGATACATCACGGCAACCACCTCGCAATCGTTTATCCAGTTTAGCATCAAGCACTCACGCCAAAAACGGCGAGCGCCCTTGATAACTTGATGGTATCTGACAAACGACATATGCGTTTCACATTGAATGGGTACCCTGATGGCTGCATGAAACGAAGCAGATTTACACCGGGAGGACCCCGTATGACGACTAAGTACACCGATGCGCCGCGCACGCGCGTCATGACGCCGGCGTCTCTGAACAACGGTGTTCACGAGAACCATTCCATCGGCCAGACCATGGCCATCGCGCCCAAAAAAGGCCTGCTCGATGATATTTCCATTCCCCAGATCATCGCCGGTGCCGCAGCTGCGGCCACAAGCGTTGCGCTGGCCTCCAAGATTGGCATCGCCGGCTCGGTGATTGGTGCCGCCGTGAGCTCGGTCATCACCGTCGTGTCTTCGCAGGTCTATCGCCACTTTATCTCCGCCAGCGCCGAGGCCATCAAAGGAACGCACGCCGCCGTCGACTACCCCGCCGGCGCCTATGAGCCCGTCGAGTCCAATGCCAACGAGCACCTCGGCGGCGCCGCGACCACGCAGGAGATGCGTCAGGTTGTGGGACGCGCGACCACGGCCCGCGTTGCCCCTAACAGCTTGCGCGCCAAGGCCGCGGCAGAGCGCAGCCAGACGCAAAAGAAGGTCATCATCTTCTCCGTCGCGATTGCGATCGTTGCGGTCATCGCCTGCGCCGGCGCCATTCTTATCACCACTGCCGGCGAGGGTTTGGGTGAGCGTCCCGAGCCAATCCTTTCGTCGCGCACGACCGAGAGCGATGCAAACGGCAACGATCAATCGCAGGACCAGCAGGCACAGTCGGGCGAAACGCAGGACAGCTCCACCTCCGCCGATTCGTCTTCGAACACCCAAAACCAGTCGCAGGGCACCGATTCCTCTACGACCAACAACGGCACTCAGTCCGGCACAACTGACTCAAGTCAGACGACCGACGGCTCACAGCCGAGCACGGGCGACCAGACGAGCGGCAACACATCGGGGACGGGCACAGCCGACAGCAACAACAGCAGCAGCTCAAACGGTACCGCATCTGGCACAACGTCTGACAGCGCAAGCCAGGGCGCGGCATCGGGCAACTAGGCGCTCCATCCCACAGATAGACGACCTGTTTAACGGGCGCGAATCAACAACGGTTCGCGCCCGTTTGCCTTAGGCGCCGCCGTGGCTGACCCCGGGCGATGGTAAGATGCTCTACGTGTGTAAAGAGGAGATTTGCCATGAGCAAGACAATAGTTAAGCCCGCGCTTTCACTGGGCAACCATATCTATCTGTATCGCCTGCTGCGCGATGCAATTGGATGCGGCAAGCAAACGTTTATGACGCAGGTCGAAGAGGCGCTCGCCGCCGGCGATATGGCCGCCTACGACCTGGGCTTTGAGTCCACGCGCGAACTGCTCGAGGAACTCGACGACTGCATTAAGCTGACCGTCTTTAAGGGCGGGCGACTGTATGCTACCGTCATCGCCAACGAGGCCTGGGACGCCGCCCTTGCCAAGGGCGAGGACAAGCCCAAGGCTGCCAAGGGCGTCAAACAGTCCTACAAAAAGAAAAAGCGCGGCGAGAAAGATCTGAAGGCCGTGCGCCCCAAGCACGTCAAACGCCCCGAACCCGAGCCCACCGTTGAGGTCGAGGCAGCAGTGGAACCTGAGGCGGAGGCTGAAGTCGTTATTGAGGCAACGGTAGAAATCGAAACCGAGATTGCCGCCACGGCTAATTCCGAAGCCACGCCCGAGCAGGAGGCCATCGTGGAAGCCGACGAGGCCCCCGATTCGGCGACCGAAGAGCCCGCCGGCCAGCCCGAGACACCTGCGTTCCAAAACAGCGATGTCTTTGGCGACGATGCCGAGGATGGTCAGCCCGACGAGGCCGTTGAACAGGGCGCCCCCGCAGCAAAGCCGGAGCTCGAAGCGCCCCAACCCGCCATTTCGCTCACGGTGGTCTACGACCCCGAGAACGCCAACGCCGGCATCACCACCATGGCATCCACGCCCGTCGAGGCAAAGCCGAGTGTCGAGAACGAGAATGCGGCGCAGGTTAAAGTTGAAACCGCAACTGCAGACGTGCCCGATACGGTGAAACCGGCAGATTCCATGGCTGAACCGGAGGCGACAATGGAGTCCGCACCCGCCACCGAACCCGTGCCCGTACCCACTTGCGACCAGGCCCCCGCGCCTGCACCTGCTTCGGTCCCCGCTGCGGCACCAATCCCTGCGCCCGCGCCACCGGCCATTCCCGAGGGCTTCCCTGTCGATTTCGCAACCGAAGTCTTCTGCCCCAGCCCGCTGTTGCACCAGCTGTCGACCTATCTCCCCTACGGCGCCGACACACTCGGCATCGTCGGCGAGTACTACTGGATCGCCCGCGAGCGCGGCACCATCGACGCCGCACGCAACCGCGCGAGCTTCCCGCTGTGCTACACGCAGGCCGGCGAACGCCGCGAAGTCACCGTGCGCATCCGCCGCAACACCACCGGCGGCCTCGGCGCCGCCTGGACCATCGACAAAGTCGAAGAATCCGAGCAGTAACGACAAACGGCTCAAATCCAAACCCGGATTTGAGCCGTTTTTATTGTGCCAATCAGGCCGCGCTCAGCTGCAAATGGACACAATGCCCATGCGCCTATTTACGAATGAGCGCATATCCCTCAAAGGGGCGAAGTGCCTGCAGGTCCTCAACATCCCCATAAGAGCGCAACAGCACGTCCCACTCCCCTTGAGCCAGCAGTTCCCGGACTTCCGGGCCCACTTCGCTCATATCATCGGAGAAATTGGCAACCACAAGCATCGATCCAGGCGCGGACATGTCTTCGACCGTCGCCACCGACGCATCATAGGGCTCTCCGACAGGAAGGTTGCCAAATCGCCCATACGCGAGCACGGGCGCACTGTCCGCGTCAACAAAACGGACCTTGCCCGTCGCCACCACAGGCAACTCGTGCCGCAGCTCATTCACCTGACGATAGAACTCAAAAATTGAATTCGAAACGCCCACTTCAAGCTCCGCCGTTATCTCATCTTGGCTACAATCCTTCGCATCGCGAGCCATCGGAACCCAAGGCTCAGCGATCGAAAAACCATGGTGCACCTCGCCATTCCACTGCATAGGCAGGCGGCCGTTATCGCGCGAATGCATGTTAATGATCGCGAGCGCCTCTTCGGGTGCCTTTCCCTGCTCGAGCAAGATACGGTAATAGTTGCGGCTCTCGACATCGTTGAACTCTTCGATGCTCGTAAAGTGTGCGTTGGTCGAGCCCAGCTCGTCACCTTGATAGATATAGGGCGTGCCGCGCAACAGGTCCATAAAGAGCGCGAGCATCTTTGCCGCGGGAATGCGCAGGGAACCGTCGGTCCCAAAACGCGAGAGGGCGCGTGGCTGGTCGTGATTGTCCCAGAACACGGCATTCCAACCACCGCCCGCCTGCATACCCTCCTGCCAGGTGGCAAGAGTCTTTTGCAACAGCGCGAAGTCAGGAACCTTGTTTACCCACTTCTTCCCGTTCTCAAAATCGACCTTCAGATGATGGAAGTTGAAGGTCATAGCGAGCTCGTGGTTTTGAGGCTGCGTATATCGAATGCAAGCCTCAAGGCCCGTCGAATTCATCTCTCCGACCGTCATCATGCCCTCGATGCCGCCCTCACGCACCAGCTCCTGGATGTAGCTGTCCACACGCGCACCGTCCGTGTAAAAGCGGCGACCATCGCCCTTGTAGTCGTCTTCCCATGAATCTGGCTTATCGATTAGATTAATTACGTCGAAGCGAAAGCCGTCAACGCCCTTCTCGCGCCAAAAACGCAAGACATCGGCAACCTCATGCCTCACTTCAGGATTTTTCCAGTTGAGGTCGGGTTGGCCCGGGTCAAATAGGTGCAGGTACCATTTGCCAACATGAGGTTCCCAGGTCCAGGCGGGACCGCCAAACTTCGAATCCCAGTTGCAGGGAAGCTCACGCGGTGTCCCCTCTTCAAAAATAAAGTAGTCCTGGTAGCGCTTGTCGCCCGCGATGGCTCGCTGAAACCACTCATGCTCGCTCGAAACATGGTTAAATACCATGTCGAGCATAAGGCCGATGCCGCGCGCATGCGCTTCGCGCGAAAGCTCTTCGAACTCCTCCATGGTTCCAAATCGCGGATCGATGCTTCGGTAATCGGCCACGTCGTAGCCGTTGTCCTTTTGCGGCGAGACAAAAAATGGGGTTATCCAGAGGCAATCGATGCCAAGCTGCTTGAGGTAGTCGAGCTTTTGCGTGATGCCGGGCAGATCGCCCCAGCCGTCGCCATTAGAATCGTTAAAGCTCTTGGGATAGATTTGGTACACGACCTTATTACTGATATCGAGCATTGCTCGTCCTCGCTCATCACCAGGGAATATGAAATACAAGAGCGCCGCTGATGGGCAAAGCCACCGCGGCGCTCGTAGGGCACGTAGGGTTACTTATCCTGAGCGGCCAACTCCGCGCGAATCTCGGCGGCACTGGCCTCGGCCTCCTCGCGAATGCCCTTCTTGGAGCCCACGATAACCGTCAGAACAAAAGGAACGACCAGCACGATGAGCATACAAACCGCAAACATCGCCCAGCTGTCAGGCTGCATCGAAAGGATTCCCGGCAGGCCACCGACGCCAACGGCGTTTGCGGTGCAGTTTGTCACCACGCTCAAAAGACCAGCAAGGGAGGAGCCAATCATGGCACACACAAACGGGAACATGTACTTAAGGTTGACGCCGAACATGGCAGGCTCGGTAACACCCAGGTAGCAAGAGATGATGGCGGGGATATTTACCTGCTGGTCACGATCGTTGGACCGCTGCAGGTAGGCCATGCCCAATACAGCCGAGCCTTGCGCGATATTGGAAAGCGCGATCATGGGCCAAAGCATAGTGCCACCAAAATCGGCAATCAGCTGCAGGTCGATGGCGTTAGACATGTGGTGCAGGCCGGTAATAACCAGCGGCGCATAAAACGCACCAAAGAGAGCGCCGAACAGGGCACGGAACGGGCCGGTGATGCCGGCGTAAATGATGGCGGAGATGCCGCTACCGAGCCACCAGCCAATGGGTCCAAGGACAAAGTGGGCGGCCATGACGGCAAGCAGCAGGCTGCAGAACGGAACGACGATCATCGAGACGACCTCGGGCGTGATCTTGCGGAAGAAACGCTCCAAGAAGCCAAGTGTAACTGCGGCGAGGATCGCAGGGATGACCTGCGCCTGATAGCCGATCATATTGACCTGGGCAAAGCCAAAGTCCCAATGCGGAATCTGATCAGCCGGCGTGCCGGCAACGGCATAGGCGTTAAGAAGCTGCCCGGAGATAAGCGTCAAACCCAAAACAATGCCGAGCATGGGTGTGCCACCCATCTTTTTGGTGACCGACCAACAGATGCCTACTGGAATGCCAGTATGGAAGACCGCCTCGCCAATCAACCATAAAAAGCTGTCGACGCCAGCCCAAAATTGACTCAGCTGCACGAGCGTCTGCGTACCGTCGCCAAACACATACAACGAATCAATGCAATTGCGGAAACCGAGAATGAGGCCGCCGACGATAACAGCGGGAATGATAGGTGCAAATACCTCGGCGATAACCGTCATGGCGCGCTGAATGGGGTTCTGGTTTTGGACGGCGGCAGCCTTGGCTGCGTCCTTGCTCACGCCCTCGATTCCGGCAATCTCAGTAAACTCCGAATAGTAGGCTTTGACGTCGTTACCGATGATGACCTGGAACTGCCCAGCCTGCGTAAAGCTGCCCTTGGTATATGGAAGCGCCTCGATACTCGGCACGTCGGCCTTCGATTCATCGTTGAGCACGAACCTCATGCGCGTCATACAGTGGCTCACAGCGGCAATATTGTCCTTGCCTCCCACCAGCTCGAGCAGCTTGGTCGCGTCGTCCGCATACTTGCCCATGCGTTCCTCCTTTTGCGTTATTCGATAGAACCGTAGGTGGCCAACCCATCTATTGGATAGCGACTTATTTGAATAAGTTGCTATCCAACAATTAGTTTAATCACATTGATTCTATGCTGCTCGACTTATTTGAATAAGTGGATGAGCGGTCGTTTTTGCGCGCTGAACGGCAGGCATCATGCTCGAACGGTATACTGAAGCACAACTTATTTAAATGATTCAAAGGATAGCTATGAAAGCCATTTGGCAAGGTATTTACAACGATATCAAGGGCGACATTCTTGAGGGGACGTATCCGTTTCAGTCGTTTCTCCCCTCCGAGGCCCAACTCGTTCAAAAATACGAATGCTCGCACAACACGCTTCGACGCGCGCTCACCGCGCTCGCCGACGAGGGGCTGGTGCAACCAATTCATGGCAAGGGCGTCCGCGTCATCTGGCGCCCACGAAGCCGTGCCCTCTTTGAGGTTGGAGGTATCGAAACATACGACGAGTCCGTCAGACGCCTGGAGCTTGATTCCGAAACAAGGGTGACGCTCTTTGAGCAAGTCAAAGCCACCGAAAAGGCAGCCCACAGAACGGGGTTTGAAATCGGGTCAGATCTCATTCATCTCGAGCGCGTTCGTTCCATAGCCGGTTGCCCAGTCATTCACGATGAAAGCTATTTTTTGGCAAGCGACGTACAGGGGCTCGATGCCGATAAGGCCTCAAGCTCCATTTATCGATATCTCGAGCAGGACCTTGGCCTTAAGATTGCCCAAAGCAGTCGCCAAATTACCGTCGAACCCGCCACCAAGCGCGACTATGAGCTGTTGGACCTTCCCGAAGGCTGCTACATGGCCGTTATGTCCAACCAAGTCTTTACCGCCGCCGGAGAAATGTTCGAATACACCTGTTCGCGACACCGCCCCGACTACTTTGTCTTTCACGATATCGCTCGACGCAAGTAGCAGCGAAAAACGGCTCAGATCCAAACCCGGATTTGAGCCGTTTTTATTTGTTGATGTTGCGTAACCAACAGCGAGCGGGTCGCAAGTGCCCCAGGTTGCCGTGAAAGAGGAGCGACGCGTACTTCGGTACGCGAGCGACGGCTTGAACGGCAAGATGGGGTGCTTGCGGCCCGCGCAGCGTCGAGCAGTTACGCGGTTTGGTAAAACCGCGTAACAAAACTAGTCGCGCGTGAGCTTGCGATGAATACGATGCGGCTGGGCTGCGTCCTCGCCCAGGCGCTCGATGCGGTTGGCCTGATAGGCCTCGAAGTTGCCCTCGAACCAATACCAGTTGCCCGGGTTCTCGTCGGTGCCTTCCCACGCCAGGATGTGCGTGGCAACGCGGTCCAGGAACATACGGTCGTGGCTGATGACAACCGAGCAGCCCGGGAACTCGAGCAGCGCGGCCTCGAGCGAGGACAGCGTCTCGACGTCGAGGTCGTTCGTGGGCTCGTCGAGGAGCAGCAGGTTTCCGCCCTGCTTGAGCGTAAGCGCCAAGTTCAGACGGTTGCGCTCGCCACCGGAGAGTACGCCGGCGCGCTTCTGCTGGTCCTGGCCCTTAAAGCCAAAGCTCGCCACATAAGCGCGGCTCGGAACCTCGGTCTCGCCGACCATCATGTGGTCCAGGCCGTCCGAGACGACCTCCCACAGGTTCTTATCGGGGTCGATGCCGGAACGGTTCTGGTCGACGTAGGAAATCTTGACGGTCTCGCCCACCTCGAGCTCGCCCGAGGTCAGAGACTCCAAGCCCACGATCGTCTTGAACAGTGTGGTCTTACCGACGCCGTTGGGACCGATCACGCCCACAATGCCGTTGCGCGGCAGGGTGAACGAAAGGTCATCGATGAGCACGCGACCGTCGAACTCCTTGTGCAGATGATGAGCCTCGAGCACCTTGTTGCCCAGACGGGGGCCAACGGGAATGCGAATATCGGTCCAGTCGAGCTTCTGGCTTGCGCGGGCCTCGGCCTCCATCTCCTCGTAGCGAGCCAGACGGGCCTTGTTCTTGGCCTGACGGGCCTTCGGCGAGCTGCGCACCCACTCGAGCTCGGCCTCCATACGCTTGGCAAGCTTGGCATCGCGGTTGCCCTGAGCCTCGATACGGGCGGCTTTGGTCTCCAGATACGTGGAGTAGTTGCCCTTGTAGGGATAAAGGTGACCGCGGTCGACCTCGCAGATCCACTCGGCAACGTTATCCAAGAAGTAGCGATCGTGCGTGACGGCAAGCACCGCGCCCTGATAGTTGTGCAGGAAGTGCTCGAGCCACAGGATCGACTCGGCGTCCAGGTGGTTCGTGGGCTCGTCGAGCAGCAGCAGGTCGGGAGCCTCGAGCAGCAGCTTGCACAGGGCCACGCGACGGCGCTCGCCGCCAGAAAGCACGTTGACCGGCATATCGGAATCGGGCAGCTGCAGGGCGTCCATGGCCTGACCGAGCTTGGAATCGATATCCCAGCCGTCGGCGGCGTCGATCTCGTCCTGAAGCTTGCCCATCTCGGCCATAAGGGCGTCCATGTCGCAATCCGGGTCGCACATCTCCTCGCCGATCTTATTGAAGCGATCGACCTTGGCGATCATATCGCCAAATGCCATGCGCACGTTCTCGATAACGGTCTTGTCGTCGTCGAGCGGCGGCTCCTGCTGCAGGATGCCCACGGTATAGCCGGGGGTAAGTCGAGCGTCGCCGTTGGAGACCTCCTCGATGCCGGCCATAATCTTGAGCAGGGTCGACTTGCCCATGCCGTTGGGGCCCACGACGCCAATCTTGGCGCCGGGATAGAAGCTCAGGGTCACGTCGTCAAGGATCACCTTGTCGCCATGGGCCTTGCGAGCCTGATACATCTGGTAGATGAACTCCGCCACAGTCATTTCTCCTTATCTAGCTGCGGAAAGACTTCTGATCCGCCCTTCCGGAAAAGGCAGGGGGATAAATCCGCGCGTTCTAATAAAAAGGGGCATGGTTGCCCACACCCCCTAATACTACCTGGGAAAAGTCCCCTGGAGCATATTTTGACCTGCGTACGCTAGTTTTCCGCAACCTTAGCGAACAGCCTGCTGTGATTTGCGCCACAGCAGATACGAGTAGACATATGCGGCTCCAGCCGCCCCAAACGCCAAAATCGCGATAATCGCGGCTGTGACCTCGCTCGAAAGCACACTGCCCGCCACGCCCATCACGATGAGTCCTATGCCCAGCACCATAAAGCAGGCGCCGCCAAAACGCTGCGTACGGCGCCAGTTCTCGGGGTCGGCAAGCGCCCAGGGCGTCTTGATGCCAAGCGTATAGTTCTGCTTTACGCGCGGCAGGTAGTTGCCCATGCCAATAAAGAGCAGACCAATGGCGCCGGAAATCAGCACGTTGACCGAACCGACCGCCGACACCACGCCCCAGACCGTAAGCTCACCCAACCAGCTTATGGCACACATGAATACCGTGAAAGCAATTACAAAACCCTGATAGAACTTGCCCGAGGTCCGATACGCCTCGCCCTTAGGGTCGATGCGTGGCACGACGTAGAACATCGCGAGAAGTGCCAGAGGCAACACGCCGAGCGCGGAGGCCATCCAGCTAGGGCCCCAACCGTCGACGGCGCCGTTCGCGCCCCAGTGCGTGGGAATCTGCGCAGGCAAGCTCGGCATCACCATGAGGTGCGCTGCGACATTGGCGACGCATAGAGCGACCAACGCAATCCACACGCGCGACGATACCCCCGTGGCGTGAATACCCTTGTTTTCGTTATTCATCCTTATCACCTTCAGTGCTCGTAAAGCCCATAAACCAACCGATCAAGTCCTGCATGACGGTAGTGTTTAAGCTGTATACGATGTTTTGGCCATGGCGCTCATCGGTCACCAGACCAGCATTCTTAAGCGTCGCCAAGTGATGGCTCAGCGACGGCTTGCTAATGTCAAAATGCTTGGCAAGCTCCCCCGCCGTGCAATTGCCCTCGCGCAGCAGCTCCAAAATGCGCCGCCGCGTTGGATCGGCCAGCGCCTTAAAACCCTCTCCCGGCATAGAGCCTCCTCTCACCAGTTCGTTCGACGCGCACACTATACTCGATATTTAGATGTTTGTCTAATTGTCTAATTTTACACTCAAAAAATAGCCGCCCCCGCGTAATGCGAAGACGGCCACTTCTCACGCCATAAACGTGTTTCGGAGTTGGCTAACCCGCTGCAACGGGTGCCATCTGCTTCATCTTATGCGAATCACTGCCTCATTTCAACAAGCCCCTAGGGCTCAAATGGAATCGCGATAATACCTATAATGGCGATAGCTAAAACACGAATCGCTTCCCCATCGGAGGATATTTATGACCGAAACCGCAGCCTCAACTCCCAACGAGACACGCGATACCAAGCTCGAGATCATCATGGGCCGCGAGGCACTCGACAAGCTCGCTGACGCCACGGTGCTGGTACTCGGCTGCGGCGGCGTGGGCTCCAACTGCTGTGAAGCACTTGCCCGCGGCGGCATTGACCATTTCGTAATTCTGGACAAAGACACCATCGCGCCCAGCAACATTAACCGTCAGGCCATTGCCTTTCAGAGCACCATTGGCAAGCGCAAAGTGGACGTTATGGAGGCTATGATCCATGACATCAACCCTGCCGCCACCGTCATCAAGCGCACCGAGTACCTGTTGAGCGACAACATTGACGAGTTCTTCGCGAGTGTTCTGGAACAGACGGGCGGCAAGCTCGACTACGTCATTGACGCGATCGACACCATCTCGGCCAAGCTCACCGTTGCCAAATACGCTCAGGACCACGGCATTCGCTTGGTAAGCTCCATGGGCGGAGCCAATAAGCTCCATCCCGAATGTCTGCGTTTTGCCGACATCTTCGATACGGTGCGCGACCCTATGAGCCGCATCATGCGCAAAGAGTGCAAGAAGCGCGGCATCAAGAGCCTACACGTGCTGTTTAGCTGCGAAGAGTCGGTTAAGACCCAGCCCCGCGACCCTTCCAACATCCACGAACGCACTGAACTTGGAACCGCCAGCTTTATGCCGCCCATCATGGGCCAGATGATTGCCGGCGAGGTCATTCGCCAGATCAGCGGACGCGGCACCGAGCGCGTGCGCGCCGATGGCCAGCGCCTAGACTAGCAAGGCACACCACGATGGAGCTGCAGTCCTTTGATGCTCACTGCCACTTGGATCTCATGGCCGGCCCAAACACCGTTGCCCGCGAAGCCGCAACGATGGGACTGGGGCTCTTTGATTGCGGCGTCGACCCGCGCGATTTCGCAACGGCAAATAAACGCGCCAGCACTAGCCCTAATATCATTGCAGGGGTGGGTCTCCACCCCTGGTGGATCGCCGACGGTCGATGTGGCGCTGTCGAGATCGACCTGCTTTGCGAGCTCGCTAGCCGGGAACGTTTTATTGGCGAGGTCGGGCTCGACTTCTCGCCACGTTTTACGGGCACCGAAGGAATCCAGATGCAGGCATTTGGACGGCTTTGCCAAGCGCTATCGCAGCATCCGCTCCTTGATCGCGTTCTGTCAATTCATGCCGTTCGCGCGACGAGAGAAACCTTGGACATTTTGGAGTCGTATGGCCTTATTGAAGACATCACCGGTCCCCCCGTCATCATCTTCCACTGGTTTAACGGCACCTCAGATGAGTTTGTCCGTGCGCGCAACGCAGGCTGCTATTTTTCCGTCAACGAGCGCATGCTTGCCACTAAACGCGGGCGCGAATACGCACGACAGATTCCACTCAACCGTTTGCTGCTCGAAACCGATGCGCCAACCGAACCAGGCACGGAAACATCCGCACGACAGATCGCCGATTCACTTATAAGAACATCCGAGATCATTGCCGCGCTTAAAAACTGCGCCGCGGAGAGCGTCAAGTCGGTCGTTCTGAGAAATTCCCACTCCATTTTTGCCTTCCGCTGACCCCGGTGGGCAAAAAATGCCAAATATGAGTACTGTTGCAAAGCTAGTCACATTATTTTGCGACAAAACAACGCCTTGATAGTGTACAACTGTTCATTATCAAGGCGTATTTGCATGAGTAAAACCATTTTTAGCAGGTTTTAATCGACCGCAGGCACTCAACTAGTCCCTCAAAAGCTATGTTTCGCTGTTACTAAATTAGTGACAGTACTCATATTTGGCATTTTTTGCCCACGGGGTCCCGGGGTGGTGCCAACCTGCGTCCCCGGAACTGCTCAGCTATTCGGAAATCGGCGCTCCATGGCCCCAAGAACCCTCCATGCCGCATACGGTCGAGGCAAACCCAGCCGCAAAGTTAAGCGCACGCTCAATAGCCTCAGGGCCATCGTCGCCACGTTTGGCGGAATCGAGATAGCACATCAGGAACGAAGTCAGGAACGAGTCCCCGGCGCCCATGGTGTCCTTCATATTCGTCACGGGCTTCGCTGGCTGGCGATAGTAGCGCTCGCCGTCATAGGCGATGCAGCCCTCAGCGCCCGCCGTTGCAGACACAAAGCGCGGACCCAGATTCTTAACCCAAGCGAGGCGCTCGCGAATCTCATCTTCGCTCGCGGCATCCGCAGCGCTAAAGAAGGCGTAGTCGACAAACGGAGCAACCTGCTCGTAATACTCATCGGTCGAATCGTCCGAGAAGTCAAATGAGACGGTGATGCCCGCAGCCTTTAGCTTGGGCAGCTCGCGTTCGGTGAAGCAGTAATTGCCCGAATGGACCACATCGAACTGCTTCATGTACGCCAAGTCAAAGCGATCGAGGACATATCGTGCGTCACCACGAACGCCGCCCTCGTTGGAGCCGAGGAAAACACGGTCGCCGTCGATGACAGTCACGCGCGCCGCGCCGTTCTCGCCAATGAGCTGCCTGCACTTGGCAAGCTCAACGCCCTCCTCCTCAAGGCTCGCAATCACATGCTCGGCGGCGGCGTCATTACCGAAGATGCCCATATAGGCAGCGCGCAAAGCGCCGCACTTCTTGGCATAGACGGCATAATTCACCGCATTGCCACCCGGATACATCGTGTGGATATGCTCGTAGCGGTCGACGACGTTATCGCCAAATCCCAGCGCATTCACGTTAAAAGCCATGACTTTGCTCCCCTCTTGCGCCAACGAATCCATTGTATTGGCAGCCGTTCCGCCCAGGCTCTATGCAAGCTCCAGCAGATCCAGCAGCTGGTCAATGATCTTGTCCGCGGCATCCTGGCTAAAGCCAAAGCGCTCCTCGCGCTTGGCGATGACCGTCAGGCCAGCACGCTTGCCTGCGGTAATGCCATACAGCGAGTCTTCCACGCAGCAGCAACGATCCGCAGGCAGCCCCAGTCGGTCAATGGCGTGTAGGTAAATATCGGGCTCGGGCTTGCTACGTTTGAACTGCTCGCCCGAGACCAAAAACTCAAAGTAATCGCGAATGCCGCAGGTGCTCAGTACTTCCTCAATATTGTTGAGGGGCGACGATGACGCCAGCGCCACGCGGACGCCGCGGTCTTTAAGTCCCGCCAGCGTGTCGGCAACACCGGGATTCAACAACTTGCTGTAGTCGCAGGTAAAGGCACTTGCCCACACCTCATAGCGGGCCTCGGCCTCATCGGGCTCAAGGCAGCCCTGCCCCGCACGCTTATACCACTCCACAAGTACCTGCTGAAAATCGCGGTGCGACGAACCCACAATTGCATTAAGCTCGTCACGCGTTACAGAAATCTGCAGGTAATCGATAAACTTCTCGAGCTCCTGCTGATAGTAAAACTCGGTATCGACCAAAACGCCGTCCATGTCAAAGATAACGGCGTCGAACGGAAATGCGGACACGGCACCCTCCCTAACAAAAAGGCGCCCGCAAGCGGACGCCCGAACCATGCACTATCGGCGATTCTAACCCAGCAACTGGTCAAGCGCCATCGCGATACCGTCCTCATTGTTATTGGCGGTTACCATCTGAGCCACAGCCTTGACCTCGTCGACGGCGTTGCCCATAGCAACACCGGTGCCGGCCCACTCGATCATGGACTTGTCGTTCTGACCGTCGCCAAACGAAACGACCTCGCTGGCATCGATGCCCAGCTTAGACAGAGAGCCCTCGAGTGCGCGAGCCTTATCGATGCCAGGCGCCGTAAACTCAAAGTACCAGTCGGCCGTAAACATACCCGAAAGCGTCTCGGTAAAGGGCGCGTACATCTCCTCGTGGTGCGCCTGCAGATAGGCAGGATCACCCGCAGTGAGCAGCTTGTCCACCGGGTAGGCGTCGGCCACCTCATGAAGGGTCTCGACCTCACGGATCTTAAGATCGCACGCGTCACGCTCGTACTTGACGATATTCTTCTGCGAACCGTCCGGCAGCGTGATCATGCAGCGATACGAGTCCACGACGTGCAGGTCGCGACCGAGCGAGATCATGGGAATCACGTCAAAGTTGCGCAGGTGATCGAGCAGGCGATGCAGCTCATCGACCGGCATGGCCTGGTCAAACAGTACCTCGTCGGTCTGGGCATCGACTACGTGCGCACCGTTAAAGGCCACGAGCAAGCCATCGTGATTGTGCAGGTCGAGTTCCTGACCAAGGGCGCGAAGGCCCCATGCAGGACGGCCCGAAGCCAGAATGAGCTTAATGCCCGATTCCTGCGCCGCGAGCAGCTTCTCGCGCGTGCGCGGGCTAATCACCTTCTGGTCGTTGGTGAGCGTACCGTCGATATCCATTGCGATGGCCTTGATTGCCATATATGCCTCCCTGCATTGAGTTTGCCGCGCACCATCATATCCGAGCCGAGCATCCTCCGAAGAACATTTTTGAAAAAGATACTTGCCAAATCGTTGGAGCCTGATTAATTTAAAGATGACCGCACCGGTGGTCACGATTGATCGAGCATATTCAGTTTCAGTTTTCAGCGTGTAAGAGAAAGAAGATCGGCAAAGTACAACCCCAAACGCAATGACAACTTAATGAGGTAACTGCCATATGTGAGGCATCCAGAGCATTGCTGTCTCGATTTTGAGCACGATGCCTTCCGCCTTGCATGGGCCGTTCCATCCCACCCCTGCAGCAACTGCCTCACGGGCTCATTGAAAACCGCATAGCACCCCAACGTCAGCACATCACCCACGGCAAGCACATCACTCACGACAACCAACACATCAACAAACAGGCAAGCACACCACAGATTGGAAACGCTATGAACACTACCCGTCCCCAGACCGCAAACACCGTCCTCAAGGCACGCATCGACCGTGCCCTGCACGGCAGATACGACACCGACTTCACCGCCGCAACGATCGCAAACTTTGCCCTGCTGCCCGTCGACGAGGCACTGAGCAACCACGAGTTTTCGGCAAATCGCTGCGCCGAAATCATGAACGATCCAGCCGTCCACAAACTTACCGACCCTTATCTCGGACCCCACGGTAAGACCGAAGGCCCGTACACCATGGGCCATGTGGCACACATGATTACCGCACTCGACACGAAGCTTCGGCTCGAGATGGACGACGAGACGCAGATGACATTGATGGACCATCGATTCGACCTGCAGAACGCCCTGACCCTCCCCATCCATGACCTCGCCATGGGCCTCAAAGCCCTGGAGGCGCGGCATCAGCAGGCAGCCTGCGGGCAAGATGACGTGCAGGGCCCGCCGGGCATCATGGTGCTCGACCGCGAACGTTACAACCGCGCAACCGCCCGGTTTCAAGCCGGCCCGACAACGGTGCGCACCCTGATCGACATGCTCCGTGTGCTGAGCCTCAATCGTCTATTCGACGGCTACCGGGCACTGGCGCCTGCTGGCCTTCGCGCTCAAACGATCCGGATTATCGATATCCAACAGCGACAGTTCAAGCGTTACCGCGACGATCGGGAGATGAGCCAAGGCATCGTTCACTTCTACCAGAAGCGCTACGACCCCAACGAGTTTCCCGACGTTCTCGAACGCCAGCTGCGTCTCGTCTACACCGCGCCCATTGCCGCACTGATGCGATTGGGCGCATTCGACGAGTCACTGGCAAAAGCCGCCGACCGCAAAGTCACAACGGAGCTTGAGCGCAGGCTCGAACATGCCTTTGAGTTTTAGCGCCAGCTTCATCAACCCAAATAGAACCTCGTCCTACGTTAAGAAAGGAACCTTCGTGGACACCACTCAGACCCCTGTCATCAGCCCGCTCACGATGCGCGAGTCGGCTCGTGGCATAACGCTCACTTCCGTCTACGACGAGATGCTCGCCCGACGTGAGCTTTCCGTCGTGGGCGACATCAACAGTTCGATGGCGCACGATCTGTGCCAGCAGATTCGCCTGCTCGAGGCCGCAGACCCCACGGCCCCCATCACGGTCTTTGTTGCCAGCCCCGGCGGCAACGTGCGCGCCGGCCTCGCCATCTACGACACCATGCGCCTCTCGCCGTGCCCCATCCACACCATCTGCCTGGAGTTTGCGGCCTCTATGGGCGCCATCATCTTTATGGGTGGCGACGAGCGCCGTATGGCGCCCCATGCAGAGCTCATGATTCACGACCCGCTGATCCCCCAGGGGGCAGGCGGCTCGGCACTTGCGCTGCAGGAAACCAGCCGGCGTCTCATGCAGACCCGCAAGGCCCTGACGCAAATCCTGTCTGATCGCAGTGGCCTTTCGGCCAAGCGTATCCAAACACTCACGGCAAAGGATACATACCTTTCGGCCGAGCGCGCCGTCGAGCTCGGCTTTGCCCACAGCATTCTCACCTCGACCAAGGAGACCGCCCATGTCTAACCTCAACGCAGCCCTGCACGCCCCGGCCCCCACCATCCTTGCGCAAGCCCACACACTCTCGTGTGACACGCGTCAAACGGGCCTCAACAACAATATGCTTGTAATCGGGCCTTCGGGCGCCGGCAAGACCCGCAACGTTCTTAAGCCTAACCTGCTGCAGATGAATGCGAGCTATATCGTGCTCGATACCAAGGGGACGCTCTGCCGCGAAGTCGGCCCCGTGCTTGCCGCGCACGGCTATCGTGTACAGCGCCTCAACTTTGTCGATCTTGACGATGCGACCACACTGCCCGAGGACATCGAGCAGTGTGGCTACAACCCGCTCAACCACATCCGCCGCACCAAAGACGGCAAGCCCAACCAGCAAGACATCATCTCGGTCGCCAAGGCCATCTGTCCAGTCGAGGACCAAACCCAGCCGTTTTGGGACCATGCAACAGCCAACCTGCTTTCCTGCCTGATCGCCTATGTGTGTGAACAGCTGCCCGTGGAGGAGCAGACGTTTTCATCGGTGATCGACCTTTGCGAACATCTCCAAGACCGCGCCACGACACGCCTTTTCGACGACCTGCAGACCACCGACCCCACAAGCTACGCGCTCTCACTTTGGCGGCGCTACTCACCCACCATCACGGCCGAAAAGATGCACGCAAGCATCATGGGCATCCTTGCCGAAAAAGTCATGTGCCTGGGCTTTGATGGAGCACGCCGTCTATACACCGATGCGAATCAGATCGATTTCGCAGCTCTGGGAAGCGAGCGTCGAGCGCTCTTCGTCACCGTCAGCGACCTCGACCGCAGTCTCGATCCGCTCACCAATTTGTTTGTGACGCAAGCGTTCGCGGGACTCATCCGCTACGCCGACGCACAGCCCGACGGGCGCCTCGCAGTCCCGGTCCGCTTTATGCTCGACGACTTTGCCAACCTACAGACGCCGCAGATTGACAACGTGCTCTCCATTATCCGCAGCCGCGAGATCTGGGCGACGCTGCTCCTGCAGTCGACCAACCAGCTCGATGCGCTCTACGGCGAGGCACGGGCCCGCTCCATCATGGGCAACTGCGACACGCAACTCGTGCTGGCTTTTCAAGATCCCGAGAGCGCCCGTGTCTTTTCCGAACGTGCCGACGTGCTGCCCAGCACGCTCATGGCAACGCCCGTCGACCGTTCCTGGCTCTTCGTTCGCGGTCGCGCTCCCCAGCAGGTCGAGCGCTTTAGGCTCGAGGACCATCCGCTCTACGAGGAGCTTCCCGAAGCTCAAAACATCCAGGCCGAATTCGACCGCTAGCGATATCGATCGCTCAATTGCACCCGACCGACAACAGCAAAGAGGCCCGCATCCCAACGGATACGGGCCCCTTTCTGCCAAATGCCAGTTTTAACTTCGCAGACTACTTGCGATGAGCGCGGTAGAACTCGATGAGTGCCTGGGTCGAGGCGTCCTGCTCGGCCTTGGCGGCGTCGTCGTGGAAGGCAGGGGTGATCTGCTTGGCAAGCTGCTTGCCCAGCTCGACACCCCACTGGTCATAGGAGTCGATGCCCCAGACCGTACCCTCGACAAACACGATGTGCTCGTACAGGGCGATGAGCTCGCCGAGCGCGAACGGGCTCAGCGTGTCGCCGAAGATCGAGGTCGTCGGGCGATTGCCATCAAAGCAACGGGCCGGGACGATCTGCTCGGGCGTGCCCTCGGCGCGCACCTCGTCGGCCGTCTTGCCAAAGGCGAGCGCCTTGGTCTGGGCCAGGAAGTTGCCCAGGAACAGCTCGTGGACGTCCTGGCCGTTGTCGGTCGCGGGGTTGGCGGTGTTGGCAAAAGCAATGAAGTCGGCCGGAACCACCACGGTACCCTGGTGCAGCAGTTGGTAGAAGGCGTGCTGACCGTTGGTGCCGGGCTCGCCCCAGAAGATCTCACCGGTATCGGAGGTCACAGCGCTGCCGTCCCAGCGGACGTGCTTGCCGTTGGACTCCATGGTGAGCTGCTGCAGGTAGGCCGGGAAACGGTGCAGGTACTGGCAGTACGGCAGCACGGCATGGCTCTTAGAACCGAAGAAGTTGACGTACCAGACGTTGAGCAGGCCCATCAGCGCGACGGCGTTGTTCTCGAGCGGGGTGTTGCAGAAGTACTCGTCGATGGCATGGAAGCCCTCGAGGAACTGCTGGAAGCGCTCGGGGCCAAGCACGACGATCAGCGACAGGCCCACGGCGGAGTCGACGGAGTAGCGGCCGCCGACCCAGTTCCAGAAACCAAAGGCGTTGGCCGGGTCGATACCGAAAGCCTCGACCTTCTCGAGTGCGGTGGAAACGGCGACGAAGTGCTTTGCCACAGCCTCGGCGTTCTGCTCATCGGAGCCGTCGATGGCGCCCTGCGCCTTGAGCTGCTCGAGCATCCAGGTCTTGACCTCGCGGGCATTGGTGAGGGTCTCGAGCGTGGTGAAGGTCTTGGAGACGATGATCACGAGCGTGGTCTCGGGGTCCAGACCCTTGAGCTTCTCGGCCTGATCGTTGGGGTCGATGTTGGAGATGTAGCGGCAGTCGATACCGGCGTCGGCATAGGGACGCAGGGCCTCGTAGGCCATGACCGGGCCCAGGTCGGAGCCACCGATGCCGATGGACACCAGGTGCTCGATCTTCTTGCCGGTAACGCCCTTCCACTCACCGGAGCGCACGCGCTCGGCGAAGGCATACATGCGGTCGAGGACCTCGTGCACGTCGGCGACGACATCCTGGCCGTCAACGATGAGCTGGCCCTTCTCGCTTGCCGGACGGCGCAGTGCGGTGTGCAGGACGGCGCGGTCCTCGGTGGTGTTGATGTGCTCGCCGGAGAACATGGCGTCGCGGCGCTCCTCGAGCTTCACCTCGCGGGCAAGATCGCACAGCAGCTTGACGGTCTCATCGGTCACCAGGTTCTTGGACAGGTCGAAGTGCAGGTCACCGGCGTCAAAGCTCAGCTTGTTCACGCGGTCGGCGTCAGCAGCGAACCAGGCCTTAAGATCGATGCCCTCGGCCTCGAGCTTCTCCTGATGGGCCTCGAGCGCCTTCCAAGCGGCGGTCGACGTAGCGTCGATAGGTGCGGCAACAGTTGCCATAAAGTCCTCCTCAGCATACGGGCGCACTCCTCCATGCGCCCGGATAATCAGATGCCCTTATTCTAACGCAGGTCAAGACCGTAATCAGCGAGCGTTGCCAATCTGCCCACAGACGGCGACCGACCAAAAAGGGACAGGTTTATTTTGGCAGGTCAAACGCTTTACCTGCCAAAATAAACCTGTCCCTTCCTGGCAGGTGTTAGGCGAGCATCAGGCTGAAGATGCGCGCAACGGCATGTTCGTCGAGTGGGAGATAGCCTCCCACCGTACCGGCGCGACCGCCGGCATAGCATGTCTCGCTCGCCAGCGAGGGAATATCCTCGAGCTTGCCGCCCACCTCCTCGAGCGTCGTCGGCATGCCCAGCGAGGCGAAAAAGGCACGCTGTGCCTCAACGCCGGCACGGGCGGCAGCCATATCGTCCGCCTCATCCACGCTCCACACACGACGTGCCAGCTGGGCCAAGCGCGGCACCGCCGCGACCTCGACATCTAAGTAATACGTAAGCACCGCCGGAATCACCACGGCAAGCCCCGCGCCATGCGCCACGCCGTAGCGTGAAGACAGGGCATACTCGATATCGTGGCTCGCCCAATCGTGCTTGCGGTCGACGCCGGCGATGCCGCAGTGCGCCATCGTGGCCGCCCACATCAGGTTTGCGCGCGCGTCGTAATCCCGCGGGTCTTCCGCAACAGGCGCCGCCTCGTCGATGATCGCCAGCATCAGGCCCTCGATCATACGGTCGGACACACCGACGGCACTGCTCCTGCTCACATAGCGCTCCAACAGGTGCGAGTACATGTCGGTAATGCCGCACGCCGCCTGATATGCCGGCAGGGTCTCGGTCAGCTCGGGATTCAGGATGCTAAACGTCGGCAGCAGCACCGACGAGGATGTCTCGCGTTTGAGCATCGAGCCATCCTGCGTTATCACCGAATCGGGCGAGGCCTCGGAGCCGGAAGCAGCGATGGTAAGCACGCAGCCGACCGGCAGTGCGCGGTCGGGCGTGCGGTCGCCGCCGTAAAAGTCCCACACGTCACCCGGATAACGTGCGCCGGCAGCGATGGCCTTCGCGCTATCGATGACGCTCCCGCCGCCAAGAGCGAGAATAAAGTCCACGTGCTCATCGCGCACAAGCGATATGCCCTCGTACACCGTGCTCAGCAACGGATTGGGCTTAACGCCCTTAAGCTCAACGTGGTCGAGCAGCGCCCGATCGAGCGAGTTGAGCACGCGCGACAGCAGGCCCGACCGCTCGACCGAACCGCCGCCAAACAGCACGAGCACCTTGGTGCCGCCGTAGTGCGCGACAAGCCGGCCCGCCTCGCGCTCGGAACCATGACCGAACACAAAGTGTGTAGGCAGGCGATAGGAGAAATCCTCCATCACAACCACGCCTTAAAGCGGTCGTAGCGAAATGCCGAGATATCGAGCGTCGTGGGCTCGCCACACACCAGCTCGGAGAGCAGCAGGCCCACGATGGGCGAAATGCCAAATCCGTGCCCGGTAAAGGCACAGGCGATGGTCAGGCCCGGAACCTCGTCGATCTTGGAGATCACCGGCACGCCATCGGCGCTCTCGTCCTCCCAGCCGGCCCAGGTTCGCACGATCTTGGCGTCGGCCAGGCGCGGAATGTAGCCCATGATGGCGCGGCACTCCGCCGGTGCCGTAATGCTCGAGGTGGGGCGGCCGCCAAATGCGCCGTTCGACTCTTCAAGACCCGAGCTGCCGCCAAAGACAAACGAGCCATGCGCCGTCTGATGGCCGTAAAAGTCACCCGTGGCAACGCCGAGCATCTGCGGAAACATCGTGGGCTCGGCCTCGGTGACCAAGCACTCGATAAGCGACCCCGTCATGGGGATGTCGATGCCCACGCTCGCGGCGATGCCACGACTGCCCAGACCCGCTGCCAGCAGCACGTCGTTGGCCATAAAGGTGCCGATATTGCACTCGACGCCCGCGACGCGACCACGCACTTTGCGCAGGCACTTGACCTCGACGCCCGTCACGAAGCGCACGCCGAGCGCCTTGGCAGCGCGATAATATGCGAGCGTGGTGCGCATGGGGTTGGCATGTCCATCCGTGGGGCACCACGAGGCGCCGATGACCTGGTCCGACAAGTACGGGTTAATCTCGCGCACCTCCTCGGGCCCGATCATCTTCATGTCGAGTCCCAAGCCCTGCGACATGCTCGCCAGCTTACGAAGCGTTTGCAGATGCTCTTCGGTCTTGCCCAGGCGCAGGTTGCCGCGCTTGACGTACTCGACGTCGGCGCCCAACTCGTCGGACAGCGTGGGCCAAATGTTCTCGACGGCATACATGGCAAGCGGCAGCTCGCGGCCATCGCGGCCGCTTTGGCGAACGCCGCCGCCGTTGCGCGAGCTCGCGCCCTCGCCCACGTTGGGCTCGCGGTCGAGCACTGTGACGCTGCGGCCCTTCTTGGCCAGGTTGTACGCCGCCGCGCATCCGATCACGCCGGCGCCGATGATGACGACATCGCAGGCGACGTCGGTGATATCCGCATAAGTTCCCGCCATGGCTACGCTCTCCCCTCTTCGCCGTTGCCGAGCACGCTCATCTCGATCGGGCGCATGGGCGCTCGCGAGGTCTCGGGCTCCAAAAGCGCTACCGCCGGTGTGCCCGCAAGCTCCGTGGCCATAATGCGGCGCACGAGCTTGGTGCAGCTCTGCCCCTGGCACAAGCCCATGCCCTGGCGCAGATAACGACGGATCTCGGTCATGGTGTACATGCCGTCGTGGATGGCGCGGCGAATATCGCCCTTGGTCACCTCTTCGCAACGGCATACGAGCACGTCGTCATCGGGCGCGGGCACGTAGGGCCCCAAGTCAATCGCCGCACGATCGAGCGGCTCGCCCGGCTCCTTGTAAAAGTTCACGGCCTCACTCATGGCAGGCCACCTCCTCGGTCTCCTCAGCAGGCTTGAACATGCGCGCCGTCATGGCAAACTCCTTGGGCACGCTCATGGTCACGAGCGCCGTCTTGTCAAACGCCTTGACGCTGCGCACGCGCACCACCTGGGCATCGCACACCGGCTCGCCTGAGCGGCTCAGTGCGCACCCGCAATCGCCCGCCTGTGGCAACGGATAGAACTCGTAGGGCAGGGTAACCGTCGCGGTGCCGTCGCCACAATCCTCGTTGACCAAGAAGATCGACTGGCCCGGACAGCTGGCCACGCACATGCCGCAGTCGATGCAATGTGAGTCCTCGACCACGATCGGCAGCGACGTAATGTGCTCACCGATGGAGATGCAGCCCTTTTTGCAGGCATCCTGACACGGATTGCAGGGGATGTTCTGGGTGCACTCGATCACCGGATGCACGCCCGCCATATGCGTCACGCCGGGATAGCTGTCGAGTTCCTCGTCGGCAAGGTAGCCATGACGCAGCAGGTGCTGCGAGACCGGGCAGCCTTCCTCTGTGGACTCGATCTTCTTGCCGCGGTTCTTGGGTGCAAACATACCCTGGCGAAGCGTGTCGAGCGAGGCCTCGAGCTTGCCCTCGGACTCGTCGGCATCCGCCGCATCGGTGTAGCCCAGGTATCCGGCAATCGCCACGCCCGAGATACGACCCTCGATCATGGCAGAACTTGCCTCCTCGATGCCCGCGACATCGCCCGAAACGTACACGCCGGGCACGCTCGTGGCGCCCTTCTCGTCGCACACCGGGACATAACCGCCGCGCTTGGGGTCGTCGACCATCTCGCATCCGGCCATCGAGAGCAGCTGGCTCATGGGAGACAGGCCCACGGCCACGCAGATCGTGTCCACGTCAAAGTGCTTCTCGGTACCGGGAATAACCTGCCAGTGTGCATCGACCTCGCCGATCGTCACACCGGTCACGCGGTCGTCGCCCTCGGCGGCCACCACGGTATGTGACAGGTAGAATGGCACGCCGCAGCGGGCCACCTTGGCCGCATGCACGCCATAGCCGCCCACGCGCGGTGCCGCATCGACGAGCGCGACCACGTCGCAGCCAGCCTGCAGCAGCTGGAACGACACGACCAGGCCAACGTTGCCCGAGCCGACCATGAGCACGCGGTCGCCCGGTTTTACGCCATGCAGGTTCATCATGGTCTGCGCGGCGCCGGCACCGATCACGCCGGGCAGCGTCCAACCGGGAAAGTTGAGCGTGTTCTCGGCCGCACCCGTGGCAACCAGGACGGCGTCACCCTTCACGTGGCGTACGACATCGCCCACGCGTACCACGACCTCGCGGCCCTCGTACAGGCCGATCACCGTGGCGTCGAGCACCACGTTGACGCCTGCCGCATCGGCCTCGGCAAGCAGCTCGTCACCAATGCGGAAACCGCGGACCTTGGCGCGGTGCTCCTTGGAACCAAAGAACTTGTGAATCTGCTTGAACAGCTGACCGCCGGGACGGGCGTTCTCGTCAAATACGACGACGTCGAGCCCACGCTTGGCGGCTTCGATGGCAGCGGAAAGGCCGCTGGGGCCGGCGCCGATCACGATCAGATCATGACGCTCCATGCTACTCAGCCTCCTTTACGGCAGCAGGGCTTGCGGTCGCCTCGGCAACCAGAGCCTCGGCACGCGGGTCATCCAAATCGAGCGGGGCGACGCCGTCTTGCGTGCGCACGTCCATACCGGCGGCGAGCGGCGTCATGCACGTACGCACGTTGGGCTTGCCGTCCACGACCATGACGCAGTCGGTGCAACGACCGATAGCGCAAAAGATGCCGCGTGGCTCGTGGCGCTTGGCGGTAAAGCGATGAACCTCGACACCCGCGGCCTTGAGCGCCATAGCAATCGGTTCGCCCTCGTACCCTTCCATCTCAACGCCGTCATAGGTAAAAACGACTCGACTCCCCTTGCTGGGAGCACCCAAAATGGGATGTTCGACAATCCTGGACATGGCACCACCAAACCCCTCTCGTCTATCGGTTACCAACAGCGCCTATCCTACGATTCACCCTGTTAACGAGCAGTTTCCGGTCTATTACCATTCAAACCGAAACAATGGGCATGAGGCACAGACGTTCATACCGATCAAAACCGTCAAATATCCGTGAGCTTTGTGGTCCGTCAGCCACGCCCGTAGAACGAAAAGGACGCAGCCGGATGGGTTTCAAAACATAACCATCCGGCTGCGTCCATTTGCATATTCAATCTTTCAATCCACGCACGTCGAGTCTAATCCAATGAGTCAGCACAAATAATCATGGACGAAAGAATCAGTCAGGGCGCTGCCCCCTCATGTCATCAACACGGGAATTCGAGGCAATCCAGTCAGCGGCAGTAGGATCAATCCTCTCAGCGACCCAACGGAGGCTGGCAGAGAATCCATTAAGCATTACTATCTCATCCCGGGGATTCTCTAGAACCAAGTGCTCTTGATGGGAGCATCTGTTTCGTAATCTATAGATTTCCGCAACGTGAGCCTCAAAATCAGCTCGCTTCGTTCCCGGATAAAACGGCATGCCGCCATTCGCCCGTGAGCGCAAGGCGCGCCACACCGTGGGTTCCAAGCGGCGGACAAGCATGAATCGCCAAACATCAAATGTCAAAGCGGCGACGACCCTGTCATAAGATGGCACCTTGCCTTCATGGCTCAAACGAACCTTGGCCTTCTCTATCGAGGAAACCGTTGATGCATTCAAGCCATACAGCTCTGGATAATCGAACCATCGGCAGTCGTGACGTGAGGTACGGCTCTCGCAATCCCGAGCAAGCCTATGAGACATAAAATTACGCAACAGCACCTCGACGTGAGCAACATCCTCTAGATATGCCTTTGCGAGTCGGACATCCCAAGCATAAAGTGCAGCAGGGTCCTTCGCCGATGCATAACGCGACAAGCGCGCCGTCGAGAACCAGGCGTTCAAGTCATTTATGTCGGCGCCCTTGAAATTCATAGCCATTGCGGGGTACCATCCTAGATGAAAGCCCCGGTAGGTCACTCACGCGAAATATCGTGATACCCCGGGGTTCTTGCTATCTATAGCTTTCAGAATATCACAATACCAAACATATGTTCCTATCGACAAGTCTAGATTCGCCCTCTGCTATCGTCGCGAGGATTCCAGATAAATAAAGCGCCGCTGGACGATCTTCGTTTTCGGATCGCCCAGCGGCGCGCTTCGTTGCACCTTTATTTCAATGCGACCTACGCCAGCGCCGGCGTATCCCAGAGCTTGAGCTCCTGGCCCAGGCCCATCTCGACCGCCTTACGGTAAATCGTGGTGCCCCAGCTCACGTCCTCGGTGTTGATACCGCCGATGCTAAAGAAGTAGATATCGTCCTCGCTCGTGCGACCGGGGTCGACGCCACGCACGATGTCGCCCAGATCCACCACGCGCTCGCGCGGCAGCATGCCATAGTCGACCATATCGACCCACTCGTTGCCGAGCGTGCCGCACACGTCAAAGCGGCCGATCTCGTCGCGCCAGTCCTCGTACATGGGATACAGGTCGGTCACGCACTTCCACTCGCCCTCGATGAACGGTTCACGGTCGGCATACAGGTCGCTCGGGGCGCAGATGAGTGCACCGGGCTTGACCCACTCGCGCTTCACGCGCGGGTATGTCTCGATTCCGCCATTCTCGTTGGTGGCGACGCTCACCAAGTCGCTATCGCGAATAGCCTCTTCATCGGTATCGACGATCACCACATTTTTAATGCTCGGGAAGTTCTGGTGTACATAGTCCACGTAAGCCTCCAGCGAGCGACGCCTGCGGCCCTTGACCTTGACGGTCTCGATATCCGGGCGCTCCATCAAAAACGAGCGCAGCGTGGTCTTGTTCATCACGCCCGGGCCGATAATGCCCACCGTGCGCACATCCTTGCGCGCCAGATAGCGCACGCCCACGGCGGGTACGGCGGCGGTGCGATAGCTGCTGATAAGGTTTGCGCTCATCAGGGCCAGTGGCGCACCCGTATCGGGATCGTTGAGCATAAGCGTCAGAATCGAGCGCGGCAGACCCTTCTCGCGGTTGTTGACGTTGGAGCCGTACCACTTAAGGCCGCACATGTTGTAGCTACCGCCCAGGTAGGAACACATGGCCATAAAGCGGCGGTCGGGACCGGCAACGGGCATGTTGGGAAACGGCGAGGACTCGGGGAAGTCCATAAACGCGCCGTGGCTGTTCTTGTTCTTGCCGCTCATGCGGTAATCGCCCAGGCTCAGCAGCTTAAACTGGTCCTCCATCACATCGATGCAGTGCGCCATATCGGTCGCGCCCGCCTTAATGATGTCGGGCTCCGAAAGAAACCTAAAATCGACTTCGGTCGAATTACTCATATCGATCTATCCCTTCAGATTCGTCCAGATCTTGTCGTATTTACGCAGCACCTTGGGCGGCAGGGCCTCGGTGCGGCGACCATGCTTAAACACGTCGGAGGGCACGTTCTCGACCGGGTTGTTTTGGAAATCCTCGTCGAGCAGCTTAATGGCCTCGGTATTGGGTTGCACGTAGGGGTAATCCTCCGAGACCACCTTGGCCACCTCGGGGCGCAGCATGTAGTTGATAAAGGCCAGTGCGTTGTCGTAATGCTTGGCGCCCTTGGGAATGCACCAGTTATCGGTGCCGATACCGCACCCTTCGCTGGGAAACGCCACCTGAATCGCCGGGTTGTCGCGCTGGGCCAGGGCGATCTCGGCCGTCCAGATAATGCCGGCGATACAGTCGCCCGAAACCAGCGCGTTGCGGGGGCTGTCGGAGTCGTACAGCTTAAAGTTCGGTTTGAACTTCGCGGCCTGCTCGGCAATCTTGGCGATGCTCTCGTCGTCTTTCTCGTTGCCGGTGAGCCCCACCGTCATGCCGGCAACGGCGAGCACCTCGCGAAAGTCGTTCAGCGTCACGATATTGCTGCGGAACTTCTCGTCGAGCATATCGGTAAAACTCTCGGGCTTATCAACCTCATCCTCGTTGTAGGCAATCGCGGTGCAGCTGCCCATAAATGGAATCGAATACTTGTTGCCGGGATCAAACTCCTGGTCCATGTACTGAGCGCCGATATTGCCCTTATTGGTGAGCACCGAAAGATCAAGTTGCTCCAGCAGCTCTTGAGCAATGAGGCTTTTGACCATGTAGTCCGTGGGCTGCAGGATATCGTAGGTGCCCTCGTTTTCGGTCCTCACCTTGGCCAGCATGTCCTCGTTGGACGAGTACAGGTACTGGTTGATGTGGATGCCCGTCTCCTTCTCAAAACCCTCGAGCACCGAATCGGGCACATACTCAGTCCAAATGAAGATGTTGAGCTCGTTGGGATTGTCGGACTTACCGCAACCCGTCAGGCCGCCCGCGGTACCGGCCGCAAGGCCGGCAGCGGCCAGACCCAACGCCCCGCGCAAAAACATGCGGCGCGAGATCCGCTGCCTGTGGAAGGCCTCCATTACATCGAAGTCACTCATATCCTAGCGCCCCCTTTCCTGGCTCAGCTTTGCCGCGGCACGGCACTCACGCCACTTGTCGATCATGCCGCTCTGGGTGATCACCACGATGGCAACCGTTCCCAGCAAAATCAGCGTGGACAGCGCGTTCACATCGGGCACCACGCCGCCCTTGATGGACTGCATCACCTTGAGCGGGAAGGTCAGGTCCTGGCCGTAGACAAAGTAGGACACCACGACGTCGTCAATCGAAAGCGTAAAGGAGAGCAGCGCGCCGCCGGCAATGCCCGGGGCAAGCATGGGAAGTGTCACCTTAAAGAAGGTGACCAGGCGGTTGGCGCCCAGGTCCATAGACGCCTCCTCGAGCGACGGATCGTAGCCATCCAGACGGGCGCGGACGTTAAAGATCACAAAGCTCACGCAGAAGGTGACATGCGCGATAATCAGACCGACCATACCGCGGGGCACGCCGACCTTTACATAGACCAGCAGCAGCGAGATGCCCATAACGATCTCGGGGATAACGACCGGGATGTACAGCAGGCTGTCGATCAAGTTGCGACCGGGGAACTTGTAGCGATACAAGCCCACGGCGCCCAGCGTGCCCAGTGCCGTCGCCAGCACCGTCGTGGTGATGGCGAGCAGCATGGTGTTACCAAAACTCGCCAGCAGCGGACCGTTCTGGAACAGGTGCACGTACCAGCGCAGGCTAAAGCCACCCCAGCTCAGATAGGGCTTCTCGGTGTTGCCGTTAAACGAGTTGGCAACCACGATCACAATGGGCAAAAACAGAATCGCATAGATCAGGGCGCAAAAGACGATGCCCGTCCCACGGCTCAGCTTATGCTTGGTTTGACGCTTGATCGCCATGGTCTACACCCCCAGGCTTTCCATATCGCCGCCGGCCTTTTGATAGATCTTGACCAGCAGCAGCGTAATAGCGATGAGCAGAATCGAAAGTGCGGCTCCCAAGGGCCAGTCGTTAGCACTCTGGAACTGACGCTGGATGAGGTTGCCGATAACGTCGGCATTGCCGCCACCCAGGATGTCCGAGATATAGAAGGCGCCCAGGCTGGGGATGAACACCATGATGCAGCCCGAGAAGATGCCGCTCATGGTCTGCGGAATCACGACCTTAAAGATCGTGGTCAGCATGTTGGCACCCAGATCAAAGCTCGCCTCGATCTGTGACTCATCGAGCTTTTCGATGGCGGCGTAGAGCGGCAATACCATGAACGGGAACATGTCGTACGCCATGCCAAAGACCGTGCAGGCCTGGTTATACAGGAACTGAATGGGCTCGCTCGTCGCACCGATCGCCATCAAAAACGTGTTGAGCTGGCCGGTCGCCGAAAGAAACGTGCGCCAACCGTAGATACGCACCAGCGAGTTCGTCCAAAACGGGATGATGATCATCATGTACAGCAGCGTCTTTTTGGACCCAAACGTACGGCTGATCAGGTAGCTAAACGGATATGCCAGCACCAGACAGATGGCAGTGGAGACGGCCGCGATCAGGATGGACTGCCCGTAGATCTTGAGGTACTCGGGGTCCAGCATGGCCTGGAAGTTATCGAGCGTAAAGCTGTAGACCACGTTGTAGTACTGATCGGTGGAGCAAAAGCCCATGATCAGGATGTAGAGCAGCGGCACCGCGATAAACGCGAGCAGCCACAGGGTGACGGGGCCCACGGTGACCAGCGCCGGCAGCGTGTTGGAGCGAAAACGACGATGGCGCTCGATACGGGCGGCCTCGACGTCTTGCTCGGTGGCGGCAACGGTCGCCGCCATGGTTGCGGTATCGGACATAGCTGTCGCCCCCTAACGCATCTCGGCATTCTCGAGTGCCGAGAAAAAGACCTGATCGAGCGTCTTGATGGTGCGGGCATCTGCCGGATCCCAGTACAGATAGACCGGGCCGTTCTCGGGCAGCTCGTCGCCGGCCAGACGCTCCAGGCGCACTTCCTGGCCATCGGGCAGCACCACGATCGCCTTAATCATGGAGCCCACGTACACCTGCTCGCGGACGGTGCCCATAAGCGAGAACCCGTCGCACGGCTCGAGCGCAAACTGCATACGCTCCGGACGCACCGACACGGCCACGAGCTCGCCAAAGTGAAAGTCCTTGGCATCGGAGCGAATGGTGCCGGACTCGAGCGAGATCTCGAGCCCATCGGGCGTATCGGCCGAGACCATGCCTTCGAACAGGTTGGTCTCGCCAATAAACGTGGCGACAAACTTGCTGGCCGGCGCCTCGTAGATCTCCTTGGGCGTGCCAATCTGCTCCAGCACTCCATCGTGCATAATCGCGATACGGTCGCTCATGGTGAGCGCCTCTTCCTGATCGTGCGTCACGTAGAGGAACGTGATGTTGAGCTTGCGCTGGAGGCGCTTGAGCTCGAGCTGCATCTGCTTGCGCAGCTTGAGATCGAGCGCACCCAGCGGCTCGTCGAGCAGCAAGATCTTGGGTCGGTTGACCAGGGCGCGGGCAATGGCAACGCGCTGCTTTTGGCCGCCGGACAGCTGGTCGGGCTTGCGGCCCTCAAAGCCGCCGAGCTGCACCAAGTCGAGCATCTCCATCACGCGCTCGCGAATCTCTTCCTTGGAAACCCTCTTCATCTTGAGGCCGTAGGCAACGTTGTCGAAGATGGTCATGTGCGGAAACAGCGCGTAGCTTTGGAACAC
The DNA here is from genome assembly GCA_934646965.1 of uncultured Collinsella sp. Classification (GTDB taxonomy): domain Bacteria; phylum Actinomycetota; class Coriobacteriia; order Coriobacteriales; family Coriobacteriaceae; genus Collinsella. The sequence goes on along the minus strand of CAKUEZ010000004.1, from coordinate 7,029 downwards.
GGTGTTCACGTCACGCTCGAACGGTTCCTTATCGGCAACGTTGGTGCCGGCGAGCAGAATCTCGCCCGTCGTGGGCTGCTCAAAGCCGGCGACCATGCGCAGCGTCGTCGATTTGCCCGAGCCGGACGAGCCCAGAATCGTCAGGAACTCGCCCTCCTGCACATCGATGGACAGGTCTTTGACCACATGGTTCTCGCCGTAGAACTTGTTGATGTTCTTAATCTGGACGAGTGGTTTGGTACCAGGCATGGCAATCGCCTTCTCTCGATCCGTCTACCTACAGAGCGGCGTTGCCACGCTCGCCGGTACGGATACGCACGGCATCGGCAATATCGCGGATAAAGATCTTGCCGTCGCCCACGCGGCCGTCCGCCATGCGCTCGCGAACCGCCGAGATGATGGTCTCGACATCCTGGTCGCGCACGACCACACTCGCCTGGATCTTGGGCAGCAGGTTGATGTTGATCTTAAAGCCACGGATCTCGTTGACGCCGTCGGTCGAGGCACCCTTCTGCGTGCCGCAGCCCATAACGGACGATACGGTCATACCGCCGCAATGTACCTCGTCAAGAATGGCCTTCAGGCTCTCGAGCATCTCCGGACGGATGATGAGTACCAGTTCCTTCATGGTTTTCTCCCCTCTTCGGTGGCGGTGAGCGCGCCGGCGCGCGTTCGTTGTTGGGGATTATGCAAGTCGAAATCGCCCGTTTTATTAACGGAGTGTTTTGAAACACGGGTGACGCGGAGCGTTTACGCCCGCGCAACATAGGTCGCAAGCTGGCAATATGCTCGTAATACAAACGAAACGCCGGCCGTGCGGAACCCTATCCGCACGACCGGCGTTCTTCAATTGCATGAATGGGCACGTGCCCAGCAACCTACGATGCGCTTGCGAGGTTCACGATAACCACGCCCGCGACGCACAGGCCAAGACCCACGAGCATCATGGGACTCAGGTGGTCTCCAAAGACCAGCACCGAAATGACCGAGGTGGCGACGATACCCGCAGCGCACCATGTAGCATAGGCGCTCGCGAGGTCGAGCACGTTAAGCACAAGCGAAAACAGGTAGAAGCTCAGACCGTACAGCACAATTGTCGCCACGCTGGGCGCCAGCACGGTAAAGCCATGCGTGGCCTTAAGGGCAGACGACGCCCCGATCTCGCAGGCGATGGCTATCGCCAGCTGCACATACGGCATGATATCCCCCTATGCTGCGGCGCATACGCTGCCGAGCAGCTCGCGCAAAGGAGATCCGATGCCCTCCAGCAGTTCGGGCGCGATAATGGCGAAAACGGGAACCTCGCCAGCACCCACGACCTCGGGCACCTTTCCCTCCGAGACAATGCACCCGTAGGGAACAAAGCCGTCCTCGCCGGCATCGAGCACGGCCATGCGACGGGCGAGTTCACGCGCAAAGCCGGCGGTATCGGCATCGCCGATCGCCAGAACAAAGTCGACACCCTCATCGGTCGCCAGGGCCACACCCTCGTCGACCAACTCGTCTCCACCTTCGCCCCCGACCGAGCCGCAGCGAAAGAGCACGCGCTCGAGCAGGGCCCGATCGAGCGAGCCAAGCGCCGCCGAAACGAGCTCATCGCGCGTATGCTTATCACCGCCCAGCACGACCAGCGCCTTGGTGCCACCATAGTGAGCGACCAGGCGCCCGCACCAGCGAGCCACGTCCCCATCCGCAACCAAGCGCGTCGGCATACCAAACCCGTAGTTGACCATTATCCCCACAACCCTTCCGTGCTTTATGGTGGTATCGATCGTTAGGCTCATGCTACGAAGCAAGCTTTTCCGAGCTGTTTCGCACTCTTTAGGGCTGCGTTAAAAACCTGCCGAAAAGGGACAGGTTTGTTTTGGCAGGTCAAGCGTTTTACCGACCAAAATAAACCTGTCCCTTTTCGGCAGGTTTTGACGGTGTCCGGCCGAGCGGGTATTATCGAACAGATATTCGATAGGAACATGTGTTTGATGGGAGGAACCTGTGGCGCACGGTCAGCACACCTATATCTGCATCGACCTCAAGACGTTTTATGCCAGCGTCGAGTGCGTCGACCGTGGGCTCGATCCGCTCACCACCAACCTGGTCGTTGCCGACGAATCGCGCGGACGCACGACCATCTGCCTCGCCATCACGCAGGCCATGAAGGACCTCGGCATCCATAATCGCTGCCGCCTGTTCGAGATTCCCGATGGCATCGACTACATCAAGGCCATGCCGCGCATGCAGCACTACATGGAGGTATCGGCGCAAATCTACGGCATCTATCTGGAATACGTCAGTCCGCAGGACGTGCATGTCTATTCCATCGATGAATGCTTTATCGACGTGACGCCCTATCTGGATCTCTATCACACCGATGCGGAAGGATTCGCCTGCATGCTGCGCGACGAGGTCTTGGGACGCACCGGCATCACGGCAACGGTCGGCATCGGCCCCAACCTATTTCAGGCCAAGGTGGCACTCGATATCACCGCCAAGCACGTAGCCAGCCGTATCGGCGTACTCGATGACGAAACCTTCCGCAAGGAGATCTGGCCCCACCGCCCCATCACCGACATCTGGGGCATCGGCCCCGGCGTGGCGGCCCGCCTCGAGAAGTACGGCGTCTATGACCTGATGGGGGTCGCCGCGCTCGACGAAAACCTGCTCTACGACGAGCTCGGCGTCAATGCCGAGTATCTCATCGACCATGCCTTTGGTCGCGAGCCGACGACCATCGCCGACATCCAAGCCTATCGTCCGCAAGCGACCTCGACCACCACGGGGCAGGTCCTCTCGAAAGGCTATGCCTACGAGCAGGCTTACACCGTCTTGCGCGAGATGGTCGATGCCGCCGTGCTGGACTTGATCGACAAGCACGTGGTGTGCGACAGCATCTCGCTCTTTGTGGGCTATGCAAGCGAACGCGCCGACATACGTCGACTCGACGCCAGCGGCACGGCGCAATACGTCGACGGGTGTGGGCATCTGCGCTCGAGCACGTCGGGCATCGAACCCGCAGCGACCGACGGCCCCGAACTCGCGCCCCGCGCGCCCAAGCCCGTCCAACGCGATGACGAACGTCGGCGCTTGGTGCGAGAAGCTCAGGCAATTGACGGCATCTTTGTGGGCGAGCACGGCGGCAAGCCGCGCGGTGGCTATGCCGCGCTCTTTGCACACTCCAACGCCTCGCGCAAGCTGCCCGAACGCACCAATTCATTTAAGAAGATCATGGGGTATTTCGATGATCTGTGGGCGCAAACGGTCGACCCCAAGCGACCGGTCAAGCGCATCAATCTTGGCTTTGGCAACCTCATGCCCGAGGAGTTCGCCACCGTTGACCTGTTTAGCGATGTCGAGGCCGATGAGCGCGAGCGCGACCTGGCGCGCGCCGTGTTGGCCGTTAAAGGCAAATACGGCAAGAACGCCCTGGTCAAGGGATTGAGCTTTACCGCCGGCGCCACCGCACGCGAACGCAACGATCAGGTTGGAGGACACCGTGCCTAAACCCAAACAGCAGCCCATGAGGCCGCCGACCGCCTTCGAGCGCTTGGCGGACCCCGAGGGAAGGCGCCGCGCCGCAGACCCAAACCTCACTGCCAACGGTGCCGTCCGCGCCAACCGCGCCGCACAGTTTATGCCCTTTGCCGCGTTGACGGGATACTACGAACTCGTACGCAAACAGGAGATCACCGTTGAGCCCAAGAGCGAATTGACAGAAGAAAAAGCCCTCGAGCTTTCACATAAGCTCGAGGGTCTCAAACGCGGCGATTTGGTTCGAGTCACCTATTACGATACGTACGGTTATCGTGCCCGTACTGGCATCCTCGACGAGGTACTCCCCGCCTTCAAGCTGCTCAAGCTCCGGGACATCGCAATCGACTTCGACGACATCCAGGACATTGAGCTGCGCGGCAGAGCCTAGCGCCGCTTCCCACGCCAGCGCGCCCTACAGCGTCATGACGTAGTAGCCCGCATCCCTCACGGCCGCCTCGAGAGCGCTCCGATCGATCGACTGCTTAGAGCGCACGCGTGCTGTGTGGTCCGCAAACGTCACCGTTGCCCACACGCCATCCAGCGCATTGAGGGCATTTGCCACGTTCTGAGCGCAGCCGTCGCAGCTCATGCCGCCGATGAGCAGCTCATCGCTATAGGGATAGTGCGACGCATCGGTATCCGTCACAACAACCTTTTTGGCCTTCTTGCCGCTCGCGCCATCGCTGCAACAACTCTTCCCGTGTGTCGAAGCGGCAATGCGACGCAGTCCAAAAAACATGCCGATGGCAATGACGACCAGCATGATGAGATTCGCAGGGTTGAGCAAGTCACTCATGCGCTCCCCTTTCCAAGTAGTCTTATCCAGATACCCCCATGGGGTGTCCTCATCTTACCTCAAAATCATGTCTGTTCGGTCAATTAGTTTTCCTCATCAAACTTTTTTGTTGACCATGGCTTACTTTCGTGTATAAGTTTTCCTAGGCTAACACGAAAGGACGGACAGCGACGTCATGACTCGAACCATAGACCTCCCAACGTTTCAGGCAGCAGTCGTGCGCAACTGCTCCCCTACGCTCGCGGGCATCAAGCCGGCATCGCTCTTTACCTATCCAGGCACCTACGCCCACAGGGACGGCTCGACTGCAACCGAAACCATCGCAGAACGCCGAGCTCGCCTGCTCAACGTTATCGCCCAGTGCAATCGTGAACTTGACCCACTCGGCATCCACCTGAGCGTTTTGGTCTGGCGACCCTGCGGGGCACTCGTGTACGTATACCGGCCCAAAAGCCTCGCTACTTACTTTGCGGACCCGCGCGCCCAGACGGCGCTTGCCTCGGAAGGCTACAACACGAGCGACCTCTCGACATGCCTTGTGCATCTGGCATCACGCATCGCGCTTGCAAGCAATAACGCCGCGGAATGCGCGTGTAGCCAAGCACGATGCGCAATGGCCCAGCAAGCCGGCTGCGATAACGACTGCACCTGCGAGTTTCCGCACGAAATAGGCTACTTCCTGGGATATCCCTACGAGGACGTGCACGAGTTTATCGCCCAACGAGGCGAGAACTACAAGGTCTTTGGGGCCTGGAAGGTCTACGCGAATGTCGAGCAGGCACTTGCGACATTTGATGCCTACCGCGCCTGCACCCAATACCTCACCTTTGTCTATCAGCAGGGCTGCAGCTTGGCGCAACTTGCCCAGGCAAGCCGATAGAACATATAAACCGCGGCCACGCGCCGCACAACCGAAAGGACTCAACATGAGCAAGATCGCCGTCGTCTACTGGAGCGGCACGGGCAACACCGAGACCATGGCAAACCTCGTCGCCGAAGGTGCCACGTCCGCCGGCGCCGAGGCCGAAGTCATCCCCTGCGCCGATTTCTCTGCCGACAAGGCCGCCGAATATGATGCCTTCGCCTTCGGCTGCCCCGCCATGGGCTCCGAGGAGCTCGAGTACGATGAGTTCCAGCCGATGTGGGACGAGGTCAAGGAGACTCTCGGCGACAAGAAGGTCGTCCTCTTTGGCTCCTATTCGTGGGCCGAGGGCGAGTGGATGGACAACTGGAAGGCCGACGCCGACGAAGCCGGCGTCAACGTGGTCGACTCCACCATCTGCTATGACGCGCCCGACGATGAAGGAGAGACGGCCTGCCGCTCCCTTGGAGCCGAGCTCGCCTAGCGGCAATAAACTCCGCCCAGAACGCGGCTCTGCACCAAAACACATTTGCGTCCCTACAGAAAAAAGGGGGCTGGATTCACATCCAGCCCCGTTTTCTGTAATGCCAGCCGCATGAACCAGCTACGAGATATTGCCCAAGAACGCCTTGGTGCGCTCGCTCTTGGGATGGTCGAAGACCTCGCTCGGCGTGCCCTCTTCCACGATAACGCCGCCGTCCATAAAGACGACGCGGTCGGCGACGTCGCGTGCAAAACCCATCTCGTGCGTCACGACGATCATGGTCATGCCGTCGCGCGCCAGGTCACGCATGACGCCCAGAACGTCGCGAACCAGCTCGGGATCGAGCGCCGACGTGGCCTCGTCAAAGAGCATGACGTGCGGATTCATCGACAGGGCGCGAGCGATGGCCACGCGCTGCTGCTGGCCGCCCGAAAGCTGGCTCGGCATAAAGTCGATGCGCTCGGCCAGACCAACCTTGGTCAGCTCCTCGACGGCGATCTTCTCGGCCTCTTCCTTGCTGCGCTTGAGCACCTTCTGCTGCGCAAGCATGACGTTTTTCTTGACCGACAGGTGCGGGAACAGGTTGAACTGCTGGAACACCATACCCAGATGCGTACGCACCTTGTTAAGGTCAACGCCCTTGGCGCACACGTCCACGCCCTCAACGACAATCGAGCCGCTCGTGGGATGCTCCAAGCGGTTGATGCAGCGAAGCATCGTCGACTTGCCCGAGCCCGAGGGGCCCAGAACTACGACGACCTCGCCCTTATGCACATCCAGATCGATATCGCGCAGGACCACGTTATCGCCAAAGGCCTTTTGGAGGTTCTTGATGCTGACGACGACCTCGTTCGAGTTATTGGTTTCGCTCATGATAGGACCTCCTTACAGACCGGCGATGTGATCGGCGGGCGTCGCGACAACCTGCCCGGCACTCTTGGTGGGACGTTTCTTCTTGGTCTCGGCCGTGCCCAGAAGTCTTGCCTCCAGACCGCTCACCAAGCGAGCGAGCGGCAGGGTAATGACCAGGTAGAACAGGGCTGCAACCACATACGGCGTAATGGAGCCGGTCGTGGCCACGATGGTACGCGCGTTCATAACGATCTCGACCACACCCACGGCCGCGAGCAGCGACGTATCCTTGTAGAGCAGGATAAACTCACTGGTCAGCGTAGGCAGAACATTGCGGAACGTCTGCGGAATCATGACATAGAGCAGCGTCTGGAAGGCATTCATGCCCAGCGAGCGAGCGGCCTCGTTCTGGCCTTTGGGGATCGACTGAATACCGGCACGGAAGATCTCGCACAGGTAGGCAGACGAATTCATGGCCATGACGATGACGCCCAGCACGTAGTCGTC
>CAKUEZ010000003.1 GCA_934646965.1 uncultured Collinsella sp. | reverse complement strand
GCGGGCCACGTAAAGACAATCGAGATGCCGTGCGCGATCAGCCACTGGCCCACCCCGGTCGAGCGGCCGAACAGCATGAGGAGCAAAAAGCCGCAGACCGTGGGCGGCAGCACCATAGGGATGGTAAAGACCGAATCGAGCAGGCCCTTCACGCGGCTCGTGGTGCCCATGGTCTTCCACGCAGCAAACAGGCCCAGCACGAACGCGATCACCAAGGCGAGACCGCTCGTCTTGGTGGACACCCAAAACGGACGATAGTCGATGTCGCCCAAAAAGGAGGCCAGAGAGGTCAAGGGCCTCTGCTCATCCCGCAACACGACAGACGATGCTTCAACCATTTGAGCGCTATCAAGCCAACGCGCGCCGCCCTTGGCATCACCCGAGGCTGATGCAATCACCACATAGCGGTCTCCATCCGTACCGCGCTCGTCAAAGCCATAGGTATACCCGCCGGCATCAAACGTTGTTTCCGCCGTGACATACCAAGGAAGATCCACGTCCCCTAGCTGCGCACCTCCCATGCAGTTTGCGCTGTCGAGCTTACAGACGAGGGCCTTGAGACCCGATACGCACTCGTTATCCTGCGGATCCAATCCATACTTCTCGACCGCCTTGGGCGATATCCACACCACAACGCGATCGGCAGCAGGCGCCACTACAAGGTCCACGTCCTCGTCAACGGGAAACCGGTAGCCCTCAGGCTGGCCCTCCATGGCACGAGCGGTCCCCTTGGCCAATCGCTCAAAACCCTCGATCCCATAGGAAAGCCCATGAGCGGTCGCAGCAACCTGGGCCCCGTCCTCAGCGTCCCCAGCAAACGCAAATCCCGGCACCCAGCAAAGCGCGAAGGTCAAAGCACAGGCGACAAGCATGCGGAATCTATTAAGCACGAAAAGCTCCAAGCGAATACAAGGACGGAGTGAAACACAAAACGATGGAATTATCGCGCCAAGCCGCACTACTCGGAAAGCTCAAAGCCGTACTTCGCCCAAATCTTCTGCGCCTTCTTGTTGGACAGGCAGAAGTCGATGAACGCCTTGGCCTCGTCGGCATGCTCGGAGCTCTCGGCCACGGCACCCGGGTACACAATGGGCTTGTGCGAATCCTCGGGGCACACGAAGGCCTCCTCGATGCCGTCGTAGCGGTAGATGTCGGAGCTGTAGACAAAACCTGCCACGCAGTCGCCCGTGGACACGTAGGCGGCAGCGGTGCCGACTTTATCGGCCAGCGCGACCTTGTCGGCAATCTCGGGCGCGTACTCGCCGTCGTCGCCCTCGGTGCCGGTGTACAGGCCCACAGAGGCCAGCGCCTGGTTGGCGTACTTGCCGGCCGGAACGGTCTTGGCATCGCCGATGGCGATCTTGCCGTCCAGGTTCGCGACGTCGGCAATGGCCTCGATCTTGGTGTCGGAGCCCTCAGCGCGAATAATCACGAGGTCATTGACGAACATATCCTCACGGGTGTCGGTGTCGACGAGCTCTACGGCCTCAGCGTCATCCATGGTGCCCTTGGAAGCGGTGATGAGCACGTCGACCGTGGCGCCGGCGCGCATCTGCTCAACGAGGTCGCCAGAAGCCTTAAACTGCGTGTCGGCAAAGGTGGTGCCGGTCTGGTCGGTGTAGAGCTCCTGAACCTCGGGCAGAGCCTTCTCGAGCGAGTTGGCGGCAAAGACCTGCAACTCGACGGTTTCCTTCTTGGAAGAGGCCTTGCCGGAGCCGGCATCGGAGCCGGCGGGCTCGGAAGACTTGTTGCCCGAGCAGCCGGCAAGGCCAAGGCCGGCAGCGGCGACAGCAGAAAGCGAGACGAATCCGCGGCGAGAAACCATATCGAACATGTTCAACCCTTTCAAAGGCTACGCCCGGGCATCCCGCCGCGAGCTTTATTCTGTAATTAGATTATACTTTCGTGCGAATAATATCAGTGATAAAGATTTCTCGTCTGATAATTTTCTTTCGCCGATAGTCTCAGGACGTTCCGCACTGTCGCTGGGTAAAAAGGCGGAGCGACTCGCAAGGTCGCTCCGCCGCAGCTAAACCGCTTATTTGGCATGCCCGCCGCCCATAGTCATTTGGGCCGCATGCTCCAGTTGATCGCTCACGGCCTCCCAGCTTTCGCGGGCCGCTTTCGTGGATCCCGGAAAGTTGATGACAAGCGTATACCCACGCTGCATGCACACAGCGCGCGAGAGCATGGCGCGACGCGTCTTGGTCATCGAGTACGCACGGATTGCCTCGGCAATACCCGGCACATCGCGGTCACAGACGGCGCGCGTCGCCTCGGGTGTCACGTCGCGCATCGAAAGACCCGTGCCGCCGCAGGTGAGCACGACATTGGCGTGGCACTCATCGGCGGCTTCCACAATGGCATCACCGATCTCGCTGGCGTCATCGCGCACGACCACATGTGAGGCGACCGTCCACCCCTGCGCCTCGATGAGCTCCTCGAGCGCAGCACCCGCCTCGTCCTGGGCAAGATCGCGCGTATCCGAGCACGTCACAATCGAAATCTTCAAGTCCATAGTATTCCTCCTATAGCACCGTGTCCTCAGGCAGGTCGACACGCACAACGTCCACGACATCTCCCGCCTTGAGCTCACACGGCCCTTCGTCAATACGCAGCAGGCAGTTGGCCCGCTGCATCGTGCCGAGCAGCGCCGAATTCTGCGTCTTGGCCTCGGTCACCAACAGCTCACCGGTCTCGGGGTCGCGCAAAACCGTCGCGCGATCGAAGAAGCGGCGATGCTGTCGCTTTTTCACGCTATGAGTAAGCGTCGCCCGCTGCACGGGACGCGCACCCTCGGCAAAGCCGCGCATCTTGCGAATCGCCGGACGGGCGAGCATCTCAAAGCCCACATACGCAGCAGCGGGATTGCCCGAAAGCCCCAAATACGGCTTGCCCCCAAGCAGGCCAAACGTAATGGCCTTGCCGGGACGCATCGAGATGCGGTCGAACAGCACCTCGCCCTCGCGCTTAACCAGCGCCGTCACGTAGTCATAGTCGCCAGCCGAGGCGCCACCGCTCGTAATGACAAAATCGCACTCCTGCACGGCACGATGCACCAGCTCAGCAATCGCCCGCTCATCATCGGGCGCAATGCCGTAGAACACGGGCTCGGCTCCCGCATCGAGTGTCTCGGCCATCAACGCGGACGAGTTGGAGTCGCGAATCTGCCCGCGCGCCGGCAGCTCACTCGGCGCGACCAGTTCCGTCCCCAGCGAGATAATGCCCACGCGCGGGGCGGCATGCACCTTCACGCTCGCATACCCGGCGCTTGCCAGCAAGCCGGCGCCGGCCGGGGCCACAACCTCGCCGGCGCGCATCACGATATTGCCGGCATGGGCCTCCTCGGCGGCAGAGCGAACGTTCTCCCCCACCTTAGCAGGCGCCGAGAAGCTCACGTGTGAGCCCTCGTTGCCATCGCCGTCAAGCACCTCGACGATCTCGTATTTCACCACGGCATCGGCACCTTCGGGTACCGGCGCGCCCGTCATGATGCGGACCGTCTCGCCCGGGCCAAGAGCGCCCTCAAACACATGGCCCGCGGCCTCGTGTCCGATAACGTCGAGCGTCACCGGCGCCTCACCAGACGCCTGCACCAAGTCCGCCGAGCGCACGGCATATCCGTCCATAGCGCTATTGGCAAACGGCGAGATGTCGATATCGGCCACCGCGTCCTCGGCCAAGGGAAGACCGGCGGCCTGCCACACGGGAATCTCGACGAGATCGGTCGGAGTAACATGCGACAGAACAATCGACTGCGCGTCCTCCAGTGGAATGAGTTTCTCTGCCATATGCACCTCTTAATGCCACGGCGCACAACAGGGGCGCCGATTCTTTATGCTTGTCTCAGTATAATCCCCCGACGCGCGACCGCGACTTGGCCTGTACCCGCAAATACACCTGTCGGCCGCAAGCCGCGAAACAGAATGGAAACCAACCCACCGGTTCGTCGCGTTTGCCGCGTTCTATAATGCTTGCGTTGCAACCTAAAAGAGGAACGTATGGCTCATAACGACAAACCCGAAAGTGCAAACGAGGCGCAGGATCATTCCCAGCCGCTCGACGATGGCGGTTTTTTCTCCCTGAACGACGTCATCATGGCCGGCAGGCATCAGCTCACCCGTTCCGAGCAGCTCTTGGCAGCCGACACGCGCCGCAACGCCCGCAACCTACTCGCGAGCGCTAAGTTGCTCGTACTCGTCGTCATCGTCTCGCTCGCCATGGGCGTTGCCGCTTGGGCGTTTTTGGCCTCGTTGAATATCGCGACCGACTATCGCGAGCACCATGAGTGGATTTACGCGCTGCTTCCCGTTGTGGGCGTTGCAACCGCATGGGTGTACAAAAACCACGGTCTCGCCGCCAAGCGTGGCAACAACCTGGTCATTGACTCCGCCTTGGGCACACGCCTCATCCATATGCGCATGGCCGTCCTCACCTTCATCTGCTCCACGCTCACGCACCTCACGGGCGGATCGGCCGGTCGCGAGGGAGCCGCGGTGCAAATTGGCGGCACCATCGCCAGCAACATCTCGAGCCTCGCCCACCTCAAAAAGCATGATCACCACGACCTCATGCTCGCCGGCATCTCATCCGCTTTTGGCGCCGTATTCGGCTCGCCCCTCGCCGGCGCGTTCTTTGGCATGGAGATGTGCTTTATCGGCAAAATCGACTACACCGCAGGCATCTATTGCCTTGTCGCCTCGTTTACCGGCTACTTTACGTCGCTTGCCTTGGGAACCGAGTACGAGGCGAATGTTATCGCCAGCGTTCCCGCCATGACGCCCAAAACGGTCGTCATCGTTGTTACCAGCGCCATTATCTTCGGTCTGACGGCACGCCTCTTTGCCTGGTCGGTTCGAACCGTCAAGAGCCTGTACGGTCGCTTTATCACCAATTACCTCGTTCGCGCACTTATAGGCGCACTCGTGGTTTTGGCTGCCTATGCCCTCCTCGACGCCTGGGACTACGCCGGCCTTTCCACGTGGCTTTCCGGCGCCGGATTTGCAGGCAACACCACCCTGGCGGACGCAGCCATCAAGTTGGTCGTCACAGCGCTTACTCTGGGCGCCGGCTTCCAAGGCGGCGAGGTCACGCCTCTGTTTGGCATCGGTGCGGCGCTCGGCGGCTGGATCGGCTGCCTCGTCGGAATCGAACCCAGCTTTCTGGCGGCTCTCGGCATGCTCGGCGTGTTCTGCGCCGGCCTCAACGTGCCCATCACCACCTGTATGATGGCCATCGACCTGTTCCACGGCACGGCCGCCGGCTTCTTCGTGATCGTGGCGTTTATCAGCTATCTCGCCGGCGGCCACCGCGGCGTGTACCCCGCCCAGCGCATCATCTCACCCAAGCGCCGCTCGCTTATTGTGGACGAGGGCGGCACGGTGGCAGAGGCTATCGAGCGCCACAACGACCTGATAGAGTAGACGTTAGTATTCGCCGTGCAGCCACAATCGGGTAATTCGACCCGGGCGAGACCGCACTGTCATAACACACGCCGGGAGTCGCCCCATGCACGCAACTGATTTTGGCCGTACGCTGATCATCGCCAACCCCGCCGCCCAGTCGGGCGCGGCGCGCGAAGTGGCCGAGCGCCTGCAGCGCTTTTTGGACATGACCGCGCGCTCATCCCAGTTTGACCTGGTGCTGACCGAGCGCATGGGGCACGCCAAAAAACTTGCCGCACAGGCCCAGAGCTACCGCACGGTTATCGCACTCGGCGGCGACGGCGTGATCCACGAAGTCGTCAATGGCTTGATGGCACAGGAAGAAGCTGCCCGACCGGCTCTTGCCGTCCTGCCCGTGGGCTCCGGCAACGATTTTGCCCAGACGCTCGGCATCGATGATTTCTCCGGTAAGGACTTTGGCGCCCTGCTCACCTGCGAGCTGCAGAGTCAGGACATCGGGCGCATTCGCTCATGGAACCCCGCAAGCGGCAGCGGCGAGGCGGCCGTCGAGTATTACGACCAGACACTCTCCGTCGGCATTGATGCCGCCATCGGCCTGGGCACCACCGAGCTGCGCAAAAAGACGGGACTTACCGGCGCTCCGCTCTATACCCTTTCGGGCCTGGAGCAGTTTGGGCTGCGCTACCGCAACTACCCCATGACGGTCAGCTTTGACGGCGCGCCCGCCGAGCGCGTGCGGGCGATTATCATGGCCATCCAGCTGGGTCCCACCTATGGCTCGGGCTATCGCATCTGCCCCAACGCCGACCCCCGCGATGGCATGCTCGACGTCTGCTACGCCTGTGGCCCCGTGCCGCGCGCGGTCGCCCTGCCTATGTTCCTTTCGGCCAAGGATGGCCACCATACCAAGCTGCCGCCGGTTCGCATGCGTCGTTGCCGCCATGCCGAGCTCACGTTCGAGGAGCCCGACTACCCCATCCAGGCCGACGGCGAGGCCATCGTCGCCTCCCGCATCGAGGTAGACATTCTATCCGGAGCCCTCCAAGTCTGGCGCCCCACCCGCTAGCCCCACCTAAGTTGCGGTGAAATAGGGGCTGTTTTGCGCCTTTAACTGCATAAACAGTCCCTATTTCACCGCAACTTATTGAGGAGCCTACTCGTCGCTGCCCGGCTTGCGGCGGTTGGCCTTTTTGATGGCGTTGAAGTGCTTGTCGTTGAGCCTGCGCTGACGCGAGCGCTGGGGCACTTTGGTCTTCACACGGCGGCGTGGCGGACGCCCGCGACGCTCAAGCTCTGCCCTCAGCTTGCGCAGGCAGCTCGCACGATTCTGAAACTGGCTGCGGCTCTCACGCGCCGTCACGACTAACCCAGTAGGCACATGCTTCATGCGCACAGCAGAGTCCGTCGTATTCACGCCCTGTCCGCCCGGACCCGTCGCGCGAAATACCTGCACCTCGCAGTCGCGTGCCAGCTCATCGACCGACATCTCGGCATAGCGCGCATACTCGCGCCATCCCATCTTGTTCTCGTCCATATCGATACCTCCCCTCAAACAAAAAATGTGACAAAGGGACAGTCCCTTTGTCACATCGCATGCGAATCGTATGTGCCGCGCGCTTAGGCGAAGGTGATCTCGCCATTCTCGCAGTCCATATCGGCGATACGGGCCAGGCTCTCAACGCGGAAACCGCGCTCGCGGAGCTTGTCGCCGCCGCCCTGGAAGCCCTTCTCCACAGCAATACCGATGCCGGCAACCTCGGCGCCCGCGGCCTCGCAGATCTTGATGAGGCCCTCGAGCGCGCAGCCGTTAGCCAGGAAGTCGTCGATGATCAGAACCTTATCGCCCTCGGACAGGAAGCGCTTACCCACGATAACCGGATACTCCTTCTGCTTGGTGAAGGAGTAGATGGTCGTGGCATACTGCTCGCCGTCGAGGTTGATGGACTGGGCCTTCTTGGCAAAAACAACCGGCACGCCACCAAAATGCTGGGCCGCGATGCAGGCCATGCCAATGCCCGAAGCCTCAATCGTCAGGATCTTGTTGATCTCGACGCCCTCGAACAGACGGGCCCACTCAGCGCCCATGTGGTCGAACAGCTCAACGTCGCACTGGTGGTTGAGGAAGGCATCAACCTTAAGGACGTTACCGGCCTTTACGATGCCGTCACGGCGAATACGATCCTCAAGCTCCTGCATGGCGCAACCCTTTCTCGCGGCAATGATTCCGCGCGATGAACAAACGTTGCACGATAGTCTACCACGTACCGACCCCCACCCGACCCACAAGCCCCACCGCACCATAAAGCCGCAAGACCAGTCAATTTGGGACGGGGCTCTTTTAGTTACTTCCAGAGGGACGATAGCTGCCTTTGCAAGCGGATATGCCTGCTACCGATTTAATGTCATTTCAAAACTATGCCGGTTTACTACGATGAATCGCGAACTCTCGACCACGCCCGAATTCGTAAAAATAAAACCGCAGGTAGAAGGCTTGTCATTTTTGCAAAAATGAAGATGTGGTCGCCATATGCCGAATCATCGTAGTAAACCGGCATAGTTTTAAAGAAACCATCTCCCGCAGAGCCCCGCAGAGGGCTTCGCAGAGCCAAAAGCCCCGTTTTCCTCCGTCCCAGCAGACCAGCGGGAGACGCGCGCCACGACACCGGCCCATCTACTACGTTTAACCTGCCATCCCTGTCCATAGCCCTAATTCCTTATTGCCAGCAAGCCATCTACCTGCGCTTTTGTTTTTAGCGAATGCGTCATGGTTTGAGGTGCACAGTTAAACGTAGTAGATGGGCGTGATTCTTGGCAGGTCGACCCAAAGCTGTTAACGCTTGGAGCGCGTCCTCACCAAACGTACCAATGTGAGCGCAAAGCCCACGGTAGCAACGGCCATCAGCACGTAGAATACCAAACGGAAGCCAAAGAGGAACACATCCGGACGGCCCGCCACATAGCTCGTGACCGTCTTGCCCATTACCGCGCTAGTCTGTCCATACAGGATGCGCGACGCCGCCGTAATACCCAGCGCTATGCCCGCATAGCGCGCCAAGCTGCTCAAGCTGCCCGCAAAGCCAAGCGCCTCACGCGGAGCCGAACCCATATACAGCGAATTATTGGGACTCTGGAAGATCGACGTGCCGCACGACATAAACGCGACGCAGGACACGATCATCAAGATGGAAGAGTGCTCGTCAAGCGTGCTCACCGCAAAGAGACCGCACACGTACACGCCCAGGCCAACGGCCGTGGGCGCTTCACAACCAACACGGTCGGACACCGAGCCCGAAAGCGGGCCCACAAAGGCATTCACGACCGGCATCGCCAAAAACAACAGGCCGGAGATATCGGAGCTAAAGCCGTGGGCATCCTGAAAGTAGAACGGCAGCACAAACTCGGAGGCACCAATACCCACGAACACGATAAGCATGCAAGCCAGGTTAATCGTGAAAGCCGAGCTCGCAAAGCAGCGACGCGCCGCCTCTGTCAACGGCATAGGGCGTTCGCCAGCCTCCGGTTTGACATGCGGCAGCGTGTAGAGTCCCACGATAAACGAGATGACGCCAATGGGAAGGTTGATGAGGAAGATGCTCTCCCAGGGAAAACTTGCCACGAGTACGCCGCCGAGCACGGGGCCGCACATCATGCCAAGAGCCACAAAGGTCGCCAGAATGCCCATGGCACGACCGCGCTCACGCGCCGGAAACGACTCGGTGATGATGCCCATATTGTTGGCCATCGCGGCGGCACAGCCAATGCCCTGCACGATACGCGCCAAGATAAGCACCTCGAGCGACGCCGAAAGCCCGCAAAGTAGCGAGCCACCCGTAAAGACGATCACACCAAGCTGGAACACATTCACCTTGCCGCGCACATCGCCCAAGCGGCCAAACGGCAGCATGGCGACGCACGTCGCGAGCAGATACGCCGAGCTCACGAGCTGAATGCGGTCGAGACCCACACCCAGCTCCTTTTGCATCACCGGAAGCGCCACCGTCACGATGCTCGCATCCAGACACGCCATAAAGGTCATGACGAGCACGGTGAACAGAATCGCCCATTTATTCTTACCGTGGGTGTCGCCCCCCAGGGCAATGTGTTCGCGGCGCAGCTGCTCGGCAGTTTTCTCCATATATATCCTTTCTATCGTGCAACGCAAAAACGGGACCCCAATCGCCTACAAACGGTCACGATCGGGGTCCCGCCTACGGAATCGGAACTATGAGGACGTCGTCAGCCGAAAAGCCGTCCCACGCCTCGCACGCACGCTAGCCTAGCACTGCGCGAGCGCCTGCTCAAGGTCGGCAATCAGATCGGCCGTGTCCTCCAAGCCGCACGACAGGCGCACCATGTCGGCGGAGATACCGCAGGCAATGAGCTCCTCATCGTTCATCTGGCGATGCGTGGCGTTTGCCGGATGCAGGCAGCAGGTGCGCGCATCGGCTACATGCGTGGCAATCTGGGCGAGCTTGAGGCTCTTCATAAAGGTCTCGGCCGCCGCACGACCACCGGTAAAGCCAAAGCTCACAACGCCGCACGTACCGTTGGGCATGTACTTCTGAGCCATGTCGTAGTATTTGTCGCCTTCCAGGCCCGGATAGCTCACAAAGCGCACCTTGGGGTGGCTCTGCAGGAACTTGGCGACCGCCAGTCCGTTCTCGCAATGACGCGGCATGCGCATGTGCAGGCTCTCGAGCGAGCTGTTCAGGAAGAACGCCGCCTGCGGGTTCTGCATGGGGCCAAGGTCGCGCATAAGCTGTGCGGTGGCCTTGGTAATGAAGGCGCCCTCGCGGCCGAACTTCTCGGCATAGGTTACGCCGTGGTAACTCTCGTCGGGCGTGGTGAGACCCGGGAATTTGTCGGCATGGGCCATCCAGTCAAACTGGCCGTGGTCTACGATCACGCCGCCGATATATGCCGCGTGACCATCCATGTACTTGGTGGTGGAGTGGGTGACAATATCGGCACCCCACTCAAAGGGACGGCACATCACAGGCGTGGGGAACGTGTTGTCGACCATCAGCGGCACGCCATGGTCGTGCGCGGCCTTGGCAAAGCGCTCAATGTCGAGCACGGCCAGCGCAGGGTTGGCGATGGTCTCGCCAAAGACGAGCTTGGTGTTGGGCTGGAAAGCGGCCTCCAGCTCCTCGTCGGT
Organism: uncultured Collinsella sp.; assembly: GCA_934646965.1. Taxonomy (GTDB): domain Bacteria; phylum Actinomycetota; class Coriobacteriia; order Coriobacteriales; family Coriobacteriaceae; genus Collinsella. The sequence continues at coordinate 36,809 of CAKUEZ010000003.1, read as the reverse complement.
GCAATCAGGAGCAACGAAAGTGCAGGTCAGACCCATGCGGCCCATGGTATGGGCGAGCAAGTTGTACGTGCCACCATAGATAGCAGAACTCGCGACCACGTGATCACCGGCACCGGCAACGTTAAAGATGGCGAGGAAGTTCGCAGCCATGCCCGAGCTCGTGAGCATCGCAGCGGTGCCGCCCTCCATCTCGCAGATCTTGGCGGCAACGAGGTCGCAGGTAGGGTTCTGCAGGCGGCTATAGAAGTAGCCAGACTCCTCCAGGTCAAACAGCTTGCCCATGTGCTCGGACGTGTCGTACTTCCACGTCGTGGACTGATAGATAGGCACTTGGCGCGGCTCCGCATCGCCCGGACGATAACCGCCCTGAACACACGTGGTACCGATAGTCTGCTCGCTCATATCTTGCTCCCTTGCTCGGGTTTTGTTTTATTCGGTTCACGATACCGCTACCCCGCACCCCTCTCAACCCATCCCGCAGATAGGTTATGGGACAAAGTAATCAGGTTTATTTGTCCCAAATCAAAAAGGTTGAGTTAGATTGCGGAAAACAATGAGATATGCGTTGGGGTCTCGATGAGCACAAGCGCCGGCAAGGGTACCATAGGCGGGTACACCGTGACCAAGGAGAAGCACATGAGACAGATCGATACCACCCAACTCGATGCCGCCGCCTGCCAGGCTCAGGCTGCCGAATACCACGCCCGCGGCTTTAACTGCGCGCAGGCCGTCGCCTGCACGCTCGCACCCGCTGTCGGACTCGACCCCGAGACCGCTTTTACGCTCACCGAGGGCTTCGGTGCCGGCATGGGCGGCATGACCGAGACCTGTGGTGCCATCTCGGGCGCTGTGGCCGTCATGGGCTTTGTGATGAGCGACGGCATGGAGAACCCCAAGACCAAGGGGCAGACCTACAAGCTGTCGCGCGAGATCGCCAAGCGTTTTGGCGAGAAGAACACGACGACCATCTGCGGCACGCTCAAGGGCATTGGCTCGGACCAGGGCCCGCTCCGCAGCTGCCCCGGCTGCATCGACGATACCGTCGAGATCGCCTGCGACGTGTTGAAGCAGCTCGCCGAGTAAACGACGGCAACAGAAAAACGACGGCTGACGCGCCTGGGATTCACCCTAGAGCACGCCAGCCGTTGCCGTTAAAACTCGGCAAACTCGGGAGCGCCGACCTCGATCTCCTCGCGGCCAGCCATAAGCTCGCGTATCTTAGTGCAAAACGGCTCCTGCTCCCCCGCCTTAAATACCAAATGAATCGTCACGGCGTCCGCATAGTCCGTGTCCGAAACCTTGGCGCCGGAATCCTGCGCCAAGCGAAGCACCTGCTCATACTGCGGATAGGCCACATGCGCGTCAACGGGTACAACGCTCGTCATCTCGACGATCTGCCCGGCTTCCTGCGCAGCCGCAACCGCCGCCTGTGTCGCCGCCGTATAGGCACGCACCAGGCCACCTGGCCCTAACAGGGTACCGCCAAAATAGCGCGTCACCACACAGCATACGTTTTTGAGTTCCGCACCACGAAGCACCTCGAGCGTCGGCATGCCGCTTGTACGGCTCGGTTCACCGTCATCGCTCTGGCGCTCGCGCCCATCGACCAAAATCCACGCAGGCACATTATGACGAGCATCGTAATGGCGTTTGCGAACCATCTCAATAAAGGCGTTTGCCTCGTCCTCGGACTCAATATGGACCAGCTGGGCAATAAACCGACTCTTGCGGTCGACAAACTCGCCCGTAGCCTCAACATTCGATTGCAAAGTAAAATAGCTGTCCAACAAAGCCCCTCAAACAAAAGCAAAGCAACAAACAGCCTCAATAATACGGCAAAGGCCGCACCGATAACCTCGGTAAAAAGAACGAAGCCACCGATGATTCTGTCAACGAAAGCGAGAACCCGCCAGCGCGAGCAAGGTGCCTTGAAAGACGAGATTGCAGCAAAAATGGGGCCGCCGATGAACAGGCAAAAACAGCGAGACGGCGTCAGCTGAGTCGATTTGGCCCGAAAGAGGAGGGAGCACGCCTTATGGCGGCGACCGACGAATGAGCGCCAAATCGGCCAGCTGCCGCCGTCGCAGCGTCAACAAAAAAGCTGAGTGGGCCTATAAGCCGGGTTCTGTCGTGAACGGTCATTTATCTTGTCTGCACGTTACCGTGCAGCTCCACGCACGCTACCCGAACGCGGACCGGGCCGGCCCATAGCGTTCCTATTCGCGCTTGCTCCGGATGGGGCTTGCCAAGCCGCCGTGTTGCCACGACGCTGGTGGTCTCTTACACCACCGTTTCAGCTTTTCCCTTTACGCCTTGCGGCGCAGGTGGGAGTCTTCTTTTCTGCGGCGCTTTCCGTCGGATCACTCCGCCCGGCCGTTAGCCGGCATCCCGCCCTCTGGAGCCCGGACTTTCCTCACGCGCACTTCAAGCAGTACATCGCGCGACCGTCTGGCCCACTCAGCAGTGAAAGAGTGTAGCACACCGCCACTGCAGGCAATGGCACAACACAAGCGCTCGACACGATAAACCAAGAACCGTCCATGCGTTACAATAATCGCGTCGATGGGCAACGTCGTCAGTCGAGACGCGACCGCGCTCCGCACCCCTCCGTCTACTCGGTGCGTTCCCGCCTCCTCCCCGAGGCGGGATGTCGGCATTTTTTCATGCCGCGACAACTCAATAGCTAACGGACGACCTAGGCGGCAATCTGCCGCCGACTCAGCACCAAAACAAAAAAGGGACCCGTCCATTACGGACGGATCCCTTACAACAAGTGATCGTCAAACCGATTTACTCGGCGTCGGTCTCCTCGTCCTTCTTCTCGGAAGGCAGCGGGGTGACCTCGATCTCGACGCCCAGAGTCTCAGCAGCGGACTTCATGGACAGAGAGATACGACGACGGTCGAGGTCGATCTCCATGACCTTGACCTGAACCTTGTCGCCCACGTGGGTGACCTGAGAAGGCTGATCGACGTGCTTGTTGGCCATCTCGGAGATGTGCACCAGGCCCTCGATGCCCTCGCCCAGGTCGACGAAAGCGCCGAACGGGACAAGCTTGGTCACAGTGCCCTCGACGATAGCGCCGACGGGGTACTTCTTGACCAGTGCGCGCCACGGATCCTCGGTGGTCTGCTTGAGACCCAGGGAGATGCGCTCGCGGTTGAGATCGACGTCGAGAACCTCGACCTCGACCTCCTGGCCAACCTTGACAACCTCGGAAGGATGGTTGACGTGGTTCCAGGAGAGCTCGGAGATGTGGATGAGGCCGTCGATACCGCCGAGGTCGACGAAGGCGCCGAAGTCGACGATGGAGGAAACGGTGCCCTGGAGACGCATACCAGACTTGAGCTTGGACAGGATCTCGGAGCGCTCGGCCTTACGGGACTCCTCGAGCACGACGCGACGGGAGAGGACAACGTTGTTGCGGTTGCGGTCCATCTCGATGACGCGGGCCTCGATGCGGGTGCCCATGTAGGAGGTGAGGTCCTTGACACGACGGAGGTCGACGAGGGAAGCGGGCAGGAAGCCACGCAGGCCGATGTCGAGGATCAGGCCGCCCTTGACAACCTCGATAACCTCGCCCTCGACGTTCTCGCCGGAGTTGAACTTCTCCTCGATGCGGTTCCAAGCACGCTCGTACTCGGCACGCTTCTTGGACAGGACCAGACGACCGTCCTTGTCCTCCTTCTGGAGAACCAGAGCCTCGATGGGATCACCGAGTGCAACGATGTCTGCAGGGTTAGCGTCCTTGCGGATGGACAGCTCGCGGACCGGGATAACGCCCTCGGACTTGAATCCGATGTCAACGAGCACCTCGTCATGCTCGATCTTAACGACAGTGCCGTTAACGAGATCGCCCTCATCAAAGTCGGTAATCGTACCGTCGATGAGGTTGTTCATCTCCTCCTCGTTGACATCGTCAAGAGAGAAAATGGACGAGTTCTGAATCTCACTCAAAGGTGGACCCCTTTCGAACTACGGGGCCCCGATTGCTAGGACCTACAGAAGGGTGCGACAAGCACACAACGTTTAGGAACACTCGGGAGCCGACAGATACTAATGTGATGCTTATGCAATCACGTTCGTATAGGTTACGGGGAAATGAGTTCGATTTCAAGCGTGAACTGCGATTTTTTACGCGTGTGGAGACTTTTTCGTAATCTTATGGACAGCCGTCTTCACAACTTGACGATAAGCAGATAGAGATACGCCTTTGGGGTAAAGTATCCGGAGCCAACGATTCTGGAACGGTTTTTCGAGAAAGGTGCCCGCGTGCTCAAAGCAGTCGTTTTCGATATGGACGAGACGCTTCTTAGCATCAACCTCAACGCGTTCATCCTTCGCTATTTTAAGGATGTTTCCTCGATGCTCGCGGACATCGGACGTCGTAGCCGCGGTGCGACGATGGCGCGCCTGGGTACCATTTTGGTCGACCTCAACGCCAACCGTCGCAACGGCACGGATAATCGGACCAATCTCGAGTTCTACCAACAAGAAGTTGAGCGCAGGTGCGGCATTTGCCTCTCGGACCCCCTCATCTACGAGGCGTTTACCTACTACGAGCGCGAGGTTCTGCCGTTCAAAAACGACGACATGATCAACGCGAAGGCCATGCCCGGCGCGCACGCCGCACTCCAGGCCGTGCAGGACGCGGGCTTGCGCTGCGCACTCTTTACCAATCCCAGCTTTCCCCAGGGTGCCATCGAGTGCCGCATGGGCTGGGGCGAGCTGACCGACGCGCCCTTCGAACTCGTGACACACATGGGCAACGCCACCCGCTGCAAGCCCGACGCTACGTATTATCTTGAGCAATTGCAGGTGATGGGGCTCGAGCCGCACGAGGTCCTTATGGTGGGCAACGACCCCAAGCGCGACTTCCCCAGCCCCGATTGCGGCATCCAAACCGCCTACGTCGGCCAGGGAAAGCCGGGACGCGCCACCTGGCGCGGCACCATGGAAGACTTCGCTCACAACTTCAACGCCGTAGTAGAAGCCTTCTACGAGCACCAAGTAGCGGACGAACTGTCGTAGCGCTCCTCGCCCCAACAAAAACAACGTCATAGGTTGAGCATAAGTCAGCGAAAACGCCCCTAAGCGAGCAAGGTGCCTTGAAAGAGGAGGGCATTGACCTTTTGGTCATGCCCGACGATTGAAAGGCAGATTGCCGCTTAGGGGCGTTTGCAGCGTCGACCCGTTACGCGGTTTGGTAAAACCGCGTAACTAACAGATCTGGGTCTTGCCAATCATGATGTTGAGGATCTCGACGTCGGTGTCCTTCATGCCCACGCGGCCCACGTAGCCCATGCTGGCGATCGTCTGCTCGACGGTATCCTGGATCAGGCCCTCGCCGGCACGGAAGCCGCGGCCCTGCATAGCCATATCGTGGCCAAGAATCGCCGCATCCACAGCAGCCGAAATCTTGGCGGCACAGCTCGCCTTGGCGCCGTCGCACACGATGCCGCCCACGTTGCCGAGTGTGTTGGAGACGGTAGCGCCAATCTGTTCACGCGTGCCACCGCACAGCCACGTAATGGCCGCACCGGCACCACATGCCGCGCAGATAGCACCACAAAACGCCGAAAGCGCACCAATATAGCTCTTGATATGCACGGCGATCAGATCGGACAGCATCACGGCGCGAACCAACCGCTCATGGTCGCAGCGCAGGTACTCGGCATACTCCATAACGGGCAGCGCGCAGGTAATGCCCTGGTTGCCCGAGCCGCACACGATGGCGACCGGCAACGCGCAACCGTTCATGCGGGCATCGGATCCGGCCGCAGCGCGAGCGCGAGCGCGGCAGGCGACATCGTCGGCGCGAGCCCCCAACAGCGTACGCCCCACCTCGGCGCCCCAAGCGTGCGCCAGGCCCTCGGCGCTGATGGCGCCGTTCAGCTCGATCTGGCGCTCAACGGCAGCGCGAGCGCCCTCAATATCGCCGTCCTCGATAAAGTCGATGATGGACTCGATCGACATGGGCGTGTCGGCGCTATCGGCAGCACGCTCGGCCACCACGCGCTCGGCGCAGGCGGCGCACTCCCCCGCCGACTTACCGCACACCGGAATGCCGTCGAGCGTATGACAGGTAACATTGGTGTGGTGGTCGGTAATCTCAACAACCGCGGTATGCCCCCCGGCCGTGGCGGTCACCTTGATATACAGGTTCGGCACGCCCTCGGCAAGCGACACATCGCAGTAGCCGGCATCCGCCAGAAGCTCGCTCACGCGAGCGCGGTCCTCATCGTCAACGCTCTCGAGCACTTCGAGCGCACTTTTTGCATCGCCGCCCACGGCGCCCAGCACCGCGGCCGCCTCAATGCCATGCATGCCGCCCGAATTGGGCACGGTCACGCTCTTCACGTTCTTGATAATGTTGCCCGAACAGGCAATGTCCATATGCTCGGGTTCGCAACCGAGCGTCTGACTCGCGAGTGCCGCCGCATAGGCAACGGCAATGGGCTCGGTGCAGCCGAGCGCGCAGACAAGTTCGCGGTTCAAAACATCACAAAACGCGGCATCGCGGGCGGAATCGACGGACATAAGCATCTCCTGTATACATAACGAGGTGGTTCTTATTCATATTCAACTTCTTCATTTGATACCAAGGCGCAAAAAACCGCAACCCGGGTTCCGGCAGACGGCGGCACGGAGCGAACTGACGGCATATTTCGTGATGAGCTGATGATGATAGTTGCTAAAGCGTTTGACCAAAAAACGCCCGAGTGTTTACGCAAAAGTCGCGCTATCATGCAGTCGAACGCGGTAAAACCTTTAGCAATTCCGCCGCACGGACCAGAGAGGAACCATCCATGAAGATCGGTATCGGTAACGACCACGCCGCCGTCGAGCTCAAGAACATCATCTCCGAGCACCTGAAGGAGCGCGGTTGCGAGGTCGTGAACTTTGGCACCGACACCTCCGAGAGCTTTGACTACCCCATCGCCGGCTACAAGGTGGGAAAGGCCGTTGCCAACGGCGACGTCGATCTGGGCATCCTGATCTGCGGCACCGGCGTCGGCATCAGCCTGGCCGCCAACAAGGTCGAGGGCGTGCGCGCCGTCGTGTGCTCCGAGCCTTTCAGCGCCAAGCTTTCGCGCATGCACAACAACACCAATGTGCTTGCCTTTGGCGCTCGCGTCGTGGGTTCCGAGCTCGCCAAGATGATCGTCGACGAGTGGCTCGACGCCGAGTTTGAGGGCGGCCGTCACGAGCGTCGTGTCAACCTCCTCAACGAGATCGACCAGACTCGCGGCCTCAAGGTCGTCGACGAGGCTTAAAGCCTAACAACGCCACAAGCTAACAGCAGAGGGCCCGCCCGGAACGCACATCCGGGCGGGCCCTCTTAGTAGATATTTGTCATAAAAAAGGGCGCCGCGGATGGAGTTCCGCGGCGCCCAAGCCACACGCTAACAGCTTTAAGGAGTCAAAGCTGGTTTAGCCAAAGAAACGCTTGATCTCGATCTCGGCGTTCTCCAGGCAGTCGGAGCCGTGGATCACGTTGGCGTTGACATCGACGGCAAAGTCGCCGCGGATGGTGCCGGGGGCGGCATCAAGCGGGTTGGTAGCGCCCATGAGGGTGCGCATCTTGGAGACGGCAGAAAGACCGGAAACGACCATCTTGACGACCGGGCCGCTCGTCATAAAGTCGCACAGGCCGCCAAAGAAGGGCTTGTCGTTGAGGTGGGCGTAGTGCTCCTCGACGGTGGCGCGCTCAAGCGTGGTCATCTCCATGCGCTCGATGACAAGGCCGCTGCGCTCGATGCGAGCAACAATCTCGCCAATCTTGCGATCGCGCACGGCGTCGGGCTTAATCATGATGAAGGTCTTCTCGATAGCCATAAGGTAGCCTTTCAAGTAGGTTTGCGCGTGCCAAAGTCCCATTCCGGCACCCGCCTGGACTGCATCGTAACAGAGTTCTAGCTGCAGTTAAACAATAAGACGTTTATTGAAGCGCTATTATTTATTGAAGCGCTCCATATGTGTCACTTCTGTTTCGAAGCCCGACTAGAGTACCATCCGCCCTACTTCCAGCTGCAACGAACAGAACAGGCGGTCGATTGCCGCCCGTGAGCGTATCCCCTTCACAACCTGCGCAAAGGTCCTACAAAAGTTCTCGACAAGCCCCCTCTCCATAACAAAACGGACGCCCGCCGTAGCGGACGCCCGTACAGACAAGATATGACAAGTGAGGTAAGCGCCGCGGTAGCGCTAGTTCGCCCCGTGGCCCATCTCGACGACCTTGGTCAGCGAGCCAAACGCGCTCTCGTCAGCTGAAAGCTGCGCCTCGGCGCGCTCAAGCTGCACGGCAACGGCGGCAGGCGCGGTACCGCCCTCAGTCGTGCGCGCAGCAACAATCGAAGGAATATCGAGCGCCTCGGTAATATCGTGCTCAAAGAGCGGGCTTGCCTCCTGGAAGACCTCAAACGGCAGATCCTCGAGGTTGCAACCGCGCTTCTCGCACATCAGAACCAGGTGGCCCACCACGGCGTGCGCTTCGCGGAACGGAAGTCCGCGCTTAGCGAGGTAGTCGGCAACGTCAGTGGCGGCCAGGTGGCCAACGCCGCATTCGCGTGCCATGGCATCCTCGTTGACAGCCCAGGTCGAGATCATACCGGCCATAACAGACAGGCACTGCATGAGCGTATGGGCGGTATCGAGCGCGCCCTCCTTGTCCTCCTGCAGGTCCTTGTTATAGGCCAGCGGCAGGCCCTTCATGGTCACCAGCAGCTGGACCAAGTTGCCGTACACGCGACCGCTCTTGCCACGGATGAGTTCGGCGAAATCGGGGTTCTTCTTCTGCGGCATGATGGAAGAGCCGGTGGAGTACGAGTCAGACAGCGTGATGAAACCGAACTCGGAGCTCGACCACAGCACGATCTCCTCGGACAGCCGCGACAGGTGCATAGCCATGACGGAACCGGCGTAATGCAGGTCGAGTAGGAAATCGCGGTCTGAAACAGCATCGAGCGAATTGGGGATCACGCCCGAAAAGCCAAGCTCGGCGGCCGTCATCTGACGATCGAGCGGATAGCTCGTACCAGCGAGCGCGGCAGCACCCAGCGGACAGTTATCGGCGGCATCGAAAGCGGCTTTCAGACGCGTAAAGTCGCGCGCGAACATCCAGGAATAGGCCAGCAGATGGTGCGAAAGCAGTACGGGTTGAGCATGCTGCATGTGCGTATAGCCCGGAAGAATCACCTTGTCGTACTTCTTAGCGGCATCCACCAGCACGCGACGCAGCTGCAGGTTGGCTTCCATGAGCTCCTTTGCCAAAGCCTTGACGCCCAAGCGGGTATCGGTCGCCACCTGATCGTTGCGCGAACGGCCGGTGTGTAGGCGCTTGCCCGCCTCGCCGATGCGGCGCGTCAGCTCGCTTTCGATGGACATGTGGATGTCCTCATCGTTGATGTCGAAGGTGAAGTTGCCGGCGTCGATATCCTGCTCGATAGCAGTCAGGCCCTTGGCGATCGCCTGCTCATCCTCGGCGCTGATGATGCTCTGCGCGGCCAGCATCTTGGCATGCGCCTTGGAACCGGCGATATCCTGCTTATAGAGATGCTTGTCGACCGGCAGCGACGCACCAAACTCCTGCGTGACCTCGGCCACGCCCGCCTCAAAACGACCACCCCAAAGAGCCATGGGACCGTCCCCTTTCATCAAATACCAATGCGCCGGTGTCCGCGATCCGCGATCAGCGCCATTAAAACGATTTATCAACCGCTAGTGTTGCATATCCCCTGCCGCATGCGGGGCTGACAAGCTAAATAGCAAAGAAGTGACGGACCAGGCACTTGGCGCCCATCGACTCCCTCCTGAGGTTGCCCTGTGAACCGTCAATCCAAGCCTTCAGGCTCATGGAGACCTCCTCGACCTTGGCGGTATCGAGTTCGGGGGCAAGAGAAAGCAAAGCGTATGCAAAAGCGTTAAACATAGTAGGTACTCCTCAGATATATAGAGGCACAAGGCCGTCAAATTGATAGAAAGAGCCCCGCCGGACAACCCCGGCGGGGCTCGGACTCAGCCGCAGATGCGGCGTCATATATGCGGGCGGAACGTAGGGGCCACCGATGTTAAGAAGTGTCAGCAAGCATAACGAAAGGTAGGGACCCCATGCGCCCGTTATGTATCACGCGGATGGGCCGCGCGGATACCAAGGGAAGGAAGGAAGCCTTAGGCCTGGGCGGCAGCGGAGCTGGGACCCTGGACCTTAGCCCACGTCTTGAGCGACAGCGTGTCGATCTCGATGAAGCCGGCGCTGGCCTTCTCGTCAAACGTGGTGTCGCGGTCGTAGGTAGCCAGACCGTAGTCATACAGGCTGAAGGGGCTCTTGCGGCCGACGACATGGCAGTTGCCCTTAAAGAACTTCAGACGGACAGTGCCGGTCACGAACTTCTGGGTATCGGCCATAAAGGCGTCGAGCGCGTTCTTGAGCGGGCTGTACCACTGGCCGTTGTACACGGCGGTGGCCCAATCCTGCTCGAGCTTGATCTTGGTCTTGAGCAGGTCGCCTTCGACGCAGATGTCCTCGAGTGCCTTGTGGGCGGTGATGAGCGTCAGGGCGCCGGGAACCTCGTAGCACTCGCGGCTCTTGAGGCCCACCAGACGATCCTCGACCAGGTCCAGACGACCAAAGCCGTTGTCGCCGGAGATCTTGTTGAGGGAGATGACGATCTCGGAGAGCTTCATCTTCTTGCCGTCGACGGCAACGGGCTTGCCCGCCTCGAACTCGATCTCGGTGTAGGTCGGGGTGTCGGGCGTGTCCTCGGGATTCTTGGTCATAACCCAGGCGTCGTCGAGCGGCTCGTTCCAGGGATCCTCCAGGTGACCGCACTCGATGGCGCGACCCCACAGGTTGTCATCGATGGAATAGGGGTTGTCGTTCGCACCCTCGGGAACCGGCACGTTGTGGGCGTGGGCGTAAGCGACCTCGTCCGGACGGCACTTCAGATCCCACTCACGAACCGGGGCGATAACCTTGAGCTCGGGGTCGAGCGCCTTGACGGCAGCCTCAAAACGGACCTGGTCGTTACCCTTGCCGGTGCAGCCGTGGGCGACATAGGTGGCACCGAACTCGTGGGCGACCTCAACGAGCTTCTTGGCAAGCAGCGGGCGGGACAGAGCGGAGAGCAGCGGGTACTTGTTCTCGTACATGGAGTTGGCGGCGATGGCCTTGGTCAGGAACTCATCGGAGAACTCATCGCGCAGGTCGAGCACCTGGCAGTCCAGAACGCCCAGGTCGAGGGCCTTCTGCTTCTTGGCATCCAGGCCGGTCTCCTCCTGGCCCACGTTGCCGCAGACGCAAACGACATCGAGATTCTTCTCATCCTGCAGCCACTTGACACATACGGATGTATCAAGACCGCCGGAATATGCGAGAACGACTTTTTCCTTGCTCATGGCTGTTTCCTTTCGCCCTTGGTAGCTAGTTAGAACATCGGTCAGTTGCAAGTCACCCTGAGGTCAAAAACCGTGCAATATCAGGTTATTCAGCAGGATGCAGCACAGGCATGCCCTAGAAACATGCGGCTATGTCGTGCTAAAAACCCGACGACCTCAAAATGACTCTGTTGAGGCATTTCGCCCCATGCGGACAGAGACGATTGTTATCGTCGTCGGGAAATTGCGCGCTGGCGTCGGATGGCATTGTCTGCAGTGGTGATGATCTTTACGAACTGCATCTGCCTCTCCTTTCACGTATCGCCGGGCGCAATTCATATATCGCAAACGGTACCTTTTCCTCGGTAAGCGGCGCTTTTGCCGTCTCCGTTTTCGATGGTCGCTATCATACGCTAAAGTGCTTGCTGCACAAGCGATAAATTCAAATTTCTGAAAAGTTTTTTCATTACTTTGTGAAGTGTGGTGCAAATACGCGTCAATCCTGCGAAAATACGTCCGGCTACTAGTTAATGGTTATAACGTCTGAAACAATCTCGAAACGAAAGGCGCGCTTTTATGCAAACTTACGAATCAGATGCCAATATCGGCAACATTAAGATTCTCGCCGTCGATATGGACAAGACGCTTCTCACCGACGAGCGCGTGCTGCCTCAGGGCCTCGATGAGCGTCTGGACAAGCTCGCCGACGCCGGTATCGTATTCTGTCCTGCCAGCGGACGTCCGGCCCCCAAGCTCGAGGAAATGTTCGAGGGCATTAAGAACCGCCTCGCGTTTTGCCCGGACAACGGTGCCTGCGTCATCTATCGCGGTGAGTATATTTACAAGAGCAATATCGACGTGGCTCTGTACCAGCAGGTGCTTGCCTGTGCCTCGGAGGACCCGCGCGCCGTTCCCGTGCTGTGCTGCTACGACGAGTTTTACGTGCTTGCCCGCGACCACCAGTATCACGACGAGATCAGCGTCTACTACAACACGATCAACTACGTCGACACTTTTGAGGGCCTCGATGTCGAGTCCAACAAGATCTCGATCTTCTTCCCTGCTTACGATGCCGAGCCCGCGTTCCGCGAGACCTACAACCCCGCATTCTCCGACCAGCTCTATGTCACCAATGCCGGTCGCGAGTGGATCGACTTTATGAACCTGGGTGTCGACAAGGGCGCCGGCGTCGCGCATCTGTGCGAGCAGCTCGGCATCGACATCGCCGACGCCGCCGCCGTGGGCGACACGTATAACGACATCCCCATGCTGGAGCGCGTCGGTCACAGCTTTATCGTCGACAATGCCGAGGAGCATATGAACGCGCATGCTAAGTGGCGCATTCCGAGCAACAACGACGGGGGCGTACTGACGCTCATCGACGCCATCTTGGCGGCTCGATAATCTATCCCGTCGCCTTGCCCGGGGCCGGCCGTTTGATTTTTGCTCGGTCAGGTCCTGGGCTCGCTCGAAGAGCACATTAAGTGCTCTTCGGCTCGTGCGGAATCTACAAAAATCAAACGGCCGGCCCCGGGCAAGGCTATGTTGACTTTGCTTGCCGCCAAGGTGGCCTCTTGGGCATCTAGATACTTGGCTGAATTAATTTGATCAGAGGGGAGCCCCTTGTTGGAAGGGGCTCCCCTCTGTTTTTGGTTACTTTGGAATTGTGGGTGCTTCCCTACTTCGCGTCTGCCCAGGTTGTGCCGGTGCTGGCTTCGGCGATCAACGGCACGCGGAGGTCTACTACGTGTTCCATGACGTCACGGACCATAGCGGTCAGGCGATCGACTTCGTCTATGGGGCACTCAAAGTCTAGTTCGTCGTGTACCTGCAGAATCATGTGGGCGGCAAAGCCTTCTTCTTCCAGGCGGCGGCTCACGCGGGCCATCGCGATCTTGATGATGTCAGCTGCGGTGCCCTGCATGGGGTGGTTCATGGCCGTGCGCTCGCCAAAGCCGCGGAGTTGCGGGTTTTTAGCCTTGAGCTCCGGAATATGACGACGGCGGCCGTACATGGTCTCGGCATAGCCCGTCTGCTTGGCGCGCGCGACCACATTGTCGAGGAACGTACGCACGCCCGGGTAGGCTTCGTAGTAGCGATCGATCATATCGCGCGCCTCGGCCATCGAGATATGCAGCGACTGCGACAGGCCATAGGCCTGCTGACCATACACAATGCCAAAGTTCACGGCCTTGGCGCGGCTACGCAGGTCGGGCGTTACCTCGGATACCTGGACGCCAAATACGCGCGCGGCCGTCTCGGCATGGAAGTCCTCGCCCTCGTTAAAGGCGCGCACCAGGTGCTCGTCACCCGAAAGATGCGCGAGCAGGCGCAACTCGATCTGCGAGTAGTCCACCGCCAAAAAGACACTCCCCTCGCCCGCCGAAAACGCCGTCTTGACGGTACGACCCAGCTCCGAGCGCGTCGGAATGTTTTGCAGATTGGGGTCGCTCGAAGACAGACGGCCCGTCGCCGTAATGGTCTGGTTGTACGTGGTGTGCACACGACCGTCGCCGCGGCGCAGCGGACCCAGCGTGTCCAGATAGGTCGACTTGATCTTGGACTTCTCGCGCCAGTCCAAGATCAGACGCACGATCTCGTGGTCGCGGGCAAGATCGCTCAACACCTTGGCGTTGGTCGAATAATAGCCGCGCTTAGTCTTCTTGAGGCCCTTGGTCGGAAGGCCCATCACGTCAAAGAGCACGTGCGAGAGCTGCATGGGGCTGCCGATGTTGAACGTCTCATCGCCGGCCAGGTCGCGAATGTTGCGCTCGACCTCGGCAATCTGGGTTGCGAGGCCCTCAGACAGATTGTGCAGGCGATCGGGGTCCACGAGCATACCCGCGCGCTCCATCTTGGCAAGGACCGGCACGAGCGGCATCTCGATGCCGTCGAACACGTTCACCGCATTCTCGCGGGCCATGCGATCGCGCAGCGGAGCCACCAGTGCCAGCGTCAGGGCAGCCGTGCGAGCAGCAGGCGCAGACGAATCCTCGTCAGCGCCCTCCGCGCCTTGGACCGCAGGCAGCGACATCTGAAGATAGGTATCGGCCAGATACGCCTCGTCAAACTCGGAGCGGTCGGAATCCAGCAGGTAGGCAGCGACCACGGTATCGAAGATGCGCGTGGAATCGGCCGCCAGCGGATCCATGAGCTCGAGCTCAGAGGAATCGATGGGCGAAAGCTCGTGCAGAAGTGCCTTCATATCCGGACTCGCCACGCGGCCCCCCATAAACAGGCGAGTAAGCACACCGGCGATCACGCCGTGGGCGAAGTTGAAGCCATCGACCACGGCAGACGTACCGCCGTCGCCCTCCTCAAGCGCAAGCAGCCCCTTGGACGTCGCCAGCCACAGCGTGCGTGTCAGGCCAAAAAGCGCGCCCTCCTCCTTGTCATCGTCCACCGCGGCGGCAATCCACTCGCCTGCCTCGATCGCACGAGCGATCTCGTCGGCAGCGGCAGCGAGTGCCTCGGCATCGCCAGCGGCAGCGCGCATAACGGGGGGAATCTCAAACGTGCTGGCAGCGGCCGCAGCCCCACCCTCGCCACCGATGAGCGACAAGAAACGGTTCTGCATGGCCGTAATGCCAAGCGTGCCCAGCGCCGCGGAGACTTCGTCGGCAGAAAACGCCGGGAAGGACGTTTCGTCAAAGTCGAGCTCGACGGGCGCATCGGTGCGAATGGTTGCGACCTTGCGGCTCAGCAGGGCATCGTCGATGTGCGCACGCAGGTTCTCGCCCATCTTGCCCTTGACTTCATCGGCATGCGCGATGACCTCGTCCAGGCTGCCGTACTGCGCGATGAGCGCGCTCGCTTTTTTGGGGCCGATGCCCGGTACGCCGGGAATGTTGTCCGACGTATCGCCCTTCAGACCGTAGAAATCGGGCACGAGCGCCGGCGTGATGCCGTGATACAGGTCGTCCACGCTCTCGGGCGTCATGATCGCCACGTCGGACAGGCCCTTGCGGGTCGAGACCACGTTGACGTGCTCGGTCACGAGTTGATACATGTCGCGGTCGCCGGTCACCAGCAGTATGTCGCAGCCGGCCTCTTCACCCAGGCGCGCCATGGTTCCCAGGATATCGTCGCCTTCCCAGCCCTCGGACTGCAGAATCGGCACGTTGAGCGCCGTGAGCAGCTCCTTAATCATCGGAAACTGCGCGTGCAGATCGGGGTCCATGGGCGGGCGCTGCGCCTTATACTGCGGCAGCATCTCCATGCGCACGCGCGGCTTGCCCTTGTCAAACGCCACGACCACACCGTCGGGGTTAAAGGCATCAATCATCTTGAGGAACATATTCAGAAAGCCAAAGATCGCGTTGGTGGGGCGACCGTCCGGCGCGTTCATGGTCGGCGGCACGGCGTGGAAGGCGCGGTGCATGAGCGAGTTGCCGTCGATAACGGCAAAGGTGCGGCGCTTGTCAGACATATTGAATACCTCGCTTTGGGCTGGGCACGGTTTGCTCACACCAGTTTACACGCTCCCCGCCCTGCGGCCACCACACATCAAGCTCCCCCGCCACCGTGAGCCCGCGCGTGATACGATGGCTCACGGTACATCAACCAGCACGATCGATCCGAAAGGAGCCTGCGTCATGGAGCGTCCCTGCGCATGGAAAAAGTACACGCCACAGCAAATCGAGGAGCTCGAGAAGCTTTGCCGCGGCTATAAGCAGTTTTTGAGCGAGAACAAGACCGAGCGCCTGTGCGTCAAAACCGGCATCAAGATGGCCGAGGAGGCGGGATACGTCGACCTGGAGACCGTGATCGCCGAAGGCCGCGAGCTCAAGGCAGGCGACAAGGTGTACGCCGCCAACCACGGCAAGGACCTTATGCTCGTCAACCTGGGAACCGCCCCGCTCGAGCAGGGCTTTAACATCCTGGGCGCCCACGTGGACTCGCCGCGCCTGGACCTCAAGCAGAATCCCGCCTTCGAGGCCGGCGACATGGCCTACCTCGACACGCACTACTACGGCGGCGTCAAGAGCTACCACTGGGTAGCCTCCCCGCTCGCACTCGTAGGCGTCATCTGCAAAAAGGACGGCACCACCGTCGACATCAACATCGGCGACAAGGCCGACGACCCGGTCTTTACCATCTCCGACCTGCTGATCCACCTCTCGAGTGAGCAGATGTCCAAGCCTGCCAAGGACGCCGTCGATGCCGAGATCCTCGACGTGATCGTGGGCGGCCGCCCCGTCAAGTTCGATGATGACGACAAGGACGCTCCCAAGGAGCCCGTCAAGCAGATGTTCCTGGACATCCTCAAGGAACAGTACGACGTCGAGGAGGAGGACTTCCTCTCCGCCGAGATCGAGGTCGTGCCCGCCGGCCCCGCCCGCGACATGGGCCTCGACCGTTCCATGATTTTGGGCTATGGCCACGACGACCGCGTCTGCGCCTACCCCTCCATGCTCGCCCAGATCAATGTGGCCAATGTCGAGCGCACGAGCATCACGCTCATCGTCGACAAGGAGGAGATCGGCTCCGTGGGTGCCACCGGTATGACGAGCCGCTTCTTCGAGAACACCGTCGCCGAGATCATGACGCTCGCCGGCGAGGACAGCCCGCTGGCCCTTCGCCGCGCGCTCGCCCGCAGCCGCATGCTCTCCTCTGACGTGTCCGCCGGCTTCGACCCGGGCTATGCCGGCAAGTTCGAGACCAAGAACGCAGCCTTCATGGGTCGCGGCCTGTGCTTCAACAAGTACACGGGCAGCCGCGGCAAGGGCGGCTCCAACGACGCCGACGCCGAGTACGTGGCCCTCGTCCGCGATATCATGGACGAGGCGGGCGTGGACTTCCAGACCTGCGAGCTCGGCCGCGTCAATGCGGGCGGCGGCGGCACCATCGCCTACATCATGGCCAAGTACGGCATGAACGTCATCGACTCCGGCGTTGCCGTCCTGTCCATGCACGCCCTGTGGGAGGTCGCTAACAAGGCCGATATCTACGAGGCCTACCGCGGCTACAAGGCCTTCCTCGAGCGCGCCTAACCAAACTCTTGTAACTTGCGGTGAAATACGGATTCATCAGGCCTTCCAACGGGGAAAGCGGTCTGTATTTCACCGCAACTTTTTTAGCGGGAGGAGGATTCCGTGCTACAGGTCGTCATTTCGCCCGCCAAACAGATGCGGACAGCTCAAGATGCCTTTGACGTTTTGGG
Organism: uncultured Collinsella sp.; assembly: GCA_934646965.1. Classification (GTDB taxonomy): domain Bacteria; phylum Actinomycetota; class Coriobacteriia; order Coriobacteriales; family Coriobacteriaceae; genus Collinsella. The sequence goes on along the minus strand of CAKUEZ010000003.1, from coordinate 19,270 downwards.
CATACCGCCTTTTGCACATCAGACGGCCCGGCTCCATCAGGCACTGCTAGGCATCGAACGCGAGGATGGCGCAGCAGGTCTTCAGGCCCTTTGGAACGTGAGCGACAGGCTGCTTACAACGTGTCTGGATACGCTTCACGAATTTATGCCCGTCCTGAGCGATGCCGACCTCGCCGATCCCGATATCGCGCGCCGAATCTCCCCCGCCGTCATGTCCTACCACGGCATCCAATACCAAAGCATGGCGCCCGAGGTCATGGATGCTGCACAGCTCGACTGGCTGCAAAACCATCTCTGGATCCTCTCCGGATTGTACGGATGTGTGCGGCCTTTCCATGGCGTTGAGCCCTATCGGCTCGAAATGGGAGCCAAGCTCGCCGTCAACAACGCCCGTGACCTCTATGCGTTTTGGGGCGACAAACTTGCATGCGCCATTGCGCCGACCGGCTCCAACACCACGGTCGTCAACCTTGCCAGCGCGGAGTACGCCAAGGCCGTTCTACCCCATCTCGCAGGCGACGCCACAACCGTCACTTGTCTCTTTGGCGAAGGTGTCCGCAACGGCAAGCCCATCCAGCGCTCGACCGCCAGCAAAAAGGCGCGCGGCTCCATGGTGCGCTGGATGGCAGAAAACAAGCTCGAGGACGCCGCCGGTCTTGCCGAGTTCAACCTTGGCTACCGCTATGTCCCCGAGCTCTCGTCCCCAGACACCCTCGTGTTCATCAACGAACAGATGCTCTAGAGCCGGCACCCAACACTGACCCGCTCAGCCTTCTCTGTATAACTTGCGGTGGAATAGTTCCTATTTGAGCCTTTTATCGCACAATCGGGAACTATTCCACCGCAACTTTTATGAATTGGCTGGCTAGGCTCGACACCTATTCTGCTAGACCGTCGGCCTTTGCAATCCCGTTTGTCGAACCGTCCTGATAGACAATCTTGACGTGCTCAACCTCGGACACCGCAACACCCGTCGGAGGCTCCAGACGCCATTCCATCAGGGCGATATCCATGGTCGTGGGCACATCTCCTTGATCTTTGAGCTTCACCGTGAGCGTTTTGAGCGCCGCGTCAAACGTCACGCGTTCGATTTCTTCACCTGGAATGGACCCACCACTCAGCTGCAACTGCACAAACTCATCGCGCGGGTACCAATAATCGCCCGGAACGGCGAGCGTATTGGCATTACCGCCAGTACTCCTCACCGTCATAATCGGTAGGCTATCATCAGCCTCAAACTCCCAGGCAGCGCCGCCGCGACCGCCAAACGTCCAAATACAAAAGGCAATCACCAACACGGCAAGCACCGCAAAACCAATTGCGACCAGCCCATGATGGGCACGGCCCTCCTCGGCCGACACATCCCACTGCGTCTCTCGATATAGATGCTTGTCTTCCATGTTCGCCTCCCTACGGGCATGCTCATCGCGTCAATCGTACCCATTCGAGCTATACTTGAGCCCACCACATAAACGGGGAGCTTGCAGGACAAGACGGCAGGCTGAGACTGGGCGCGCCCGCCCTGACCCGCAAACCTGATATGGGTAATGCCAACGAAGGGAGCCGTGCCAATGAGCACACAGACCGAGCCCAAGCTCGTCACGCAAATCGACTTCGCCCGCGCCGGGCAGATCACACCGCAGATGAAGGAGGTCGCCGATCGCGAGCATCGCGACCCCGAATACATCCGCGAGCGCGTGGCAGACGGCCGCATCGCCATTCCCGCCAACATCGTGCATATCAAAAAGGGCATGCGCGCCTTTGGTGTCGGCGAGGGCCTGTCCACCAAGGTCAACGTCAACCTGGGTATCTCGGGCGACAAGGCCGATGCCGCCGAGGAATGGAAGAAGGTCAAGATCGCCGAGGACTTTGGCGCCGACGCCATCATGGACCTCTCCAACTCGGGCAAGACGCGCCAGTTCCGCCAGCAGCTCATCGACGAGACGCCGCTCATGGTGGGTACCGTCCCCATGTACGACGCCATCGGCTACATGGAAAAGCCGCTGGTCAAGCTTACTAAGGACGACCTGTTCGAGGTCGTGCGCGCGCATGCCGAGGATGGCGTGGACTTTATGACCATCCACTGCGGCATCAACAAATCGGTCACCAAGACCTTTAAGGAAACCGGCCGTCTCATGAACATCGTCAGCCGCGGCGGCTCGCTGCTGTTTGGCTGGATGGAGGTCACCGGCAACGAAAATCCCTTCTACGAGTACTTTGACGAGCTGCTCGAAATCTGCCACGAGTACGACGTGACGATTTCACTCGGCGACTCCTGCCGCCCGGGCTGTCTCTACGACTCCAACGACGCCACCGAGACCGCCGAGATGATCGAGCTGGGCAAGCTGTGCAAGCGCGCTTGGGCCGCCGGCGTCCAGGTCATGGTCGAGGGCCCGGGTCACATGGCGCTCGACGAGATCGCCGCCAACATGAAACTGCAGAAGCGCCTGTGCCACAACGCCCCGTTCTATGTGCTCGGGCCACTGGTGACCGATATCGGCGTGGGTTACGACCACATCACCGCCGCCATCGGTGGCGCTATCTCCGCGAGCTCGGGTGCCGACTTCCTGTGCTACGTGACGCCGGCCGAGCACCTGTGCCTACCCAACGCCCAGGATGTGCTCGACGGCCTCATGGCCACCAAGATTGCCGCACACGCCGCCGATATTGCCAAGAAGGTGCCCCACGCCCGCGACATGGACGACAAGATGGGCCAGGCACGCCGCAAGCTCGACTGGGACGCCATGTGGAAGTGCGCGCTCGACCCGGTTACGGGCAAGAAGCGCTACGAGGAATCCCCTGCCGCCACCGAGGGCACTTGCACCATGTGTGGCAAGATGTGCGCCGTCCGCACCGTTAACAAGGTGTTCGAAGGCACGACGATCGACCTCGGCATGGAGGACTAGGTTTTTCGCTGCGATCGTTTTAGCAGCGAGTTGACTCCCATCAATTGTTGACGTGTGAACATTTGCTTACATTTGCGTAAAGATTGCATCACCCGCCCGGGTTCGACATAGAGTCGGCCCGGGCATCTTTATAATGCGGGTAAAAGACCCATTTGAATCCGACCGAACAAGGGAGCGAACATGGATCGTAGTAGGGTACCTGCCGTTCTATCCATCGCGGGATCTGATTCCAGTGGTGGCGCCGGCATTCAGGCCGACATCAAGACCATCACGGCGCATCGTCTGTATGCCGAGACGGCCATTACCGCCATCACCGCACAGAACACCCTTGGCGTTACCGCCGTGCAGAACATCTCCCTCGATATTGTCGCCGCACAGATCGATGCCGTCTTTGACGACATCCGCCCCAGCGCCGTCAAGATCGGCATGGTTTCGTCTGCCGAAATTATCGAAGTCATCGCCGACCGCTTGAGCGCCTGGGACGCGCAGAACATCGTGGTCGACCCCGTTATGGTCGCCACCTCGGGCGCTCGACTCATTGCCGAGGATGCTTCCGAAGCACTCACCCGCCGCCTGTTCCCGCTAGCGACGGTCATCACGCCTAACATTCCCGAGGCTATGGCGCTGCTCGACTACGAGGTCGATTCCGAGCGCACGCAGCAGAATGCCGCCATGCTCCTCACCCGCCGCTTTGGCTGTGCGGCCTTGGTTAAGGGCGGACATTTTGTCAACGAGGCCAACGACGTGCTGGCCGAGCCCGCGCCGCTCGATGACGAGGGGAACCACCTGGGCGATCCGCTCACCACGTGGTTCCGTCACAAACGCATCGAGACCAGCAACACGCACGGCACCGGCTGCACGCTCTCATCCGCCATCGCCTGCGCGCTGGCGCAGGGCATGGAACTTGCCGATGCCGTCAATGCCGGCAAGGCCTACCTAACAGGCGCCCTCGCCGCAGGTTTCGACATGGGCAAAGGCTCCGGCCCCGTCAACCATATGTGGAATTACTAAACAGCCAGCAACCCAAACCACCACAAAGGGGACACAGGCACCTTTGCGGTGGTTCCTGCAAATATCTCGATCTGTAACAATAAGAGTCCATTTTCTGGTCCACCTGTTACTGATCGAGATATTTCATTCTGGTCCTTCAGCTTGTCTCGATCTGTAACAGATAGGGGCGATTTAGCCGCCAAGATGTTACAGATCGAGACATTCAAATTCCGCTGAAAAGAAAATCTCAATCTGTAACAATTACTCGGCAAAATCGACTCCAGATGTTACAGATCGAGACAAACAGGTGGTGCAAAAGGGTCATGCTACTTTGCACCAAAAACCGTCGCAACATTCGATGAAAATCGCGCAAACGCGAAAAATTATCGAATGTTGCGACGGTTTGTTTTTAGATGGCGGTCGGGCAAAGGGCAGGCGTGCCTATTCGTCGGCGAGCTGGATGCCAAGCAGACCCGAGAGCGCCAGCGCCTGCTCGGCATTGACCGTCAGGCCACGCAGCTCATGGTAGTCGCCCGACACAATGGGTGCTGCAAACGAACAGTGCGATACATCAACGCCGGAAAGCGACGTCTTGAACACATCGACGCGCGTCAGCTCGCAACCGTCCAGGCGCAGCTGCCCCAACTTGGCGCCCTGGATTGCCGCCTCGGTCAGACGCGTCTCACGCGCCGCCAGGGGCCCGATGCGCCCTTCCGAGAGGTTCGCGTAGCTCAAATCGCACGATGTAAACGACACACTCGACAGGCGCGCTTTGAGCAAGTTGAGGCCCGGCGCCGAGCAATCGACGAAGTCGCATCGATTGAGCCAGCAGCCCTCCATATTGCAGCGGATAAAGCGGCAACCGCGAAAGACCACATCGCGGAAAGTAGAACCGCTCCAATCCACACCATCGAACACGCAACATCGAAATACGACGCCATCGAACGTCGCACCGTTCGCCACGTCGTAGGCAAGATCCAAATCCTCAAAAGCGGTATTCGAGACAAGCTCGTCGCCCTCGGCAAAGAGGTCGATGAGCTCATCCATGCCCATATGGCTGCCAAGGCGTTCATTGACGCGGGCAAAACCACCACAAAGGTGCCTGTCCCCTTTGTGGTGGTTTGGGGTCGCGCTACTCACCGAGCATCTCTTGGAGCTTGGACGCCACGGCGTGGCCCAGACGCTCGTGGCTTTCGGGCATCATGTGCAGATAGTCGATATCGCCCGGCTCGGCAAAGTCGGCGGCGTTCAAAAAGTCGCAACCAAACTGCTCGGCCACATGCGCATAGTACTCGGCAAAATGCTCCGAGGCCTCGACGGAGCGCTCGTCAAAGTCAGTCATGTACACATCGGCAATCTGCGGCTTAATCTTAATAGGAGCCATCAGCAGAATGCGTGGGCACGGTGCGGCGTCGGTCCAGGGAAACGCGCGGACAGCGCGAATGAGCGCCATGGCACCACGGGCGATATCGGAAGCCGTCACGTTAAAAACCGTCTTGCAGTCGTTGGTGCCCAGCATAATCACGATCGCATCCAGCGGCTTATGTGCCTCCAGCAGCATCGGCAGCGCGCGAATGCCGTTGAGATTCGTGTCCAGATGGCACATATCGTCGCGCACCGTCGTGCGACCGTTAAGGCCTTCCTCAATTACATGCCAGCCCTCGCCCAGGTCACGCTGCGCCACGCCACACCAGCGCACATCTTGCGCATAGCGCACCGCGGTGCCGTCGCGCATGCCTGCCGGATCGTAGCCATAGGTGTTGCTGTCGCCAAAGCACAGAACGTTTTTCATCGTAGCCCCTCACTCAGTAAAAAGCCGACGGGAGCAGTTTCCCCCGTCGGCTTGGCATATCCGTCAACGCACATCGTCTACAGGTACTTGCGCCAATCGTCGTCATCCTCATCGTCCTCGGCTGCGGCCTGAGCCTGCTCGGCGGCGCGGGCAGCCGCGGCGCGAGCGGCAACCTGGGCATAGGACTCCTCGTTGCGCTCGGGGAAGTTCGCCAGCACGTGCTCGAACTTGGCAAAATCCTCGTCCCAGCGCGTAGAGGGCACGGCAAAGAAAACCTGCTTGACCTTGAAGTCGCCCGACGCGAGCTCCTCGCGGAAGAGCTCAGCCACGGCCTCGGCGTCAAAGCCGTTGTTGTCGCAGCCCCATGCGCCCAGTACGAGCTTCTCGCGACCCAGTTCGTCGCAGATGGCGAGCACAAAGCGGATGCGATCGCGCAGGGCGTCCAGCAGGGCATCGTCGTTCACGCGGTACTCCTGGCGGGCACGCTTAACGTTGGGCGCAGCGGCCACGATCACATCGGCATACGCGTGCACGTGGTTGCGGTCAAAGCGAACCGCAGGCACCACCAGCGCGCGGTTACGGTAGAGTTCGCAGTTGATGTTGCGGCGACGGTTCTCGCTGTACCACTTGCGCTGCTTGTCGAGCACGTTGTACAGGTACGAATCGGCGCAGAGCGTCGCCTCCTGGCCCAAATAGCCCTGGATATAGCCGCCGCCCGGATTGGTAAACGAGGCAAAGGCGAGTACAGCCATGTCGCAGAACTGCGCATAGCCACGGCCGTTATCGAGGATGGCCTGCGTGGCAGAAGCATCGAGCACAGTGACCTTGGGCAGGAACGGAGCGGCCTCCTCGGCAGGCGCGGACTCAGGCGTGGCGACTTCCTCGACAGGCTCCTCGACGGGCTCGGGCGCCGCCTCGGCCTCAACCGCAGCCTCGACCTCGGCAGCTTCCGCGCCCTCGACGTCCTCGGCAACCTGCTCCTCGGCGGCCGCAGCAGCCTGGGCCTTTGCCTTCATCGTCGCGACAAAACCGGCAGGCATACCGTCGAACTCGCGAACGCCGTCAAGCGAACGCTCGATATCCTTGGCGTAGGCCTCGGACACAGCTGCCACATGGCGCTCGGCAGCCTTGGCGCGAGCCTCACGCTTAGGGTTCGGCTGTCCCGCACGGTTGGACCTGCGGTTACGGTTCCTATTGTCGACGTCTGCCATAAGTGGTCACCTTTCCTGTTGCTGCCGCTATCGGCTTTTCCCATCCATGATACCCCGCTCCGCACAAAAAAGACGGCCCCGAAGGACCGCCTTTCGCATCGTTTTCCGTGTCCGGCAAGAAACGCCGCAATGCCACGCGCTAGTCGCGACGACCGAGAATGTTCAGGATGCGGAGGAACACGTTAATGATGTCCACGAACAAGTTGGACGCCATGAGCACGGCGTTGGGCAGCGTAGGCGGCACCGTCGTGGCCACATAGGTGTCGTAGCCAATAAAACCGGCGAACACCACAATTACGATCAGGTCGGTGATGGACTGCGAGACGCCCATAAACATCAGAACGATCTCAACCAAAATGGTGGCAAGCAGAACACCAAAGCCGATGCCATATACACGCTGGAAGAACTTGGGGAACGTCACGCCCAGGGCGCCAAAGACGCAAGTGATGGCGGCCGTGGCAATAAAGGCGGTGTTGATGGTGGGCAGGTCGTAGTTGGCAAGACCAAACGACGCAGTCAGGCCAAAGGTGCTCGCAAAGATCACGTAGCCCGCAAGGGACAGGCCCACCGACTGCTTGCTGGCGGCAGCCGACATCATGACGATACCGACAATGGTCAGGATAAACGAGCCGAAGACCAGCGGCAGAGCGGCGCCGCTCATCATCATGCGGGCAAACGCCATCGTACTCGTAAAGTAGGCGCCAGCGCCCATGGCGCAGAATCCCAAGAAGATGAGGGCAGACATGACAAGGTTGTACGCACGCGGCGACATCTCCTTGGCGCGGCTTGCGCCGGTCTCGATAGGGCCGTTCTGATAGCCCTGGATATCGTTCATAGCTTCGTCCTTTCAAAAGCACCGCGCATGACGGCGCAGTAGATGACAAGATTCCTGCCATTGTACCCGAATGCTGCGCGCTCTTACCTACGGCGCTCCCCCTCGAGCGTGCGATCGAACGCCCATACCCACCAACGCATCACATGCGCCTGCGAGCCATCCGCCCGTTCGCGCGCCTGGTCCTCCAGATATAACTCGGTCGCGTGCCCGCCAAAGCGAACCTTATAGGTTGCCGTACGAATGCCGTGGACCGTCAGGCCAAACCCGGTGGTCGAGACAATCTCGTCAATCGTAAAGCAGCGACCGTCGACCCAGCAGACAGTGACTGGCACGACTTGCCCGCCCGCGAGGATGCGGGCCACAACGTCCACATACTGCTTGTGCACGCGCCGAGTTTTGCCATCTGTCTGTCGATATTCCATGCCTCTTATTATCGAACGCATGTTTGCATGTTGTAAAGCGAACAGACTGTGGTTTTGGAGTGTCGAGGCACGCACACGTGTCCTTATGGCGTGTTAGCAAAAAGAACACCTGCCGTCAACAGGGCTAATATTCAGTTTTAGCGCCAAAAAATTCACTTCCCCCATCAGAACTCAGTAAAGAAGCCCGCAGGAGGTGATACGATTTATCATGCTTTTGTAACGTGTCTGCAAACTTCGAGAAAGCCCTTACATGGACGTAACGTTCTCAACCTTCCTCGGCCAAATTGTGTCGAATCCAGTCCTTGCCGTCACCGTGATCCTCGCGCTCGGCGCCATCTTCGTCAACGGATGGACCGACGCGCCCAACGCCATCGCGACATGCGTCACCACGCGTTGCATGCCCGCCCGCGCCGCCATTCTCATGAGCGCCGCGTTCAACTTCCTGGGCGTGCTCATCATGACGCACTTTAACGCGAGCGTCGCCAACACCATCTCGCATATCGTCGACTTTGGTGGAAACAGCACCATGGCACTCGCCTGCCTGTGTGCGGCACTGTTCTCCATCGTCGTCTACGGCGCCACGGCATCGCGCTTTGGTATCCCCACCTCGCAGAGCCACAGCCTCATCGCCGGCCTCACCGGCGCTGCCATCGCCCTCGGCGGCGCCAGCAGCGTCAACGTCCACGAGTGGATGAAGGTCATCTACGGCCTGGCGCTTTCCATCGGGCTGGGCTTTGTCATGGGCTGGATCCTGTGCAAACTCGTCTCGATTCTGTTTGCCGCCGCCAATAGGCGACGTGCCAACGTCTTCTTTAAATACGCTCAGATCGCGAGTGCCGCGGCCATGAGCTTTATGCACGGCGCGCAGGATGGACAGAAGTTCATCGGCGTGCTCTTTTTAGGTGTCGCCTTCGCCAACGGCCAGACCAGCGTCGGCGATGCCGGCATCCCAATCTGGATCATGTTGCTGTGCTCGGCCACCATGGGCATCGGTACCAGCGTGGGCGGCGAGCGCATCATCAAATCCGTCGGCCAGAGCATGGTCAAGCTCGAGAAGTACCAGGGATTCTCCGCCGACCTCGCAGGCGCCGCGAACCTGCTGCTTGCCACCCTTACCGGCATCCCCGTGTCCTCTACCCACATCAAGACCTGCGCCATCATGGGCGTCGGCGCCGTCAAGCGCCTCTCGGCCATCAACTTCGGCGTGGTCAAGGACATGATGTTCACTTGGTTCTTCACCTTCCCCGCCTGCGGACTCATCAGCTTTGTCATGGCCAAGCTGTTCATGATGTTCCTCTAGTCAAACCGAGCGTCCACCCGGACCGCAATACTTCGCCCACCCGTCTTCGCCTCGAAAGGACCCACCCATGGCAAAGAAACCCGATTCGTTCTACTTCGACAACTACGTCGCCTGCGCCGACCTCGCCGTCCAGGCTGCTGAGCTGCTCACGCAGATCTTTGAGAACTTCGATCCCGCGCAGATTCACGATATGCTCGACAAAATGCATGCGATTGAGCATGCGGCAGATAAGAAGCACCACGAGCTTGAGGACGCCCTGCTCACTGCCTTTATCACCCCGCTCGAGCGTGAGGACCTTGACCTGATGAGCTGCTCGCTCGACACCGTGCTCGACCGCATCGAGGGCGTCGTGCAGCGTGTCTACTTCACCAACATCCAGAGCATCCACCCCGATGCCATCGTGATCGCCCACAAGGTGACCGACGCCTGCCGCGCCATGAAGGACCTGATGGTCGAGCTGCCCAACTACCGCAAGTCCAAGACGTTGCGCGAGCTCGTCATCCAGATCAACACCATCGAGTCCGAGGCCGACGAGCTCTACATCAACGCCATGCGCAACCTGCACGTCAACGGCAAGGATCCGCTCGAGGTCATCGCCTGGCGCGACGTGTATGCCTTCCTGGAGTACTGCGCTGACTGCTGCGAGAATGTGGCTGATGTTGTGGATTCGATCGTAATGAAGAACAGTTAATTGGGGGTACGCTTCCCGCCGGCGAAGGGCCGGCACTTGTTTGCTTTCTCACTCCGGCTGCGAGCAGAGTCGTTCGAAAGTAAACAAGTGCCGGCCCTTCGCCTTTCGTACCACCGTTGGAACTTTGGCTAATAGCTGGAATGCAATGGGGCTTTGGCTGGTGGGGCCCTTGGGCCCAATTGGATACTTAGGGGCTGCTCTGAGCGTCTTGTAGAAGCTTGCTTTGGGTATCCTTTGGTTGTCTTTGTTTCAGTATTTGATTGTTGGAGGATTTGTATGTCGTATTTGGATTTGGCTCGTTCTCGGTATTCTTGTCGTGAGTTTGAGGATCGTTCTGTTGAGCAGGCTGTGGTGGATGCCATTGTTGAGGCGGGGCGTATTGCTCCTTCTGCTTGTAATAATCATCCGACCCGTGTGATGGTGCTTGATACTCCGGAGTTGTTGGAGAAGGCCGCTGCTTGTCAGCCGCGTTTTGCTCGTGATGGATCTATCTTTGGGGCTCCGCTTGTCTTTCTTATTTGCAGTGTTACCGACGATGCTTGGGTGCGTCCCTATGACCAGATGAATTCCAGTGAAATCGACACGTCCATCGTGTGCGATCAGATGATGATGGAGGCCACCGAGCAGGGCCTGGGAACGTGCTGGGTGTGCCATTTTAAGCCCGAGCTAGCCTGCGAGCAGTTCAACCTACCCGAGGGCGTCTACCCCTATCACATGCTCGTCTGCGGCTATCCTGCCGACCATATCGCCGATCCCGTGCACCGCGAGGCCCGCACCATTCCCCTCGCCGACTTCCTCCTCAAGTAGATTTTTGGGACATGCCTTCGGAGCAACTAAAAAAGGACCCGCGAGTTGCGGGTCCTTTTTCTTAGCGAATGACTGCGTTCTTAGGACTAGTCCAGATCGTCGGCAGCGAAGTTGTCGATCGGGGCAAAGGGGTCGGCAACGGGGATAACCGGCTCGGCGACGGGCAGCGGCTCGGCAGCGGGCATAGTCACCGCGGGAGAGGCAGCGGAACCGACCGGCGTGGAAGCCATGAGATCGGCCGGGAAGGAGTTCTGCGCATCGTCCATGAAGTGCTGGATGAGCTTGAGGTACTCGGCCTTGAACTCCTCGCGAGAAGCCTTCAGGCGATCGATTTCCTCGAGCTCGGCCTGCTTCTCGGTCAGAGCCTGGCGGATGACCTCACGGGCCTTGGCGTCGGCCTCGTTGCGGATACGGTCGGCGTTCTCGTTGGCGTCGTTAACGATGCTCTCGGCGGTCTGCTGAGCAGCAATCAGAGCAGCGGAGATCTGGCGCTCCTGAGCGGAGAAGTCGGGCGCGGGAGCAGCGACCGGGGCAGCAGGAACGGCCTGAGCGGCAGCATCCTGAGCCTGGGCGAGCTGAGCCTGCGTATCGGCAAGCTGCTGCTCGGTGGCGGTCAGACGACCCTTGAGGTCCACGATCTTCGCCAGCATAGCGTCGACCTCGGAAGACAGCGTCTCCAGGAAGACGTCGACCTCGGCGGGGTCATAGCCGCGCTTGGCCTCAGAGAAGGTCTGAGCCTGAATGTCAGCAGGGGTAATAGCCATAACAAGTTCTCCTTTATCTTCGCCTTGGCGCCGTGCGCCCGACGTGAGTTACTAAGCCAGTTTTATATAAGTATACCTATAAGAAGTTGCTGAACCAGGTTCTGCACCAACTGCAACGCAATAATCGCAACGACCGGCGAAAAATCGACGCCGCCCATCGGCGGAATAAAACGCCGGAACAGATTGAGCCACGGGCCGCACACGCTATCGAGGACGGCGGCGATATCCTGCAGCAATCCACCCTGCTTCATGGGAATCCACGTCATAAGGCAGTAGACCACGATGAGCGTGGAGTAAAAGTTGAACAGCGTATTGACCAACTGGACAATGGTGTAGATGTTGATGAGAATCTCCTCGTCTTGTCTTTACTTAAGGTAGCCGTCGGCACGGAGCTTCTTGAGGTCGGAATCCTTGACCTCGCAGCCAGCAGGCAGAACCATAAACACACGGTCGCCCACCTCTTTGACCGTGGCGCCCAGGCCGCAGGCAAAGCCATACGAGAAGTCCAGCACGCGCTTGGCGACCTCGGTACGAACGCCCACAAAGATCAGCGCGACAGGCTGCTTGGTGCGCACGCGGCGAACAACGGTCTCAACGTCGTCGTAGCTCTCGGGACGAAGGACATAGGCCGGCAGTTGCGGCGTGGAGTTGATGATGTTGCTCGCGTAGGCCGAGGCATCGCTCGGTGCGGGAGCAGGGGCAGGAGCGGCGGCACGGGCACGGGTGTTCTCGGCGTAGCTCGACGGGGTGTCGTAGGCACCGGGACGATAACCGCCTGCGACCGTCTCCTGCGAACGCGACGGCGGGTTGTAGGTCGTAGCATGGCGAGAATCGTCGCCGACCAGCTGGCCGGAACGTGTGTACACGGCTACCGACTCGGCCTCGCCACGGCGCGTCTGGCCCAGAAGGCCATTGCTCGGCTCGTCCTGAGTGTAGAAGCCCTCGCCCGAGGCGCCGCTGTAGCCATTGTTCTGGTAGCCGTCGTCGTAGCCGTCATCGTAACCGTAGTCGTCATCTTGGCCATAACCCTGGTCGTAACCCTGCTGGCCCAGGTGCATTTTATTTTTGATCTCGTCAAGGAAGCCCATGGTTGTGTCCTCTCGCGGTTTAGTGCAGGCGCTCCGATAATCATTGCGCACTTCAAAGCATTATTTTACTTCAAACTCCGGGCTAAATACTACCCTGCCCAGGCGAATGAGCGTTGAGCCCTCCTCAAGGGCGGGCTCAAAGTCCTCGCTCATGCCGCAGGAGAGCTCGGGCAGGCTCAAGTCGGGATGCGCCGCCTCCAGCTCATCCCTCAACTCGCGCAGCCCGGCAAAGGTACGGCGCGCCACATCCTTGTTCCCCCGGGGCGCCATGGTCATAAGCCCCTGCACACAAATTCCCTCAAGCTCCGCAAGCTCACCTGCAGCGGCGCGAACCTCGTCGGGCGAAAAGCCGCCCTTGGACTCCTCGCCGCTCACATTGACCTCAATGAGCACCTGCTGGGGGCCGACAAGCTCACCCGCCTCAATCTTGCGAACCGCACGGCTCGAGATGGCCTGCGCCAAGTGCAACGAGCTCACCGAGTGAATCAGCTCGGCCGAGCCCAGAACCGCATTGATCTTATTGGTCTGCAGGTTGCCGATCATATCGAAGCGCACCCCGGGCAACTCAGGATGCTCAGCCAAGCCAGCAAGCTTGCGAACCAGTTCCTGCGGGCGGTTCTCGGCAAAATGGCGATACCCCGCCTGAATAGCAGCAACGGTCTCGTCGACGCCAACGGTCTTGGACACGGCAATCAAGCGCGCGGCGTCGTGGGGACGGCCCGCGCGATCGAGCGCCGCATAAAACCGCTCCAGAATCTGCTCGCGGCGAGCGCGCATCAAGTCCAAATAGTTATCCATTGCCAATCGCCTCCGCTGACAGTCAAACAAGTAGTCCCATGCTAACGCAAGAGCGCGGCCCCGCTTGTGCAAGGCCGCGCTCACTCAGGTATTTACAATCTTTCGACGAACGAGGCTACCCTACTCCTCGTCGTCCTCGCCGTCATCCTCGTCCTCAAGGTTCTCGAGCAGATAGCGAAGACCCTCGCTCAGCTCATTGGCGGGCACCTTGGCAACGTAGCGCGCGTCAACGGCGGGCTTCATGATGACGCCCTCGCCCGAAGGCACGCGCATGCTCTCGAGCTCGTCTTCGTCCGCGCGGGCAATATCGCCGGCATTCATGCGCTGACCGGTCAGCAGGAAGGTCAGGCGGCAGGCGGCGTCGATGGAAATCGAGGCGATTCGATCGAGGTAGCGCGAAACCATGATGGCACGGCGCAGGTCGTCATAGTTGCTGTCGTCATCCATAAACTCGCCGGCGTCCATACGGTTAAAGGTACGGAAGAACTTTTCGTAGGCGGCATGCACCGGCTCGTCCTCGACGGCCAGGTTGCAGATGATGGACATGTCGTTGGCAACCAGGGCAGAAAGCGAAGAGCCCAGCACCTGATACACAGCTTCGGCCTCGGCCTCAACCAAGGTGACAAGCTCCTGGGGAAGCGAGATATCGGCCTTGACCATGTGGCTTGCGGCACGGCAAATCTGACGAACCTTATCGGTCATGCGCTGCAGGTTAAAGTCGACATAGATGATCGTCTGCAGCAGGCGGAAGTCGGAGGCGACCGGCGACTGCGTGGCGATCAAGTTGTAGCACACGGCCTCGAGGTTGGCGCAACGGGCGTCAATCGAAAGCGTGCGCTTCTTGGTCTTTACGGCGAGCTTGCGGTCGTCGGTCACATAGGCCTTCACAGCATCGTGAAGGGCCAGATCGATGGCCTCGTAGATGCCCAGCATCTCATGACGGGCCTCGACGAGCTGACGGGAAAACAGTTTGCGCATGGTTCACTCCAATCAGTTGGGTGCGGTCATGCCGCCCGCACAGTGAATACGCACCGGACCAGGTCCGATCGGTTTGGGACTAGTCGCGCCGATCAGCCAAAGCGGCCGGTGATATAGTCTTCCGTCCGCGAATCCACCGGGCTGGTGAAAATCGCGTCGGTTTGACCATACTCGATGAGCGTGGCGGGCTCGCCGGCAACTTCCTGCAAGAAGAATGCGGTGTAGTCACTGATACGAGCCGCCTGCTGCATAGAATGCGTGACGATGATGATCGTCATCTCGGGCGCCAGCTCGGCCATCAAATCCTCGACCTTGGAGACGGACGTAGGGTCGATGGCGGAGCAGGGCTCGTCCATCAGAAGGACATCGGGCTGCACCGCAAGCACGCGCGCGATGCACAGACGCTGCTGCTGACCGCCCGAAAGCGCCAAACCATCCTTGTTGAGCTGATTGGATACCTCTTTCCAGAGGTTGGCGCGCTTGAGCGATTCTTCCACGATGTCGTCGAGGTCGCTTTTGCTAGTCACGCCCTGCAGACGAGGGCCAAAAGCGACATTCTCGTAGATGGATTTAGGAAACGGGTTGGGCTGCTGAAAAATCATGCCAACGCGACGACGGAGGTCGACCGGGTCGACGCCCTCGGCATAGATATCATTGCCGTCGAGCGTCATGGTGCCCTCGACGCGCGTGCCCTCGATCAGGTCATTCATGCGGTTGATGCAGCGCAAAAACGTCGACTTGCCGCAGCCCGAAGGGCCAATGAAGGCAGTGATGGCGTTTTTGGCGATGTTGAGGTCGAGCCCCGTCAACGCATGAAAGTCACCGTACCAAAAGTTGAAATCCTTGGCCGTGATGGCCGCTTGCTCCAGCGTGGGAGCGGACTGATAAACGGACATGGGACTCCTTAACTAGCGACGTTTGCGCGACAGGAAGCGCGCAAACAGGTTGAAGGCCAAGATGATCACCATCAGCAAGAGCGCGGTGCCGTAGGCAGCGTTCATGTTGATGCCGTCGTTGGCAAGCAGGTACAGGTGAACCGTCATGGGGCGGCCGGAATCGAGCGGCGTGATAGGCAGGTTGATGGCCTGTCCCATGGTGTAGAGCACCACCGCGGTCTCGCCGATGGCGCGGCCGATGGCAAGGACGATGCCGGTGGCAATGCGGCCAAAGGCGGAAGGAAGCACGATCTTGGAGACGACCTGCCACTTGGTGGCGCCCAGGCCGTATGCGCCCCAACGGATATAGCGCGGCACAGCGCGAATGGCCTCTTCGGTGGTGCGCATGACGATGGGCAACATCAAGAGCGCAAGCGCCAGAGCGGCCGAGACCATCGAAAGACCCAAGCCCATGGCCTCGACAAACAAAGCGTAGCCAAACAGGCCCATGACGATGGAAGGCACCGAGGCCAAGGCGTCGGCAGCATAGCGAATGAGCTCGACGACCTTGCCCTGCTTGGCGTACTCAGCCAGGTAGACCGCCGCCAGCACGGCGATCGGCGTGCAGATGAGCATGGCGAGCGCCGTCACATAGACGGTCGAGACGATCGTCGGCCAAATGCCGCCCTCGGCGTTTACGCCCTGGGGCCAGCCAAAGATAAAGTCGAGCGAGATGTGCGGCAGGCCGTTAACGACCACGTAGGCGATAATGGCGACCAACACCAGCGTGGTGATATAGGCCGCGGCGCGGAATACGCCGAGCATGATCTTGTTGGAAAGGTCCTTGTTAATGCGGCCTTTCTTACCGTGGGAAAGGGCACGCTTGATGCGCTCGCGCGACGAGGTCGTATCGACCGTCGTGTCAACGGAATCGGACATAGCCTACCCCCTCTTCTTCTTGGAAATCAGACGGACGATGCCCACCAGCGTGGCGGAGATGATAAACAGGACCACGCCCATGCCAAACAGCGCCGAGCGGTGCAGGCCCGAGGAGTAGCTCATGTCGAGCGCAATCTGGCTCGTGAGCGTCGAGATGGGGCTCGCGATGCTGTCGGGAATGACCGGAGCGTTACCCACAACCATGAGCACGGCCATGGTCTCGCCGATGGCACGGCCCATGCCCAGCACGATGGCATCGACAATACCCAACTTGGCGGCCGGCAGCACGACCTTGTAGATGGTCTGCCACTTGGTGGCGCCCATGGCATACGATGCCTCGCGAATACCCATGGGAATGGAATTGAGGGCATCGATAGTGAGCGTGGTGATGGTAGGGACGATCATGATGGCAAGCACGAACCAAGCCGTCAGCGCACCAAAACCAAGGCCACCGGTCAGCTGCGCGATAAACGGGCGGATGATGATCATGCCAAAGAAGCCGTAGATAATGGAGGGGATGCCCGCCAGTAGATCTACCGCAGGGCTGATGAGCTTGCGCACGCGCTTGCTGGCGATCTCGACCAGATACACGGCCGTGCCCACACCCAGCGGCACGCCCATGGCGAGTGCACCGACGGTCACCAGACCCGAGCCGGCCAGCAGCGACATGATGCCGTAGTGTCCCTCGGAGGGCGCCCACGTAAAGCTAAAGAAGTCTGCCAGGCCAATGTCGGTAAAGACGGGCAGCGCCGAGTACGTGGTAAAGACAAAGATCAGGATGACGGTAACGACCGCCAAGAATGCGCACGCAAAGAAGATCCACTGCAGCGCCTTTTCCTTGATATAGGTGCTGCGCGAAACAAGCGCCAGCTCGCGCTTCTTGGGTGCCCGAGCCGTCTGCTCAGTCTGGGAGTTTTCCTGTGCCTCCATGCTACTCACTCCCCTTCTCGTCGTTGGTGACGGGAATAAAGCCCGCCTCGCGAATCTGCTTGTCCATCTTTTCGGACGTCACGTAGTCGATGTAATCCTGTGCCTGCTGCGAAGGCGTTCCCTTTACAAAGAAGTAGAGGTCGCGCGAGATGGGATAGCCGCCGCTCGCAACCGTCTTCTCGGACGCCTCGACGTGATTGACCGAGACGGCCCTAACCGAGGTCTTGGCGTTGAGGCTATCGACGAAGCCAAGCGAAATGTAGCCGATGGCCCCGCGCGAACGGGACACGACATCGCGCACCTGGCCCGTACCCGAAAGAACGGCCGAACGGCGATCGAACGGAGTGCCGTCCATCACGATGGTGCGGAAGGCCTCGCGCGTGCCGGACGCCTCGTCGCGGTTGATGACCTGAATCTTCAGGTCCTCGCCACCGACCTCTTTCCAGTTGGTGATCTTGCCGGCGTAGATGTCGCGAAGCTGCTCGGTCGAGAGATTCTCAACCGGGTTGTCCTCATTCACGATGACCGCAATGCCGTCGTGCGCGATAACGATCGGGGTTAGGCCCAGATCTTGCTCGTCGGCGTTGAGCCCACGGGAGGAGCTGGCGATATCGGCCGTTCCAGCGCTGACGGCCTCAATGCCGGCGGAAGAACCCAGACCGGAGACAAGCACGTCGATGCCGGTCTCCTCCTTAAAGCCCTCGGCGGCAATTTCGGCGATAGGAAGGCAGGTCGTGGAACCGGCCACGGTAATGGAAGAGGTGGAAGACCCCGAGGAGCAGGCACACAACGTGAGCGTGAGCACCGCGGCACTCAGGACCGATGCGATCTTTCTCATAGCATCACGCCGATCGCGGCATGGCGCCCGCAGGTGCCACCCTCGTTGCGGTAGGAATAAAAGCGGTCGTTCTGACGCACGGTCGAAAGCTGGGCGTCTACAATACCGTCCTTATCGACACCGGCATCTACCAGTGCCTCGCAAATGGCAGCGGAAAGATCGAGCATGCAAGAGACGCTCGCATCGATGCACGAAAACTCGGCGGCGAAGCGATCCATGAGCTCCTGAGACACCTCATACTCGTCGCCCAGGATATGCGGGCCGATATAGGCGGAGACATCGCTCGCATCGCAGCCGGCGGCCTCACAAAGTGCCTGGCACGCCTTGGCGGAAATGCGTGCGATCGTGCCCTTCCAGCCGGAATGCACCACGGCAAATCCGCCGGGAGCCACCAGCACCACGGGAACGCAGTCGGCAAAGCAAAGCAGCACGGGCACCCCATGGGTCGTGCAGACGATGGCGTCACAGCCCTCGGCAATTTGCTCGCGAATATCCTCGAGATCGTCCGCGCCGTTCGAGGTCACCGTAACGATATGGTCACCGTGCAACTGGTTGGGAACGAGCAGGTTGTGCTCGCACTCGGCGGCACCCATGGCCTCGAGCGCGCGACGACGATTTTCTTGAACGGCAAAGGGGTCATCGCCAACATGCGATCCCAAGTTGAGTGAGGAGTACGCGTCTTCGGAAACGCCACCGGTGCGTTCGGTGAAGGCAAAACGGACATCGGCCGTCGCACCTTCCACCAACGTAACTCCATCATGGTCGACACGCGAAACTTTGTCCGCACGTGCTGCCATACTAAAGCCTCCTAATAACACAAGTACCGCGGCATCGCCGCACAGTCTGCATTTATGCAGCTGTCATACTTCCTTAAAAGGATACCTGCTGCACTGGAGGCAATCGTAAAGGGAACGTAAAGAGATTGGATGCTCTGGTTTACAAAGTTGAGACAAAAAGGGGCGCATCCATACGGACACGCCCCTGCGCAAGACAATGCGATAAGCAGCAGATTAGAAGCTACCACGCTTCAGGAAGTCGGGAAGCTCAAACTGGTCGTTGCCAAAGTTCGGAAGCTCGGTGCCACCGACATTGCGGGTCGGGGCGGC
>CAKUEZ010000002.1 GCA_934646965.1 uncultured Collinsella sp. | reverse complement strand
TTGGCCCAGTTAAAGCCGTAGAGGTTTCGCTTTTTATGGAACACGCTCGTCTCGGCGGTGTTGAGGTACTTGGGCTGGCCGTCGCCCATAATACGTCCGCCAAAAGCGATGTTGTGACCCTGCTCATCGAAGATGGGAAACATCACGCGATCGTAAAAGCGGTCGGCAAGCTGCCCGCGCCCGCGGCTGACGGCCACGTTGGCGTCGATCATCTCCTGCGGGGTAAAGCCCGCCTGCGACAGATGGGCCACCAGCATGTTGCGACCGGGCGCAAAGCCCAGACAGTAGCGGCGACAGACATCGCCGCCCATACCGCGGCTGGCAAAGTACTCACGCGGACGGCTGTCCTTACCGCGCATGAGCATGGTGTGGTAGAACTGGGCCGTCTCGGCACACAAATCGTAAATGCGGGCACGCTTGGTTCCGCGCTCGCGGCGGGCACCGGTATCGTGCAGCTCAATGCCGGCACGATCGGCCAAATAGCGAATCGACTCCGGAAAGCTCAGGTTCTCGCGCTTCATGATATAGGTGAAGACGTCGCCGCCCTCACCGCAGCCAAAGCAGTGCCATACCTGCGTGGCGGGGATAATGTGGAAGGACGGCGTCTTTTCGCCATGGAAGGGGCAGCAGCCCCAAAACTCATGGCCTCGGGGCTTGAGCTCAACTGTTTCCTGCACGATGGCAACCAGGTCAGACGCAGCGCGTACCTGGTCTTTTTCCTCATCGCTAATCACGGATGCTCACCCCCTGCTCACCCAAATGTTGACGAATATCCTCGATATTACCCTCGACGGTCGCGATCAACTCGTCCAGCGAATCGAACACGCGCGACGGGCGCAGCCAACGCGTAAACGCCAGCGACACGGAAGCGCCGTACAGGTCGCCCGCATAGCCGATCAAGTTGGCCTCGAGATGCGCCGAGGCGGCATCGTCGGCATACGTCGGCGGCAGACCCACGTTAACGGCGGCAGGCCATACGGTATCGTCGACCAGCACTAGACCCTCGTAAACGCCATCGGCAGGCACCTGAATGCCGTCGGGCACCTGAAGGTTTGCCGTGGGAAAGCCCATGTCGGAGCCCTCGTGACGCCCGGCCGCTACAACGCCGCGCAACATATAGGGACGGCCGAGCAGCTCGGCAGCAAGCTCCACGTGGCCCTGCCCCAGCTCATGACGAATGCGGGTGGCGCAGATGGTCTGCCCGTCGACGCAGAGCAGGTCGTGGCCGTACACGTCAACGCCGCGCTCGGAACCCCAGGCACGCATCTCGGCAACGCCCGAGGCGCCACCGCGGCCGAGCCTAAAATCGCTACCGACGCGAATCGAGCGAATGTCGACCACGCGCGACAGCAGTGCGAGAAAACCGACATGGTCGAGCGCGGCCACGGCGGGCGTAAAGGGAACGGCCACCACCGCATCGACCCCGGTCTGAGCCAGGGCATGCAGACGGTCGACCGTCGTCATCAATTTTTGTGCGGGCGAAGGACTCACCACAACGTCCGGATCGGGATCGAAGGTGACCACGACCGCCTTGCAGCCATGGGCACGCGCATCGCCAACAAGCGCCGCAATGAGCTCTTGGTGCCCACGGTGCACGCCATCGAACACGCCGATGGCAATGGAGGCGGAACCCAAGCACTCACACGCATCAAAGGCATCGGCATAGACGATGCGGGCCTCATCCGACTCGCTCGCGAAAAAGATACGCGCGAGCTCGCCAGCGGCCAGCATCATCGAACACCGCCGATTGCCTGCGGAAACACATGCTCCATGACAAAGCGGCCGCCCTCAATGCGGGCAAGCGCCTTCAGTCCTCCATCGAGCACCAGCGCAAACGGCGCCTTCGAGGTATCGAAATTCACAAGCGCGCGCTCAACGGGAATGCGGCGGCCACAAAGCAGGTCGTCTGCAAGATTGCCCGGCAAGTCCACACGCGTGGCGCCCAGAGCGGCAATGGGATCCAGGGCAAACCCAGCCGCGCACTCAGGAGAGAGCTCCTCGACCGCATGGCAGGCGCCGATGGAAACAACCCCGGAGGCTGTGCGGCGAAGCGCAGAAATGTGCGCGGCGTTATCGCACGCGCGGCCCAGATCACGGGCAAGCGCGCGAATATAGGTGCCCTTGCTCACCGAGAATGCCACGGTCCAGACGCACGCATCGCCCTCGCCGCTCACGGCGATCAGGTCGGCGGCATAGACCTCAACGGGGCGCGGCGGCAGATCGACGGCATTGCCCTCGCGCGCGGACTTGTAGGCGCGAACGCCGTTGACCGAGATGGCAGAAAATGCCGGCGGCACCTGCATCTGCGGGCCCAGCATGGCGGCCAAGCGCTCACGGGCATAGGCGGAATCGCGCAGCTCGGGGGCAACGGCCACGGTGCGGACGGCCTCGCCCTCTGCATCATCGGTATTAGTCTCGACGCCAAACGAAATGTCGGCGACGTAGCTTTTTGTATCAAGGGTTAGCATGCCCAGCAGACGGGTGGCCTGGCCCACGCCCACCACCATGACACCCGATGCCATAGGGTCGAGCGTGCCGGCATGGCCGACGCGCCGCTCATGGAGGGCGCGTCGGCATTGCGAGACCACATCGTGGGACGTGCAGCCCACCGGCTTATCGACGGCGAGCAGCATATTCAGTTGAGAAGGCGTACGACGAGCCATGTACCATCCAAAAAGTTAGAGCTCGACGGTCACCGAAGCGGGATCCTCCCCTACCAGCTCGGCCAGCATAGGAAGTGCCGCGGTGAGCGTCTCGAGAATCGTTCCGTTGTTGGAGAAACCGGAGGCAGCGGGATGTCCACCCCCGCCAAAAGCAGCAGCAATCTCGGAAACATTGAGGTCTCCCTTGGAGCGCAGATTGCCGCGCACCTTGGTGTCGCCCTCAATGCCCTTCAAGAACAGGCAGACCTCCACGCCCATCACCGAACGCACCACATCGACCAGGCCGTCGCACTCATCCGAGGTGACGCCGCAGGCCTCAAGGTCGCTCTGGTACGCATAGCTGTAGGCCACGCGTCCGTGCGCCACCGTCTTAATGCGGCCCATGACAATGGACTTGAGGTGCAAGAACTCGACGCGCATGCTCTGGTAGACCTCGAGCGCCACACGCGCGGGATCGGCACCATGCGCGACCAGGCGCGAGGCGGCATGGAACGCGGCGGCATCTGCGTTTTGATACTGGAAACGTCCGGTATCGGTCACCAGGCCGCACAGCAGACAGGTCGCAATGCTATCGCGTGCCACAATGCCGCAATTGTCCAAGAAACGGTCGATGATCATGGCGCAGGCCGCGGCATCGACGCACCTCAGGCTCAGTTCGGCAAACTCCTCGCGCGCCGGATGGTGATCGAAGCACACCACATGCTTGGAACGGCGAAGCACGTCTGCGGAGTTGCTGAGACGCTCGACGACCGGCACGTCCACCGAGATGAACAGGTCCGGATTACCGGTGTACGCAGATGCGGGCATCAGTCGATCGGCACCCTCCATAAAGCGGTAGATGCGCGGCACCGGGTCATCGTCCGCCAGCAAAAGAGCAATGTCCTTGTTGGGGAAAAACTTCATAAGCGAAAGGCCCAGGCCCAGCACGGAACCCAAGGCGTCGCCATCGGGAGACGTATGTCCCGATATCGCAATGGAGGACGCACCCTCGATAAGCTCGAGGATGCGTCGCTGAATATCTGCAGACTCGCACGAGGCGAGGTCGGCGGAATTAGTCATCTAAAGCTGCCTCCTGGGCGGCATCCGCTATGGGATAGCCGTCCTCGTCCTTTTCGATCGCCAGCGTGGCGGGAACGTTTTCCAGCGCACGCGTGATGCGCTCGGCCTCGTCGGTCGAGCGATCGATGCGAAAATCGAGCTCGGGCGTGACACGCCAATCGAGCGAGCGGGCCAACAGGCTACGAATGCGGCCCTTGGCGCTGGCGAGCGCCTCCATGACCTCGTCGTAGCGGCTCGCATCGCACGACACGTACACGCGCGCGAACGAACGGTCCACCGCGACCTCGACCGCGGTCAGAGTGACCAGGTCGAGACGCGGATCGGAAACCTCAAAGAGCAGGATATAACCGAGCTTCTCGCGAAGCTGCTCGCCCAGACGGCGGGTTGCCTGCGTTTGCTTCATAGCGCTACCCCCTACTCGGTACGGGCAACCTGGTCGATACGGTAACCCTCGATCTGGTCGCCGGGCTTGATGTCCTGGAAGTTCTCCAGGCCAATGCCGCCCTCGGAACCGCTCTTGAGGCTCTTGGCCTCGTCCTTGTAGTGGCGCATCGAGGCGATCTTGCCGTTGAAGACCACGATGCCGTCGCGCACCAGGCGCACGGAATCGGTCGCGGCGATCTCGCCCTCCTCGACGCGGACACCGGCGGCGATACCGACTTTGGGCACCTTGAAGGTGTCCAAGACGGTCGCAGTACCCGTGGAGACCTCAACCTCGGTGGGTTTGAGCATGCCGATACGGGCAGCGTCGAGCTCCTCGAGGCACTTGTAGATAACGTCGTAGCAACGGATCTCGACGCCCTCGCGCTCGGCAGCGGAGCGGGCCTTACCGTCGGGACGCACGCCAAAGCCGATGATGATGGCGTTGGAGGCGTCGGCCAGGACGACGTCGGTCTCGTTGATGGCGCCGACTGCGGAGTGGATCGTGTTGATGCGCACCTCGGACTGGTCCATCTTGTCGAGGGAGTCCTGAAGGGCCTCAATGGAACCCTGGACGTCGGCCTTGATGATCAGGTTGAGCTCCTTGACCTCGGCGTCGGCGATGGTCTCGAAGAGGTTCTCGAGCGTCACGTGCTTCACGCGGCTCTGCTCCTCGATACGGGCCTTGAGCGAACGCTCGTCGGCAAGGGCACGAGCCTCGCGCTCGTCCTCGAACACGCGGAACTCGTCGCCGGCGTTGGGGACGGACTGCAGGCCCAGGATCTCGACGGCGTCGGAAGGACCGGCCTCGGTGACGGCGTTGCCCTTGGGGTCGAGCATGGCGCGGACGCGGCCATAGGTGAGGCCGGCGACCAGCGTGTCGCCCACATGCAGGGTACCGCGGGTCACGAGCACGGTAGCAACCGAGCCGCGACCCTTGTCGAGCTTAGCCTCGAGGACGTTGCCCGAAGCGAAGGTATCGGGGTTGGCCTTGAGCTCGAGCACGTCGGCCTGGAGCAGCACGGTCTCGAGCAGGTCGTCGATACCGATCTTCTGCTTGGCCGAGATATTGACGAACATGTTCTGTCCGCCCCACTCCTCGGGGATGATGCCGTACTCGGTGAGCTCCTGGCGCACGCGGTCGGGGTTGGCGCCCGGCTTATCGATCTTGTTGACGGCGACGACGATGGGAACGCTGGCGGCCTTGGCGTGGTTGATGGACTCGATGGTCTGGGGCATGATGCCGTCGTCGGCGGCCACGATCAGAATGACGATGTCGGTAACCTTGGCGCCACGGGCACGCATGGCCGTAAAGGTAGCGTGGCCAGGGGTATCGATGAAGGTGATCTTGCGATCGTTAATCATGACCTGCGAAGCGCCGATGGCCTGCGTAATGCCGCCCGCCTCGCCGGCAGCAACGCCGGTGTGACGGATGGCGTCGAGCAGCGACGTCTTGCCGTGGTCGACATGGCCCATGACGGTGACGACCGGGGCGCGCGGCTTGAGGTCGGCGGGATCGTCGTAGAACGAGAAAGTGTTCTCCTCCTCGGGGGTGATGATCTTGATCTGACGGCCCAGGTCGTCGGCAACGAGCTCGACGAGGTCGTCGGACATGGACTGCGTCATGGTAAGCGGCGTGCCCAGCAAGAACAGGCGCTTGATGATGTCGTTGGCCGGAACGTCGAGCGCCTCGGCGAGCTCCTGGACGGTAACGCCCTGGGAGACCTTGATGGCGTCGAGGTCCTCGGGGTTCACGCCCTGGGCCAGCGCCTCCTCAATCTTGCGCTCCTCCTGAGCCTTCGCAGCCTCGCGCTCGCGCTTCTCCTTGCGCTTCTTACGGCGACCGGTGGACTCGCGAGAGGCCTCCTCGACGGCAGCACGAGCCTCCTCGAGAACCTTCTCGCGACTGTACTCCTCGGCCTCACGAGCCATGCGGCTGTAGTGGTCCTCTTCGTTGTTGTGACCGCCCTTGCGCTTCTTGCCCTTGCCCTGCTTATCGGGGTTGGGAAAGTCCATGCCGGCAGCGACGTTGTTGCTGGCGTTGGTGCGATGGCTGTGCGGACGGTTCTCGGAGGCATTGCGCTCGGAGTTGTTGTCGGAGCCGTTGCGGTCGTTGCGACGGCCACCGCGACGGTCGCTGTTGCCGCCGCGACGGTTGCCGCGCTCGGCGGCGCGCTCGGCCTTGGCCTTGTCCTCGGCGTCCTTCTTCTCCTTGAGCACGGTCTCCTGAGCGGCGATCTGGTCGAGCAGCGAACGGAAACGCGAACCGGAATCGGAAGCGGGGACGGCGCGGCGCTGGGCCTCGCGGGCAGCCTCCTCCTTCTCGCGAGCAAGACGCTCCTGCTCGGCCTTCTTCTTGGCCTCGGCCTCGGCGCGGGCGGCCTCCTCGGCAGCCTGGGCGGCGGCGAACTGGCGGCGCTCCTCCTCGCGTGCCTTCTCGGCAGCGATGCGCTCGCGCTCGGCCTCGGCGGCGCGTGCGGCCTCCTCGGCGGCAGCGGCCTGCTCCTCGGCCTGCTTGGCGGCCTCGACTTCCTGGGCGCGGGCCTCGATCACCGAGGCGAGCTGCTTGCGGACCATGGCGACGTAAGCGTCCTCCAGGGCGGAGGAAGCGGACTTAGCGGGAATCTTCATATCGGCGAGATGACCCATCAGTTCCTTGGAGGTCATGCCGAACTCTTTGGCCAGGGTGGACACACGGACTTTTGCCATATGACTTCACCTACCCTTTCTGGCACCTTGGGTGCCTAGAGACTGAACGAGCGTGGGAGATGCGCCGGGACCCGCCCGGCGCGACCGCGCGCTAGATCAGGTCCTCCGCATCATCGAAGGCGTCGGTGTCGTGGACACCGCAGAAACGGGAGCCGGGACGAGCCTGGTTGCGGCACTGGATGCCGTCCTCGGACACGTACTCGCAGCGACGGACGTCCTCGTCCTCCTCGTCACCGATCAGGTCGGCGGCGGGCTCCTCGTGAACGGGAACGTTCTTGAGGATGTCGGCGGCAAGGGTCTCGGACTTGATGTCGATATGCCAGCCGGTCAGGCGCGCGGCGAGGCGGGCGTTCTGGCCCTCCTTGCCGATGGCGAGGGACAGCTGGTCGTCGGGCACGATGACGCCGGCATAGGCCTTCTCCTCGTCGATGAGGACGCGGGTGACCTTGGCGGGCGACAGGGCGTTGGCGACGTAGACGGCCGGATCGGCATCCCACAGGATGACGTCGACGCGCTCGCCACGGAGCTCGCCCACGACGGCGCGTACGCGGCTGCCCTTGGGGCCGACGCAGGCGCCCACGGGATCCAGGCGGTCGTCGAGCGAGTGGACGGCGACCTTGGAGCGCTGGCCGGGCTCGCGGGCGATCGACTTGATCTGGACGGTGCCCTCATAGATCTCGGGCACCTCCTGCTCAAACAGACGACGCATGAGCTCGGGGTGGGTACGGGAGATGACAATCGGCGGACGGCTGTGCTCGCCACGAACCGGCTGCAGGTTGGAGTTGGGGTCGCGAACGTCGATGATAACGGCCTTGATGTGCTGGTTGTGCAGGTAGCGCTCGCCCATCGGACGCTCGTTGCGCTCGTTCTCGTAACGGCGCTGGTCGAAGTGCGGAAGCTCGGCCTCGACGCCCTCGCGGATCTTGACGATCGTGAAGTCGGGCGTGGACTGCAGCACGGTACCGCTGATGAGGTCACCGATGCGGCCGGAGAACTCCTCATAGATCTGCTCGCGGGCGGAGTTACGCACGATGGCGTTGATCTCGGCCTTGGCGTGCTGGGCGGCGATGCGGCTCGTGTTCTTGGGGGTGACGTCGATCTCCTCGAACTCGGTGAAGTTGCCCTCCTCGTCCATGGAATCGTCGATCGGCTCCAGGCGGTAGACGTAGATCTTACCGGTGGTGCGGTCGATGGTCACCTTGGCGCCCCACTCAAGATGCAAGATCTCGGCATAGCTCTTGGCGAGCGACTGCTCCAGGCGGTCGATCAGGTAGAGCTGGTCGATGTGCTTCTCCTGGCAAAGCTCCATCAGGGCGGACATCATGTCGGATGCTGCCATCTTACTTTCCTTCCTTCGCGGGCTTGAAGTCGTAGGTGGGCTTCAACTTGCACTTTTTAACATCAGAGAAATCGAGGGTGACGGACTCGCCGTCCTCGAGCTCGAGGGTCACGTCCCTCTCGGTGGCGGCGGCAATCTTGCCGGCGTACTTGCGACGGCCCTCGGTGGCGGTGGAGGTGAGCTCGCAGTTCTCGCCCACAAAGCGAGCAAAGTCGCGCGGGCGGCGCAGCGGGCGCGCCATGCCCGGGCTCGACACCTCAAGCGTATAGCTCAAAGAGATGGGGTCAAGCTCCTCAATCACGTCGCCGACCCACTTGGTGTTGGCCGTGACGTCGTTGAGCGACAGGCTCTGACCCTCGGCACCCTCGATACGCACGCGCACGCAGGGGGCCTTGGTGGCACCCACGAGCTCAACGTCGACGATGTCGACATCGTGCTGGGGAGCGACGGCCTCGAGCGCGTCGATGATCGCCTGCTCGGTCTTGGTCTTGACCATTGCGGCACCTCCATCCATACAAAAAAGAAGCGGGGCCGAAACCCCACTTCTTTCATTTACAACTTCATCTGCAAACAAACTATAGCAATACCTGCGCAAACGTGCAAGCACAACGCAAACCCGCAGGTCAGCGCGCCCACAGCTTCTCCATAAGAATAGAACAATTGGTCGAGAACCCCCATATGGCACTCCCCTAAAAGCCCCAAAACGAGCCATGCGTCCCAGCCCGTCAGGCAAATCGGGCCCTATGGGCATTCCGTCCACCGGCGGATATCGACCAGACTAGCGCCAATGGGCATTCGGTAGCAAGAGCGCCGACCGCTCATATTGCCCGCACGCCCTTCCAGAACCTCTACGGCAAGGAGGCACCCATGAAACGTCTCGGCACCCTCTGCACGACCGCGCTCGCCATCGCAGCCTGCTCGTTCGCCCTCGTGGGCTGCAGCAGCAACGACGCCACAACCGAACCACGCGAGCCCGATCCCGGCAGCACCGAAGTTGCCGAGAAAACAGAGCCCTCGGAGAGCTTCGACAAAATCGACGAAGACCTGGTCGACCCTCAGGGTCTGGGTCCCGAACCCCAAGAACAATTCCCCATCGACCTTGAAGCGGATGAGAACATCCACGTCACCTGCATTGGTAAGGACACCGACGGCTACGGGGACGCCACGCTCGTCTTTACAGTGACCAATAACACCGGTGTCGACATGATGTTTGGCGATGTTGACTCCTACGCCTACGTCAACGGCGTGGTCCGCGACGTGCACATGCGCCAGCCGGTCGCCGCAGGCGAGGAAACGCGCGCCATGCTCACCTTTGTCGGCACGTTCGACGACCCCGACTTTGATGTGAACAGCGACCTCAACGACATCTACCTCAACATCTGGATGTTCGAGGAGCAAACGGGCAACGTCTACTTTAGAGACCTGGTACACATTCCGTAGCGGGCGCTGCGAGACATAGGTCAAGCAGGGCATACAACGCAAAACGAGGGGCGATCCAACCGGACCGTCCCTCGTCTTTTACCAGTCAGCTATACGCGCAGCGCTTACTTGACCACCAGGTTGACCAGCTTGCCGGGCACGCAGATGGCCTTGACGACCGTCTTGCCCTCGAGCCACTTGGCAACGGCGGCCTCGGCGGCAGCCTGCATCTCCTCGTTGGTGGCGTCGCGGGCGACATCGATACGGCCGCGGACCTTGCCGAGCACCTGGACGACGATCTGCACCGTGTCCTCGATGGACTCGGCCAGATCAAACTCGGGCCAGGCGGCGGTGTAGGCGTTGCCCTCGCAGCCGAGCGCCTCGTGCCACAGCTCGTCGGCCCAGAACGGGCAGATGGGGGCAAGGACGCTCACGATGTCCTTGGCCACGCCGTAGCACAGTGCCTTATCACGGGCCGCGCTCTCGGTGGCGTTGAGGTAGGCGCTCGCGGCGTTGACGAGCTCCATGACGGCCGAGATCGCGGTGTTGAACTGGCCGCGGTCGTAGTCCTCGGTGCACTTGGCGATGGTGCGGTGACGCTCGCGATAGAGCTTGAGCGCGGCCTCGTCGAGCGCGGACTTATCGAAGGCCACGTTGGCGTCGCCGGACTGGACGAGCTGCCACACGATACGCCAAGCGCGCTTGATAAAGCGGTTGGCACCCTCGACGGCCTTGGGGTCCCAGTCGAAGTCCTTCTCGGGCGGGGCGATAAACAGAATCGCCAGACGCATGGTGTCGGCGCCGTAGGGCTCGATGACCGAGCTCGGGGGCACGACGTTACCCTTGGACTTGGACATAGTGTCGCCGTTCTCGTCCTTGACCATGCCCTGGCACAGCAGGTTGGTGAAGGGCTCGTCCACGCTCAGCAGGCCCAGGTCGCGCAGCGCCTTGGTAAAGAAACGACTGTAGAGCAGGTGCAGAATGGCGTGCTCGATGCCGCCGATGTAGTTATCGACGGGCATCCAACGGTCGGCGGCCTCACGGGAGAAGGGCAGCTCGGTGTTGTGCGGATCGGTATAGCGCAGGTAATACCAGCTGGAGCAGGTAAAGGTGTCCATGGTGTCAGTCTCGCGCTTGGCAGGACGGCCGCAGACGGGGCAAGTGGTCTCGTAGAACTCCTTGCACTCGGCGAGGGTCTCGCCGGCGCCAAGGTCCAGGTTCTCGGGCAGCGTCACCGGCAGCTGATCCTCGGGCACGGGCACGATGCCGCAGTGCTCGCAGTGGATAGCCGGGATGGGGTTGCCCCAATAGCGCTGACGGCTGATGAGCCAGTCACGCAGACGGAACTCGACCTTGCGACGGCCGCAGCCCATGGCCTCGAGGTCGGCCACGATCGCAGCTTCGCCCTCGGAGTGCTTGCCGCCGCGCATGCCGGTGTACTTGCCGGACTGGACGAGCGTGCCCTCGGCAGCGTGGGCGCAATCCCAATCGACGGTCTCGGCATGGAAGGTATCGATGGTCTCGCCGCTGGCCTCGACGGCAGCGCGGTCGTCATCGTCCAGGATAATCGGCACGATGGGCAGGTCGTACTTGCGGGCGAACTCAAAGTCGCGCTGGTCGCCGCAGGGAACGGCCATAACGGCGCCGGTGCCGTAGTCGGCCACGACGTAGTCGGCAACCCACACGGGGACTTTCTCGCCGTTGACGGGGTTCACGACATAGCGGCCCGTAAAGGCACCGTGCTTCTCGAGGGTGCCCTGGGCACGCTCGACGGCAGAGATGTGCTTGGAGTCCTCGACGATCTTGGTCACGGCTTCCTCGTACTCCGTGCCCTCGACGAGCTCGTGCAGACGAGCGTACTCGGGAGCCAGGACAAAGAAGGAAACGCCAAAGAGCGTGTCGGCGCGGGTGGTGAAGACAGTGATCTTGCCCTCGTCGCCCTCGATGGGCTCGCCATCCTTATCGCACAGGGTAAAGTCGACCTCGGCGCCCTCGGAGCGACCGATCCAGTTGGCCTGCATCTGCTTAACGCGCTCGGGCCAGCCGGGGAGCTTCTCCAGGTCGTCGAGCAGCTCCTGGGAGTACTCAGTGATCTTGAAGTACCACTGCTCCAGATCGCGCTTCTCGGGCTCGGTGCCGCAGCGCCAGCACTTGCCCTCGGTCACCTGCTCGTTGGCAAGAACGGTCTTGCAGGTGGGGCACCAGTTGACCGGGTTCTTCTTGCGGTAGACCAGGCCCTTTTCCCACAACTTCTCAAAAATCCACTGACCCCAGCGATAGTAGTCGGGGCTGCAGGTCTTGACCATGCGATCCAGATCGTAGGAGAAGCCCATGCGCTTCATCGTGGCGAGCGCCTGGTCCATGTTCTTATACGTCCAGGCGGCAGCCTGCGTATTGTGCTTGATGGCGGCGTTCTCCGCGGGCAGGCCAAAGGCGTCGAAGCCGATGGGATGCAACACGTCGTAGCCGCGCATGCGGGCCTGACGGGCCATGGCATCGCCGATGGTGTAGTTGCGCGCGTGGCCCATGTGCAGATCGCCCGACGGATACGGGAACATCTCGAGCACGTACTTCTTGGGCTTGCTGGCGTCGGTGTCGACGGCAAAGAGGTTGGAGTCCTCCCAGGCCTTCATCCACTTGGACTCAATGGCCTGCGCGTCGTAGGCAGGGATCTCGTCCTTATGATCTGTGCAATCGCACATATCAGCTCCTTTAATCTTAGCTGGGGTCGGTCGGCTTGGCTTTGTTCGCTACTGCGGACAGTCCTGCGCAAGACGAAGAGCACATTAAGTGCTCTTCTTTGCGTGCGGAACTTGTAGCGAACAAAGCCAAGCCGACCGACCCTAAGGTTAACTTGACTGATGATAGCAAATACAACAAGCGAGATGCCTGCGACTTGCAGGCATCTCGCTTTATCTAAATAACGTGGTTGGGAATCAGCCTTTTATTTGTTGCCCGCCACTGGTTGGGCGGGTTTTCCAGGTGCCGCAGATTGGGCCGAAAGAGGAGCAACGCGTACTTTGGTACGCGAGCGACGGTTTGAACGGCAAGGTGCGGTGCCTGGGAAAGCCGCTTAGCGGTAGGAAACGCTCTGCTGCGAGTCTTTCACTACCACGTCGTGGGCGCCGCCTTCGACGATCGAGGTCGAGCTCACCAGGGTCAGGCGTGCCTTTTCCTGGAGCTCGGGGATCGAGAGGGCGCCGCAGTTGCACATCGTGGACTTGACCTTGTAGAGCGTGCCGCCCACACCGTCCTTGAGGGAGCCGGCGTAGGGAACGTAGGAGTCGACGCCCTCGACGAAGCTGAGCTTCGCGGCGCCGCCCAGGTCGTAGCGCTGCCAGTTGCGGGCACGCGCGGAACCCTCGCCCCAGTACTCCTTCATGTACTGGCCGTTGACGTTGACGCGCTCGGTCGGGCTCTCGTCGAAGCGGGCGAAGTAGCGGCCCAGCATCATAAAGTCAGCACCCATGGCAAGGGCGAGCGTCATGTGGTAGTCGTAGACGATGCCGCCATCGGAGCACACGGGCACGTAAATGCCGGTCTCCTCGTAGTACTCGTCACGAGCACGGCAGACGTCGATCAGCGCGGTAGCCTGGCCACGGCCGATGCCCTTGGTCTCGCGGGTGATGCAGATGGAACCGCCGCCGATACCGACCTTGATGAAGTCGGCACCGCAGTCGGCCAGGAAACGGAAGCCCTCGGCGTCGACGACGTTACCGGCGCCGACCTTGACGTCCTCGCCGTAGTTGGCGCGGATCCACT
Source organism: uncultured Collinsella sp. (assembly GCA_934646965.1). GTDB lineage: Bacteria > Actinomycetota > Coriobacteriia > Coriobacteriales > Coriobacteriaceae > Collinsella. The sequence continues at coordinate 43,926 of CAKUEZ010000002.1, read as the reverse complement.
CGATGGTGCGCTTCTGCCACTCGCTGAAGCCCTCGGAGGAGTCGATGCACAGGACGTCGGCACCGGCCTCGATGAGCAGCGGCACGCGCTCGGCATAGTCGCGGGTGTTGATACCGGCGCCGACCATGTAGCGCTTGTCGCCATCGAGCAGCTCGTTGGGGTTGGTCTTGTGGCTGTCGTAGTCCTTGCGGAAGACGATACCCATCAGATGGTCGTTATCGTCGACGATGGGCAGGGCGTTGAGCTTGTTGTCCCAGATGACGTCGTTGGCGACCTTGAGGCTGATGTTCTTGTCGCCCACGATGAGCTGCTCACGAGGGGTCATGAACTCGGCAACCTTCTTCTGGTGGTCATCGCGGCTGGGGCGGTAGTCACGGCTGGTGACGATGCCCAGGAGCTTGCCCTTGGGGGTGCCGTCGTCGGTAACCGGCATGGTGGAGTGACCAGTCTTCTCCTTGAGCTCGATGACCTGCTCCATGGTCATGTCGGGGGTCAGCGTGGAATCGGACTGGACAAAGCCGGCCTTGTGATCCTTGACGGCCTTGACCATGGCGGCCTCGGACTCGGGGGTCTGGGAACCGTAGATAAAGGACAGGCCACCCTCTGTAGCGAGCGCGACACCCATGTCGACGCCCGAGACGGACTGCATGATGGCGGAAACCATGGGGATGTTCAGGGTGATTGCCGGCTTCTCACCGCGCTTAAAGCGGGTTAGCGGCGTCTTAAGAGAGACGTTGTTGGGGATGCACTGCGAGGACGAATAACCAGGGACCAGCAGATACTCCGAAAACGTGTGGGACTCACCGGGAAAGAACGTAGCCATGTTTCTCCTTTTTCCATGCGACCGGTCGGCTGCAGGCCTCGTAGGACCCAGCCCAACCTTGGGCGCCCAATACTGGGGAAGTATCTTAGCGCACTTTGACTGCTACAATGCATGATTTAAGAAGAGCACACGAGGGCTTGACGCAGGGTTTGCGTTTGCCCAGCAAACACTTTAGCGGGGAGACGTGGAGCGCATGGAGTACAAAACGACGGCAAAATTGGTCATTCAAGCGTGCGACAAAGACCTGCCGGGCGTGTTCGGTCACGGTTGCGTTTTGTTGCTGCAGGGCATCGCCCGCGAGCACTCGCTCAACCGCGCCGCCAAGAGTATGGGCATGGCGTATTCCAAGGCGTGGCGCATCGTGAATGAGGCAGAAGGACAGCTGGGTTGCAAGCTCATCAAGCGCGACGGCGCCCGCGGATCCACACTCACCCCCGCCGGCGAGCGAGCCATCGAGGTCTACGAGACACTGCAGGCCGAGATTAACGAAGTCATAGCGACCCGCGCCAACGCCCTCATCGCCAGCATCAACAAATGATCCCTTGGGGACGGAGGAAAACGGATCACTCAGCCAGAACGACCCCTAAGTGATCCGTTTTCCTCCGTCCCCAAGGGATCATTTTCGGAGGGCGTTGTCTAGGGTAGCGGCTACTGTCAGGGGGTCGTCGGTACCGGCGAAGAGGCGGATGGTGCTCCCCTGCTTGCCGCGTGGGGCCGAGAGGCGCGTTGTTGGGCCGCCGGCGGGTGACGTTCGGAACTCATCCGGCAGTATGCTGAAGAACTCGCCCGTATTGCAGCCGATCAGGTCAAACTCCACCGCTGGGCCAAAACCGTGCTCGAGGATTACCGTCGCAGCGGGATAATCGGGGTGCGAGGTCAGCCCGGGATAGCGCACGTTGCGCACCATCTCATTGGCAGCTAAATACTCCGCTAGCGCTCGTGCGTGGTCGAAGTGCGCCTGCATGCGAGCATCGAGCGAGGACAGCCCGCGTTCTAGCACGTCGGTCTCCTCGGCAGACAGGCCAAGCGCAGACGCACCGCAGTCCGCAAGCAACGCGTGTGCGCACTCTGCGGCGGCATCCATGCGATGGCGCTTGAGCTGCGAGCGCGCGACCGACGCCGCCACAAGCTTGCGCGGCGCCTCGCCGGCGCACACGCGATCGAGTGCCTCAAGCGACAGCATGGCACCTAGACGTAAAGAATCACAGCCAAAGAAGGAAGCCACGGTGTTATCCACCACGAGCAGCGCATGAGCTTCGCGAGCCGCACGCCCCAGCGCGCGCAGATCGGGCACGCGAAGGCCAAAGCCACCGATGGAGTTGACGAACCACCATAAATGCGGGCCCTCGGCATTAAACGAAGCGTCATAGCCCTCGGACGCAGCGGCAAACGCCGCAACCGACGGCTCCCCCACCAGTGCCACGTCGCAGCCATCAAAGCCACAAGCAAACACATCGGCAAAGTCATCGGCAAACACAACCAAGCGATCGCCGGGGCGCACGACCCCCAGCTGCGACAGCGCCGCCGGCACATGCGAGGCCGCGACCAATCGCGCCTCACGCGCGCCGGCCTTCAAAGTCCAGTCCTCTTCTAGCTGTTGGACATCCACGTTAGCCATGGTATTCGCCGTTGTACTGGATGAGCGTGAGGTCCTCCACGCCGTCGAGCGCGCGAATGGCATCTGCGTACGGCATATCCACGCCATCCGAGAACACCTCCACGGCCATCTCAACTTTGTCGCCGCGCATGGTCTTGGACTTCACCGTGAACTTGGTGCGGCCAAAGGCGCGCACGATGTCGTCGCCGGTGGTCTGGCCCGTATAGTGGATGACCATCATGTACACGCGGGCCTTGTCCTGGTGCGTAGCGAAGCCGGCGATCATCACCACGATGACCACAGCCGTAAGCCCCACGAGTGCGTACATGCCGGCACCTGCCGTAATGCCGGTAGTAATGGCCCAAAACAGATACAGCAGATCGAGCGGATCCTTGACCGCTGTACGGTAACGCACGATAGACAGAGCGCCGACCATACCGAGCGAGATGACCACGTTGGTCGAGATCGCGAGCGTCACCATGCAGGTGAGTACGCACATGCCCACGAGCGTCACGGCAAAGCTGCGCGAATACACCACGCCGGTAAAGAAGCGCTTGTACACGTAATAGATCAGGATGCCCATGGCGAGCGCCACGAGCAGCGACAGACCGATCTTGGCAGGGTCGACCTGGCCAAACGCCTCCAAGACGGAGTTCTTAAAGAAGTCTCTGGTGCTCATGGTCTAAATATCCCCTCGGTTCTCAAAATCCGATTCCCAGTAATTAAAGCCACGCAAATAGGCGGTCTTTTCGAAGCACAAGCAGTACTTAGAGACCGCCGTGAGTTCGGCCGCGCCCGGCGGCACCATATCGCGCACGAGCTGCGGGCAAAACTCCGTAAACTTGACCTCCATTACCAGCTTGCCCGGTTCCAAGACCGGCAGAGCGGGCAGCGTCGCGTCAAAGATATCGAAGCTCCCCACCGCGGCGCGCACGTTCATGTCAAACGTAATGCGCACGGTGCCCTCGTCCATCACCCACGGCTCGCGCTCGTAATCCACAATGGTGCGCGGGCGCATCATATTGCAGATGCACTCGATGTAAAACTCGCGGCACAGCTGGTGCGGACTGTGCAGCAAAAAGTCGTAATCGCCGGCCAGGATCTGCTCAAACTCACCACGCGTGAGTGGTGCGTCCTCCTTGTAGATCCAGCTGCCGTACTTCTTTTTGCGCTCGAGCTTAATCACCTTGTCGCCGCCGTTATAGATGCGCACACGATACTTTTTGCGCATCAGGATGCCGGCGTCTTTTTCCTCATGGGCCGAGTTGCAGTAGTCATCGAAATACAGGCTGCGGATGGTGTAGCCGCCCGCCTGCGCATGTTTGTCCAGGTTAAAGACCGGGGCCATACGGCAGGCAAGCGCAGTATGCTCGCCCTCGTTGATAAGGTACTTGAGCTCGTGGCGGTAGCGCTCCTGCGTAGTGCGCGCAGGCGGGGCCGCCAGGCGCTCAAGCAGCGCGCTAGCCCTCCTCATACGTGTCCTCCACGACCTTGCCGCCGTCTTGCACGTAGAAACACTTCATGCCGTACTGCTTGCCATCGTCGGTCACGTAGTAATCAAACGCATCCTGTGTATAGCCGTCGGAGTTAGTGGCGCGCACACGCACAAAATACTGGCCGGTGTCGGGCGCATCACAGGTCACCTCGGGCAGCAGCACGTCCTCGGCCTTAAAGACCACGTCGCCGATGGCGTAATCGCGCGCCAGCTCCACGGCGTAGCGAATGTCGCGCGCCTCAAAGTCGTACGCGGCGTCCCAGTTAACGCGCAGCTTACCGTTGTTGATCTGCGGCACGCCTATGTAGAACGGCATGGGCTTCTTATAGCTCTCGCGATAGCTCTTGTAGTTCTCTTCGATCTCGGAGGGGATCGCCGCGGCGATCTGCTCGTACTCATCCTTGGTCACAGGCAGATGGTTGATATCGGGAGACGCAAATACCAACGACTCGGTCACTTCGCGGTAATGCTTGATCATCTTGGTCAAGCGCTCCTCGGTCAGGTACGAGCGCACGTCCTTGACGGCGTCGTCGAGCTCGCTGCGGAACGACTTACTCTTTAGAGCGCGCCTGAACAGAACATTGACCCAGTAGTTGCTAACGCCGCGCTCCCAGCTAGAATAATCCGTATGATCGTGGAGCTCGAGCTCACGCTTGCGAAGCATACCGTCGTTATCCCAATCCAAGAAGTACCAGACCTTGGAATTGAGTGGGCTATACAAGTAGAAGTTGCGGTTCTGCGTGTCGCAGTTGCCCGTCAGGAGCTGAAACGCCAGCCAATAGACCAGGTTCTCGGTATCGAAATACTCGGCAAGCACATCGTCGATTTTTTGCGAATCATCGTTGAGCGCATCGAGCATCTCAATGAGCTTCGAATGGTCGGAATCACCCTTCGTTTCCAGCAAATAATCAAAATCTGCCTGGTTGAACGTTGGATCATCGGCCATTTTGATAATGTCCTTGTAGCGCTCAAACTCAAAGTTATTCACCTTATACAGGTGCCCGCTCTTATCGAGCCCATGCGCCTTAAGCGCCGTCTTGTTAAGCTGCTCCACCTGCGTAAACAGGCCGTAGTCCTCAAAGGTATCGTTGGACTTTTCGGTCTGGTCGCACACCCACAGGTGCACAAACTGCGTGCGTAGGCCCATCATCTGCGGGATGCCGCGGATAAGATCATAGGCCATCTTATTGCGAAAGCGCAGGCCCTCACTCATATGCTTGTTGAGCGCGATGGAACGCTGCTGTCGCCATGTACCTTTTCCGCGCTTAAGCTCAACCTTATAGTTCTTCTGAACGCCCTTACTCGAGGACTGACCACGAACCTGCACGGTGGCGTTGGGCGCTTCCTCGCCGTAACCGACCTCCCCCGCCACGGGACCTTTATCGTCGCCCGGCTGCAGTAGACCCAAAACCTGATAGCGCTCGACATCCATAGCCTGATAGTCATACACCGAGTAGGCGTTGATCTCGGGCCACGAATGGTCGGTGTTCTCGGAGCTGTTGCCGCGAGAGACCGTCAGATACATGCACACGATGCCCGAATCGTCGTAGACCTCGTACAGGTCGTCCTTATCGCGCAGGTGCTTGGTATCGCTGGATGCATCGGCCTTTTTAATCTTGCCCTGCTTCTTGGCCTTTTTGGTCGAGGATTCGTCCTGCGACGAGCAGCCCGAAAGCAGCAGCGTGCCGGCAGCCACCTCAATCAGGCGGCGACGCGATATCATCCTATCGGTCATCAGGACCTCCCCAATGTTTTAGATACACGCGAACCACCGTGCGCTCAAACGCACCATGCGGTTCGCCCTCAAGACGCCGCTCCTCGTAGCGCTGCTCGGCACGATCGAGTATGTGGCCCAGCTCGATAAACCAACCCTCTTTGTCGGTCGCCACAATGGGCTGCTGACTCAGGATACGATACGGCAAGTTGGCAGTATAGGCATCGAGCCGCATCAGCGCCACGACAAAAAACACTGCCGCGCCCAGCAAAAAGCCAAAGCCGTAAAACTGCTGCGGAAAAAACTGCGAGACAACCGTTGCCAGCCCCGCCACACCCGCGAACAGCCCCGAGGCCAGCACGGCGCCCTTGTAGTCGGTAAAGTACAGCAAGATGAGCAGAATCGTGTTGCCCACGGCATAAAGGCCATAACCCACGCACAGCGTGCGGAAATACCCGTGCATCAGGTTGTTAAAGCCGAGCGGCAGGGCCGAAAGCACCGTGGTCTCGAGCGAGATCACCGCCGCCGTCACAAACAGCTGCTTGAGCGCGCAAAACCGCAGCTCCCGATTGAGCGTAGCGAGCATCTCCTCCTCGGCCACCATAATGTCGCCCACCACGCCGCCGTCGTTAAACAGGCTGCAGTACTCGCGGTAGCGCGGATAGAAATTGACCTCGACCGACACCACAAAGTTGACGGTCGTGACGAGTATCGTCAAAAAGGCGATGAGCGCCGGAACGTCGTGGTAGGGCGCGCCGTAAAACAGCCCCTTGACCTGCACACCAATCGGTCCTGCCCAAATAATGACCAGGTGGGCAAAGAGTCCCAAATTGGTGAAGAGCCCTGTGAGCGCAAGCGGCATAAACTGGTCGAGCCAATGCAAAAAGCGCCAGGGGCTGCAGTCGCTCTGCGGAAAATAGCTGTACAGCAGCACGACGTCCCAAACGAGCATGACCCCGTAACCCAACGCAATGCTGGCAAGCAAGCCCTCGACGGGCGGCAGGCACAGCGCTAGAGCTCCCAGAGCGCACAGGCACGCCACGCCAATGGCGGCGGCGAAGCTACACAGAATGCCCTGATAGTCCTTGATGGCCGTGAGGTAGCTCATGCCGTTCCAGTTGACAATCATGATGTTGAACAGGAACAGACACAGCAGCCCCTGCAGCAGTGTGGCGCCCGAGAACAGCAGAAAGATGCCGTAGAGCACGGTACCCGCGACGAGCATGATGGCATTGGAGCCCCAAAACGAAGGCAGGATCTCGTCCTCACACTCGGCAAAGAGCATATCGGCCAAAAAGCGCGTGACCGGCATGGAGAAAAAGCTCGTCAGCACGAGCGATGTCAGCAGCGTATACGTCACCATGCACACCAGCAGGTCCTGGTTGGCACGGTCCACACCCCGCGTGCCGCACAGCATCAGAATGCCCACCTGCAGCAGCACGCCCAGCAGCATGGGGCCAGTGCACACAATGCCGGCGTAGCCATAGGCGCGCATCGTCGCAAACAGGCCCTTGCGCTTAAACAGGCGCTTGAGCTCAAATCCGATTCCGGCCATCGGCTACACCTCCTTCTTGGGCAGGTTAAACGCGCGGGCTGTCTCGTCGTACAGCGCGCGATAGTTGGCGAGCATCTGCTCGTGCAGGTAGTAGGTCGCCACGCGACGCTGACCGCGCTCCCCCATCTCCAGACGGCGCGCACGGCTTGCGCACATGTGCTCCATGGCGTCGGCCAGGCCCTTGCGGTACATGGGCGGGCTCACAAAGCCGGCGATACCAAAGTCATCTCCCGGCGCGCCCTCCAGCAGCTCGCGACAGCAGCCGACCTCGGTCGTCACACAGGGGCGGCGCGCGGCAAGCGACTCCAGCACGCTGAGCGGTTGGCCCTCGGAGATACTCGTCAGGATCGTAAAGTCGAGCTTTTGCATATACTCGACCACGTCCACGCGGCCGGTAAAGATCAGATCTCGCACGCCCAGGGTATCGACGAGCGCATGGCACTCGGCTGCATATTCCTCGTCATCCACACCGCCCATAATGTGCAGGCGCACCTTTGGCAAGCGGTCGTGCAGCTCAAAGAAGGCGTAGATCATGGTCTTAACGTCCTTGATGGGCGCCAAGCGCACCACGGCGCCAATGTCCACCCAGCCGTCATCGGGCTTGAGGGGAATGTCCTTAAAGCGGTCGAACTGGATGCCGTTGGGAATGACCTGGCATTTGTCCGCCTCACAGCCCATATCGATCTGCGTCTTGCGAGCGTTATGGAACAGGCTCGTCACGCGGAAGGCGCGGCGGTAGATCTCCTCGGACAGCACGTAGAAAAAGCGAATCCAGCGGTCCTTAAACGAGGGCACCACCCAGTCGGCGCGAATGATCTCCTCCTCGCGCTCGCGCGTGTAGATGCCGTGCTCGGTCAGCAGCACCGGCGCGTTGTGAACGCTCGAGCCCAGACAGGCAAGCAGACCGCCGTAACCGGTCGAGATCGCGTGGTACACATCGGCCACCGGCACCTCACTGCCCAGCAGGTACAGCACGGGCAGCAACATAGAGCGCATGGTGTGGAAGGCATCGGCAAACGGAACGTAGGGGTACTCGGCCAGGCACACGTCGCGGAAGATGTCCATAAACGCGCGACTCTGTAAAAACGAGAGCGGATGCACGCGGCGGCGCTGGAAGATGTCGAATAGCACGTCCCAGTCGGGATTGGAGAGCGACACCAGACGGCGCAACGCCTCGCGCTCACGAGCGTTAAAGCTGACTTCGTGCTGCTCGCCCGAAAGACGAAGGGCGTCGTCCAAAAACGCCTCGTGCACCTCGACGACGTTCTTGGGCAGCTCATAGACAAACTTACCGCGGTCGGCGACGTGCGCGCCAATCACCCACAGCACAAACTCGTGCTCGGGCATGGATTGGATATAGCCGTGCATCCAGGTGGATACGCCGCCGTGCACATAGGGGTAGCAACCCTCGAGCACCAAGCAGATTCTCATCAGTCGCCACCCTCCTTGCGCTCGATTATCACCGTTTTGTCCGTCGCCTTGACCAGGTATAGGCTGCCCGTCAAATGCGTTATCTCGCCACCGGACACCGAGCCCGGCTCGCCGTTATTGGCACGGAACATGAACCATGCCTCGTCATGGAAGTTGCCCAGGCTGAGCGTCCAGGCATCGTCGCTCGTATCCACGCTCACCGTCACGGACGAAAAGCGCTGGATGGCACCCGAGCACTCTGATGCCGTCTGGTGCCGCAGGTCGGGCGCGGACGTGGTAAGCCAGTCAAGGTAGTCGGTCAGGCCACCCTTGTAGGCCTCCCAGCCCTCCTTGGCGCCGCGGTCGGGATCCAGCAGGTCATCCGGGTGCATAAAATGTGTGCTCACGTAGTGCATGTTGAGCTCGGACACCGCGGCAAGACGCATGTAGGTATCGTCGACCATGCCGCCCGAAACAATGCGCGGCTGCTCCACGATGCCATCGCTCGACACGCCAAACTCTTGCACATAGGGCAGGTCGGTTCCGTCCTCAAAATACGTGCTGGCGATGGTCTTAATGCGCGGCACGTCTTTACCGATAATTTTCCGGGCGCGGGCCGAAAGGATATTCGACGGTGGCACATAGACCGAGCCATGCGCATTGGGCAGGACCTCGTCTTGGAACGCAATGAGCTCGTTGAGCGCCGCGACGAGCGTGTCCTTGTTCTTCCACGTTTTGTAGCCATACAGCGTGCCATAGTCGGTATCCGAGAGCGCCAGCGGCTGATGGTTGTAACCGTGGAAACCCAGCTCACCGCCCATTTGCAGCAACATGCCGCCAAAGTAGCGGAACTGCGTGGTATCCGCCTGACGCGCGGGCTCGGTCTGGTTGACCACGTCCTCGTAGTTCTCGATCATCACGCCCGTGTAGCGAATGTCGTACTTCTGCGCGAGCTTTTGCAGATCGGGCCACCACACCTTGGTATAAAAATCGGCAATGGAAAGGCCATAGTCGCGCTTGATGTAGGTGCCGTCGCCCGAGGGCACGGGGCTCGGAAAGTCGTCCAAGTAGAACACGGCGCTGTTGATGACCGGATAGGCCGTGGCATCACCCAACAGGCTGATCGCCGAAGCGTAGAAACCGCGCATGACCTTGCTGTAAATGCCAATGTTGCACACCACGGTATGTCCGCTACCACAATCGCTCGACCAAACAAGGGGCGCACCCGTATCGCCGGTTTTGGCCCACACATGCGCCGTCTCGCGCAACGAAACCAGCAGCGACGATTTAAAGGGGTCCGAGAACTCGTAGCGTTGGCCCCCGCCAATCATAAAGTCCTTACTCGGAACGACGCTCTCGGCCGTGGTGTACTCATACCCCACGGTATCGATGCCCAGCTTGGGCGCAATCGCCTGCAGGTAGCCGGAGTTCTCCGGGGTCATGCCCAGCATCAGCGAACCGCCGGCGTTCACCCAACTCAAAAGGTCGGTCAGGTGCGTGCCCAGCGCGTCGAGTGAGGGCATCAGCACGATCACGCGGTCAAACGACGTAAGCGAGGGAATAGCATCCGCGCCATCGGTGGCAATGTCGACATCACGGTGCGCGATCTTCATATCGAGAAGAATCTGGTCGAACTGCTCCTTGACCTCGTCAACGCTGTCTTGATCGCTGTCGGAAATAACCAGGCACGTAGGCTTTTGGCCAAAGATTGCCGAGCTTGCGGGCGTGGCATCGGTGGCGGCAAGCATGCCCAGCTTGTGTTGCCCGGCGCTGTATTGCACGCCGGCGCGCTCAATCAACAGCACGGCGGCCATGGCGATAAAGACCGACCACACCACGAGCAGCCCCATCCAGCGAAAATGGCCCGCACGGTCGCGGATATGTTGCACCACGCTCATCGGGCCTCCTCCCCATCGCGCCAAAACGCCAGCTTCTCGCGGTTGTCGGCACTCAAATACACATGCTGATTGTCGATTGCATCGAGCACCAGCTGCACGGCCTCGCCATCGCGGCGTGCCACGGCAAGTCGCAGGCAGAGCATCCAGGCTTCCTGTTCGTCCGGCGCATCGGCCACAAGCTGTGTGGTCACGGCCTCGGCCTCGTCCAGCTCGCCGGCATCGGCCAGCGCCGTGGCGTAGCGAATGCGCAGTAACGTTCCGTCCTCGCGCTCGCAACGACGCGCGAGCAGACGGGCATACTGCTGGCGCTGGATCTGCGCCACGCGCCCCTCGGCCAGACCAGAGGCCAAATAGTCACCAAGGTAGTCACAGTACTCATCCAGATTTTGCGCGCTGGGGTCGGCCTTAAACGCACGTTCCAACTGCTGCAGCTTGAGGTCGGACTCCTTGGAGATCTGCGCCACAGCCGTTGCGGCATAGTGCGCGACCTCAACATCGTCGTTGAGCTTAGCGGCCTGGAGCTGTGCCAGATAGGCGCCCGGGTCCTCGGTGAGCATAGAGAGCATAAGGCGCCGGCGGTCGCCCGCGTCGTTGACGATGAGCGCCTCCTCGAGCGGCACCACGCCGGCATCGGCCTCGCGGCCCTGCACCAGCACACCGCGGCGTATATCGTCCTTTAAGCGAAGCGATTCCAGCGTGCTGGCATGAGACGCACCACCAGAAGCCCGGCTACGCACGCAGAGCAGCAGCACCAGTAGCGGACCCCACAGCGGAACGAGCACTATTACGGCAAGCATGTGCCCGCGGACCGGTAGCAGGCCCAACTTCATGAGCGTCCAGAGCACCAGGCACACCAGCGCGTGGATTATCAATAGCAGCACGGCGATAACAAGCGAGGTCAAGCAGCATCCCCCTCGTCATCGGAGCCGGCGGGAGCAATCTGCCGCAGCAGTTCCACAACGCCCTCACCGTCGACATGCTCAACGGCAATCTGCTTGGAGGCCAAACGTGCGCTAATAATGGGCAGGTCGGCCTCGATGGCCTGACGCATGAGCAAATAAAGCGTGTCGTCGACCAGGCCCGCGGCATCGCTCTCGCGAATCGCCGATCCAATCGCCCCGACCAGCTCGCCGACAGGCTCCATCTCCGGCACCACGCGCAGGAGCAAATAACTCCCCATCTTGCCGTCTGCAAGCGCCTGCTCGGTAGCGAGCTCGCGACCGAAGGCATCCTGCTTAAGTACACGCGTGCCCGCAATACAGCGCTTATCCTGCGCCACGGCCTCGTAATCGAAGGCGCGCCCCAGCGCGCTTTCCACCAAGCCGCACAAAATACGAAAGAGATTTTGATAATAGAGGGTCATTTGGCCCTCGGCCACGCGGCGCACAAAGACGAAGATCGCCGGCGCCCCGTCGCGCTCCATCACGTACGCGAACATGGGCAGCCCCGGTACCAACTTGCGGTTCACCCACAGGCCCGAGTGGTCCACGCCCTCCATCATGGCCTTAAGATCGTCGAGCGCCAACGAGCGCAGCGCATCGCCAGAAATTGCCGGGCTCGCGGCGACTAGGCGCGTAAACGCCTCACCCGAAACGTGGTAGATCGTCACCGTGTCGTTTTCCAAAATCTCGCCGAGCAGCTCGCAGCACTTGCGGTAGATATCGCGCGGGTTGAGCACGTCGAGCCCCTGCGTCACGGCAAAGATCTTGCCAAAGCTGTCATGGCGTCCCACGATCTGTCGCTTGTAGGCCTGTTTGTCCTCGATGGCGTCATGGTAGAGCCGGCCCAAAAAGTCGTTACGGTTGCGCACGAGCTCGTTTTCGGCGCGCTCGGCCTTGAGCGCCTCGCGGTTGCGCAGCTGCACATAGCCGCATACGGCGCCCACCACAAAGTAGGCGATAAACGGAAGCCAGTTAGAGGGCTCGTAGAACAGGCCCTGAAAGGTGTAGCCGTACTGGGTAAAGTAGCTCGCGGCCAGGCCAATCGAAGCCAGCAGTGCCGCGACCAGGCCAAAATCGAGCCCGTAAAGCGTGCCGATCAGCACCACATACAACAGGCGGTAGTCGAGCACGTTGAGCTGTGCGGATTGCGAAAACACCCGCTCCAGGCACTCAAAGAGTACCCATGCGAGCACGGTCTCCATGCACATGACGGGCAGCGTATGCTCGCGCATGCGGTCGATGGCATGGTGCAGCGGATGGCGCTTTCCCGCGCGGGATTGCTCCCAGCGGGCATGTACGGTTGAAAGATCGGTGAGCACGTCGTAGCGTTGGAACCAGCCATAGCGCTTGCGGATGGCATCACTCGGCGCCACGGAGGCTTCCGCGTCGTCGCCATAGGTTACCTGGAGCCCCGGGAACAGGCGTTTTAGGGCCCCGCCCAAATCGCCCAACGTGTGCGCAAAGCTGTCCGCAACGCCGAGCTCCTCAAACGCAGGGTCCCAGCTATCGAAGATGCGGCGCACCAAGACGGCCAACTCCTCGGCGCACAGGGCCTGGAGCGGCGAATCCACGCTGTTCTTGAGCACAAGCGAGCCGTGCGAGCAAGCTTGGAACAACGGTACCAAAAACGGATCGTTGAGCGCCGGCGAAGCAGTGTACAAATAGGGCACGCGCAAGATCTTGGCCTGGATGCCGTCACGGGCCGCATAGTAGCGGCACAGGTCGTTGGCGGCGTGGGCGATAATACCCTTGCCGGTTTGCCCGGCGGCATCGACATTGCCATCGGCGCCAGCCGGCCCCGTCACAAACAGCAGCTGAACCTGGCGGCCCAGGCACACGCGAAACACCGAGCGCAGCAGCTCGATGTCGCCAAAGGTCTCGGTATGCGGCGTAAGGTAGGTAGAAAGGTAGACCACGCGATCGAACTCGTAGGCCTGGTCCAGGTGCTGCAGCAGCTCGTTCCAGGACGAGGGAGCCGGCGATCCGTCGCGCTGCGCATCGATCGCAGCTACGACCTGCACATGATCGCCAGGGAACGCCTTGGCGCAAAAGTCGTCATCGACATACGAAGTATTGCCAACAACCAGCACTTCCACCGTGCGCTCCCCTCCCGTCAGATTTAAATGATGCCAAACATGCGTATTGTACGCCGTCGCCGCAAGTGTCCAAAATCTTTAAGGCCGTTTTAAGAACATCTTTAGAGTGTGCGAACGCGCCAAAATAGGATAAGAGGCATCGAATCCGGAAGTATGCGGCAAAATCGGAACAGGCCGACCACACCGAGTAGCACCAACGCGCCTACCTGCGGTTTCTTTGCGCAAAAATGGCGGCGTGCTCAGTGGTTCCAGAATTTGCCGCATACTTCCGTCAGGCGATTTCGGAAGTGCGGGGTAAAACCGAGATCTGCAGACCAGACCCCGGTTTTTGACTTCTGCGACCTGCGGTTTTGCTGTCAAAGATCGGGTTGTGCTCGGCGGTTTTCGATTTTTCCCCGCACTTCCGGAAAACGTGACAAATAGTCTTCCCGGTAATAACCCTTAAACGCAAAAACCGCCTTCCGGCGGTTTCCGCGGACCAAGCCGGACGTACCGTCGCAAGGCCTCATCACAATTGGCACTTTAAGGAAAAGCCCAATCCCGATCAATCCCATGCCCCATCGAGCCCGATCGAACTCGGCTATCCAATCAAATACGGCCCAATCGCATCGAATATCTCGCCCACCTTGGTTGCGGGATTTTGTGCAGAAGGTTTAACGTTGCAAAGCCCCCTATGGTATGCGACGAGGCGCCCAGCACGTTGCAACGCCTCGCCCCGCTTATCGTCCACTGCCTCGAACATCCCGTTCAGGTTCTTGCGGTACTCGATGCCCAAGTTCTTCGACATCTCCTGCGCGAGGGCATGCTGGCAGTCGGACGCGGACATATGCGCGGTCGTATAGCGAAAGTGCAGAAGCGGCCACAGTTCAAAACAGGGGTTCGACCACAACGCGTGGAAGGTCCTCGATCCATCGGAGAGCTCGGTACATTTGAGCTCCATCGCGTCAAAGTCGGACGCAGGGAAGTCATCCTTGTCATACACGAGCCACACATGGTCGAACGTCTCGGGCGCATAGCGGCAGTGTTCGACGGCGAAGTCAAGCAGGTCAAGCGCGTGTTTGCCGGTTCCCTTAACGACAATGGCAACCTTACGCTCGTTCGCCGCGCCCAACGCCGCACGCACGCCCTCAAAGTAGCGAGGCTCTGTCTCCCTGCCCTCGCTCACTACGAGATGACGCGTCATCTGCACCATGCGCGGGCGGCCCTCGCGCTTACCGCTGCGCCAGCCCTTCGACTTCTTCGCCACCATGCTAATCCCACTCCTCGATACGGGTGAGATATGGATCGGCACCGTAACGGCCAGACAGGTATTGCTTGTCGAAAGCAGCATTCTTGCTAACCAAATTGCCATTCGCCTCGTGGATGTCGGCGAGCGACCATAGCTGGCTGGCCTCCCTCTCGCCGCGCGCGGCAAACCATATCTCGTCGCGGCGGAACACGTCGTTTCGCATGGTTGACACGTCCTGGGACGAGAAAATGAGCTGCGCGCCACTCTTGTTGGCCTCAGGATCCTTAAACAGCAGGATCACATAGCGAAGAAGCTTCGGGTGCAGTTTGGCGTCGAGCTCGTCGACCACGACGGTTCCGCCGCACTCGAGCGCTGCCAGCAAATAGGACGCGAGCCCCATGAGTTTCTGAGTGCCGGCCGACTCCTCAGACAGGCGCAGCTCATAGCCTTTACCTCCGACGTCGTGCCTCACAAACACGCGCTGGCCGCGCCATTGCGGAGCCTTCTCCACCCTGAAGCCATCGATACGCACATCAACGGCGCGCAGGAAACGCGTGACCTCGGGCGAATCATCCTCGTCGAGCAATTGTTCGAGCATCCGCTCCAGATAGGAGCTGTTGTAGTTCAGAAACACAGCGTTGAGAAACCAGCTGGCCGCCTCCTGGACCACCGGCGCATCGAAGTTGATGCAGAGGAACGACAGGTACGGCAGGTTCGGGTTGAACTTAGCTGCCGTTACAAGCTTGCGCAGTGTGGGACCGAGCTCAACCTTTGCACCCTCGCGCTCGAACAGCATCGCCGTGCGCGAAGCACCCACTTTGCGCCGCCACAGCCCTTCGCACACAATCTCCTCGGCGTGTACAGATAGAACATAGCGGTACTCATACTCACCCACGCGGTAGTAGAGCTCGAACTCGGTGGGTTGGGCAGCAGACACGTCATCGAACCCGAACGCAGAATAACGGGGTATCGAAGGGCGATCGCCCTCTGGTCCATCAGCACTGGCAGACAGCAATCTGATTGGTCTGGCCACCGCCGAACGAAGGTAATCGAGAGCCTCAAGCAGGTTAGACTTACCGCCAGCGTTGGGTCCGTACACCGCGGCCACTGGGAGGAAACTCTGACCGTCGGAGCACTCAATGAGGGAACGCTCAAACTCCTTCATCGGCGTCGCCTGCATAGAAAGCTCCGCCTCGTCGCGATAGGACCGATAATTCTTAAAGGTGAACTGGCAAAGCATGGCACTCAACATTCTATTCATTGTTTTAAAAAGGTATATCAGAGCTTTTCTATGATTATAGACTTTAAATAACGTCAATCAAGTGTTTGTAGCACCTAAGGAAGGAGAAGCAAGGGGCTAAAACCGGAAGTATGCGGCAAATATCAAGCATGCCGAGCACACGAGGAAGTGGCAACGCTTCTACCTGTGGTTTCTTTGCTCGAAAAGGGCTGCGTGCTCAGGGGTTACGGAATTTGCCGCATACTTCCGAAATAACGCGACAAAACCGAGCGTCCTGAAGTAAAAACGCGACGTACCCTACGGGAACAGTTCCAAAAACGCAAAAACCGCCTTTCGGCGGTTCCCACGGACCAAGCCGGACGTACCGTCGCAAGGCCTCATCAAAGATGGGCTATAAGGAATAGCCCAACCCCGGTCAATCCTTAACCGAGAAAACCATAGCGAATTAAGGCAAAGCAACCACGCGTCAGTAGAGTTACATGCGAGCAGAAAATCCCCCAATTTTGCCTTTTCCCAATTGAAATGTAAGTTTTGGCAGGTCGAATCTTACATCAAAACAAAAAGAGGGCCGACGCATCAACCCTCTTCAGGTGTCGCCCGAAGGCTTCCACCGCAATTGGCTTTATTATAGTCAAAGGCAATTGTTTGTCTACAGGCTGCCCTTACCAAGGCCGCCAATCACTGCGCCATAAAAATAGGGGACGCCCTCCTTTCAGAAGGAACCCCCTTACAAAACAGCTGCTACAAAAAGCTACCGTTTTTCGTTGTGGTGATAGGATACACCAAAAGCTGTCACAATATGTTGCATTAGCCGCCGCCACAGATTCAACGTTTAATTTGTGTCAACAGGAAACCACGCTTCAATTACCTTCGTAAGGAATTCAAATCCCGTTAGCACTTGAGGATTACCACGATAGTAATCAATATGCTCATTCATTCTCTCAACGAATAACGCTAGGCTCCTCGCGCGATGTTCGAAGACCCCCTTCGAGGCCAACTCCTTGTGCGCATATAACGTAGTAACGATTTGCTGTACCCGATCATTGCTCATCTTGTTCTTGCGTTGTCCAGAACCGATGCAAGAAATACTCGAGAGCTCCCGCATGACGGCATTTCTAGGCTCATGCATGGGCTCGCCGGCACTCAGATCATTCAAGATACAGTTGTTGTGCGCGCATGCATTTCTTAACGATTTAACCGCCTGGACTATATAAAACTCGTTAAGCATCTCGCGGTCATTGAACCTTTGGGCGCAGAACTTATAGAAGTAAAGAAACGAGCCGAAGGAGACGACTTCGACAAAAGCCCACGCGGGGAATTCGAAATCAGCGTACCTGGCAATCAATCCGCAAGTGTAAGGACTGTTCTTGCACCTACGAATCTCATCCTTGAGCGAATTACATGGTATCCCATCGGGTTTCACGCTATCGTAGGAGGAAATGAAATCCGAGACAACCGCATAGCCGTCCTCCCCCTCCGTCTCGATACGCTTTAATAGTTTTACCTTTGCAAAATGCTCCACATCGAGCGTAAGCGGCAGCATTTCATAACGAAGGAGCATGTCGACAATCGACAAGTCGACCAACATCTTAAAGTCTAGATTTGCATACTCCCCCTTGCGATTTCCTTCCTCAACCTTAGGAAAGCCAAGCCGGTAGGCACGCAGGCGAAAATAGTTGCTGTTCTTTTCCAGATAGGCTCTGGCATCGTCTTCGCTCATCAGCGAGAAATGGACGCCCCTCGATTTGAGATGATCAATCTGCTCTGACGCCGTAAGCCACGGCTTTCTATTGGCGTCGGTCATCAGATCTCCCTTCTCGATGATTGGCTCGAAATCCAATGTTAGCGCGTTTGACTGGGAGAGTCGTCAGGATATGACCGTTATGCAAAATAGCCCTTAACGCAATAATGAACTGCGTCCCAAATCTTGGACGCCCTAAATAGCGACTAGGCCGCGAGGGCCTGATTCCGGAACTCCTCCGGGGTCAGGCCCTTCAATCTTACCTGCCTCCGGCTCGTGTTCCAGTGGACTATGTATTCCTCCAGGTCGCGTTTGAAATCCTCGAACGTCTTCCACTCGCGGCCCCGGTAGAACTCGTCCTTGACGTGGCCGAAGAGCTGCTCGGTGGCGGCATTGTCGATGCAGTTCGCCTTCCTGGACATGCTCTGGACGATGCCTGCGGCCTCGAGCCTGGATGTGTACGAGGCGTGCTGGTACTGCCAGCCCCGGTCCGAGTGCATGGTCGGGGCGGCGCCCTCGGGGATCTTGGGCAGCAGCTCGTCGAGCATCCTCGCCTGCTGGGCCATGTCGGGCGTGGTCGATATGTCGCTCGCCACGATCTCCTTGGAGAAGAAGTCCAGCGTCGGGGCCCAGTAGGCCTTGCCGCCCGCCACCTTGAACTCGGTGACGTCCGTTCCCAGCTTCCGCCACGGGGCCCCGGCGTCGAAATCCCTCGCGATCACGTTCTCGAACGTTCTGCCGACGACGCCCCTGTACGAGTTGTACCTGTGGTAGGCCGTCTCGCGTCTGATGCCGCAGCGGATCCCCATCTCGCGCATCATCTTGAGCACGGTCTTGTCGGCTATCACGGCCCCCTCTTCCGCCCTGAGGCACATCGCTATCTGCCGGTGCCCGCAGCCGTTGGCGGTGCGCGAGAAGATCTCGGCGGCCGCCTCCCGGAGCTCGGGGCGCGTGGGCCTCGGCGGGTGCGCGAGGGCGTAGTAGTAGGTCGACCTCTTGAGCTCGGCGCATGCGAGCAGGTGCCCGAGCGCGTGCCCCTCGGAGCGCAGGGCCGCGACCGCTTCGGCCTTCGCCCTGGTCAGAGACCGTCCCTCTCGACCAGGGCGCGTAATTTTTTTAGGTAGGCCACCTCGGCCTCGAGCCTGCGGCACCGCTCCTCGAGCTCCTCCTCGCGGGTCCGCGGCCTCGCCTTGGAACCGGCCGGCCGGCCCTTGGGCCTCGGGCGCAGGGCCTCCGCGCCGCCCCGGCGGTATAGCGCGCACCACTTCTTGAGCGGCGACATCGACATAATGCCGAACGCCGCCATCGCCTCGGTCTTCGTCATGCCGCCGTCGACGACGGCGGAGGCGGCGGCGACCTTCTGTTCGTATGTGTACCTGCCCTGCTTTCCGTCCATGCGTAGCAGCACCTCGCTCCCGAATGCGCGGTATATCTCCTGCCATCTTCTCACGGCTTCCGCGGGAAGCGAAAGGGCGATCGCGGCAGATTTATACCCGTGCCCGAGCTCGAAGAGCCCTATGGCTGCCTTCCTGGCCTCGATATCATGCTTCACCCTCAAATCAACGCGCATAAAGAAAGCCTCCCATTTCTCATGTCCAAGAAATGGGAGGCAGTTCATAACCCGAATACTCTGAAACTAAGGAATGCCAATCCGAGTAATGGAATTTTTCACCGTACATTTGAGAACATCATCCTGCCCATCAAAAGTCATTGGAAAATACTGCAGGTAGCGGTTTCCAAGTATGTCCGAGTACGTGACGACGATGCGATAGCCGGCCTCCATCACTGGCTTTGCTTCACCCCTAAAATAGATAACCAGCTCGCTCTCCCCTCCCACTGGAAGCTGCCGAGTCTGGCACCAAGCGACATGCGGAGTTCCAAAATGGGCCCACTCATTTCTATTGGCAATCCCAACCCTAACATTTACCGCAGGCCCAGCTCCCATACTGGATATTGCATAACGATTAGCAGCATGTTCGTCCACAAGACTCTCGTCGCAAGAAATGGCTGGGGCTCCGCCATCAATCAGCAGACGATCAACGCAGTCCAAAGCACCCGATTTATATTCATCGTCCCTAGGATCAGCATCGGTAAACACACCGTGAGCGAAACCGTTCTTCGGCATATGTGGCTGCTTTTCCGACAAACGGCTCAAGGCAATACAAGGGAGAACGTTCATCACGTCAGAATGATTCCGGTCTTCCCTACCAGCTAGCAGCGAGAAGTACAGCACCGCGACCGCCGAAATTGAGCCCACTAATGCGCCAAGATATCCGAGCAAGCCGTTAGCGTCCCATACGGGATGCAGCCATGGAACTGGCGCATCGATTGAAAACGCGACCTGAATGACTATCAGTAAAAATACAGAGAGCGCCATAACGCAAGCAATAAACGCTTTAATTAAAGCGAATACCGAAGGCTTCCTCTTGCCCGAACACATTCCAACCAAACTCATTTCACGAAACACACGTTTTAATAAAGTTGGCCCCAAAATCGGTTACCTGGTAGCTCCAGCGATGGAAAAAGAATTTCTTGTCATCTTCAAGCCCAACCTTCGCCTCCGCATCTTGTATAGCCTCACTTGATTCGAACCTTTCAAGCGCAGTCTTAACATCATCAGTGTAGTAATCACAACGCTTGAGGATGCCAAGTCGATCCAGGTTTCCCAGATACACCAGCGATTGATCAGGGTACTCGCAAACACCCTCACAGCACTCGTTATAGCCTTCTACGACTTCCGTCCATTTACTTGGAACTAGCTCATTTGCGCTGACAATTCTTAAGTCAACGAGCGGGATAGACACGTGTTCAGCATCATCAGAACCGGTCAACGTACTCAGCAACTTAGCCTCGTCGGGACTAATCTCCTTAAGCAGCTGAACAAAACTGGGATGGACGTACTCTGCCGTCCGATCATCCATTGAGGAAAGCAGCAGATTTGCATACATCCCTCGCAATTCCTCGCTGTCATAGCAATACGCAAGTTGTTGAATTGCCGGAACTGCGATATGCGCCGGAGGTTCAGTAAGATGTTCCTCGGGAATCTCATCAACACGAGATCCCACAGCATCGATGGTCCGCTTGATGCTCTCCTCCCTATTAACGACCCAGCGATTCCATGACGAAAGCCAAATGGCAACTGTCCTTGGAACCAGGCTAACAGTTTTCCCTATCGACTCTGCGGAGGGATGAGCAAGGTCGTCATATGCCTTTTCAAGCACCGGTATAGCGGCAACTTCTTTGACCGTCTCAAGATCCATATCAAACTCCTTGCACAATAATAGGAGCTCCACGCGTTAATCCCAACGCCATTACACAGCTCCGCACAAGCTAATACTACAACCTTAAGATGGAGGCTAATCATAGTGATTAACATTAATACGACTAGACCTATTTGCTCAAAAGACAATAATCTAAAGACGCATGTAGCAAACCAGCATTTTCCGAACAGCAGAACGTGCCAGCGATTATCTTTTACCGGAAAGCATAGAAACGGCGCTCAGCCGCAACTGCATTTCGAGCTTCCTTTAGATGTCTCTCCGCTTTTTGGCGAATATCTTTCAATTGCTTAACCGGATCAACATCAATCTGATTAAAAACATGGGCCATGTCACCATCAACATATGCAACGAAAGAAAAACCGCCCAAACTGCCAATCGCCCCATCGTGCTGCGAAAGCACGCGTTCCATATCTCTACGAACTTCACGTATCCTACGTTCGGCACATTGAAGAAAATGACAGAAGAGTTCGATAACAAGCTTGTTGTATTCCATGTTCGTATATCGAAAACTAAGAAAAGGAAAATCAGACGGATTACACTCCTTGATCTTCGAAATGGTCGTGTCTAAAAACGCGCGAAGCTTTGCCGAGGTATTGTAGTCGCGCATGTCAGCGATTTGGTCAAGATCGAATCGAACCCTGGCAGAGCCATTTTCTTTCACAAGTGAAACAACGGTTTGACCATGCTGAACGGGATTTCGTATCTCATACATGAATACGTAAAGGCCGCCGCCGTCATACCAAGAAGAAGGCAACTTCCAATAGTCTTTGTATAAGTCGTCTTTGGAGCCTTTGTCGTATTCACGCATGACGGCTTGCATTCTGTCGACAAGACCTCGACCAGCTGATACGTAATTACAAAAAGCGCCGTTTACAACAATCCTCTCACCAAAACGTCCGCCGGCAAAGCCATCGGGCAAGATGTCAGACCGGTCGCATGGAACCAGACGCCTCAATTCGCTGTAGTTCCATCTAAATTGTTCGTATAGCTGATTGACCTCCCAAAACGAACGCACGATATCGGAGTACTCTTTCACTTTGATGGCAGAGTCGCCTTCGAGAAGCTCGACCTTTGAAAGCGCTTCGCAACCTTCGGCACTTACCGATTGAATCGGCAAGACATGTACTAAATCCGCCAAAGAAATACCTCCAAAGAAAGAAAACGTTCGACAATTAATCAATAGGCGAGGTTATCAAGCCGGTGAAAGCCACCATTCTCAGCGCATCAAACTAACGTGCTAATGAAACTGGCAATATAGGGAAGAACGGCTATCGCAACGTCAACCCCCTTGTCTGACATCCAAGCAAGAACTTTCTGGACACGGCTCTCCGCCTCTTTCTTTGGCTTGTTCTTAATGACTTCCAAATCAAGAAGTAGGCATTTCAGTTCTTTTTTGAGTTCATCGTCTAAAACACTATCTGGGATGGATTGGACCTGCTCAGTAACCTGAGCAATACTCAGCACATTCGTCACACTATTCTGGTTAACCGCGCTGGCCTGAACATTTACGGTTTTCATGTTTCCAGACACGGACTCAAGAGCGATTTTTGCCCTGTAATGCCTGAGATGGCCCAGTATAAGCTCCAGATCGCCAATCAAATCCTCTTCTTCGGATCCGAAACCATAACCACTAAGTCCAACGGCAAAGTTTTTAATATCGACCTCATAAACTCGCACCATGCGATCGACGCAGCGGCGGCGATCGCTATCGTCCCCATTTCTGATAAGACGTTCGCACTCTTCAATGTCTTCATCCACGGAGGTGAGTGCGAGACAAAGAGGATTGGCCTCCAAGTCCCTACGCTCCGACTCTACAAGAACAAGGAGCTTCCCCCTGAGCTTTTTCAGGTCGCCCTTGTTGTCATAATTGACAGGCTGTCCGGGCACCATAGCTCTACCTCTATACCTATCAAGGCCCAATTTAATGTTCGAATCCGCACTGGAAAAAACGGCAATGATTTCCTTAACGAGTTCACCAGCCAAGCTATCATCGTACGCACTTAGCGCCTCATCGATTCTCGCAATGTAGCCATCAGCTTGAGCCATGCAATCACTTCCACCAAACATAGCGTTTATAGATCCCTAGATACGATTTTACTTCCCACTGATAGCGCAAACAGCATTTAGGCTTTCTATTAGTCGTCCATAAGACATTCAACAGGTATTAATTGCCGGAACGAGTGTCAATTAATTTAATCAGTCAGGAAGCTCTAGGGAACGACAGATCAGCTCGGCAGCCGGGCTTAGCCTGAGCTCGATTGAAGGGCTTTCGCCGCTGGCAACCGCCAAAATACAGACACTCTTTTGTAGCCCCGCTCATTCGCCTCATGACCTCCTTAAGGAGCCTTCGCGCAGTTAAACAGGAAGAACCGCCCGTCAAATAACGGCCTACGCCCAGCCGAATTCCTTTAACGACGACTCGATCATGTGTCTAATGATGTTATTCCCTAGTTCTCTTTGAACAAGCTCCGTTTCCCCTGGACTCCCGGAGAGATGCATGCAGCTGTTGTATATGGAACCCAACAGGTGGAATGTCTCTGGAACCTCGACACCATGCTCGGACGTATACTGAAGTCTATCCTCGGTTCCCGTATTAATTTCAAGAAATCCAGGCCTATCTTCATCTGCCAGCGACTCATAGCTAAGTCTCTCGACGGCCAACCTAATGCCGCAGCACACTTCAGACGGAGCAAAGGGCTTTCCAGAGAAATATTCGCCGAGCTTTGTCTCCATAGCACTCCGAAACGATGAAGGGCTCTTCAGCTGGCCCCTGATCCCCTGCTTATCGATGTATTCCAGGACATCTTCGGAGACCGTATCACGGTCGGAGAAATGAAGGTAATGGGATGAAACCGAGCTATAGATATCGGAGAGTTCCTTCTGGCACCTTTTTCTGTCAATGAGAAGCTTATTCAAACACCCGTTTGTAAGGGTGCCCCCTGAATTGGGAATGTATGAGGTATGGAAGCTTTTGAAACGAAAGCTCTTAAAGAGACCTGGGTCAAGATGCGTCAAGATGATGACATAGAGGTTCTTCCCGGAATTCTTAAACTGCTTCATCATCTCCAGCAGAAAGTGCTGGGCGACAAGCAAGTTGGCATCGTCAAGGTAATCGAAAACCTCATCGATAAGCAATAGAGCGTTCTCTTTCTCAGTAAACCTCGCCCTTGCTCGAAATAGCGCAACACACAGTTGGAGTACGTCAATCTCGCCGTTAGAGGCCTCGTCCCAATCGGGGAAATCAACGACGAGCTGATGGTTCCTGACTTTAGCTTCGACCCTAAACCTGGTTCTGTTCAGCAATGGGAGCATCTCGTTAATATCATTCTTAAACTTACGGAATCGAAGGTATGAACAGGCTTCCTTTATCTCGTTACGCTTCCCCTCGATATATCTATTGACCTGTATCGCGTTTACGTAGTTCGAGATATCCCCCTTCGTGGGATACCAACGATCAAGGATTTCCTTAATTGAGATCAGCGGCTTTACAGAAGAAATGTAACTAAGAACTTCGTCCTCAGTGATATCACCGCCCATGCCCGTTTCGAGCGAAATAACGCCTTTGAAGAAATTATTGATTGCTGCAGCATATCGGGCACCCGTAGTCGCTTTAAAAGCAGCATCGCAGCCGAGGAGCTCACTAAGGAACTCATAGCTCTTGAATTCCTCGGCAAGGTTATCCATCCTCCCGCGTAAGACCGACGCATATTTCTGTCGCTCCGCAGTGACTGAATAGTTCAAACGGACAGTGGCTGGCACCTTTTCGTACAGAACGCACTGCTGAACGCTCATCTTCGTTTGGCTGAGAACCCTCGGCCCCACCCGGCGGTTCGTCATATTTGCATACAACCCCGAACGAACGACCTGCACGTCTGCCTTGCTTGCGATTTCATTTGAATCAGCGTTTGCGCTCAATGTCACGTTATTGTCAAAAATCACAGACAAGGAGGCGTCATCCCAGTCCTCCCCGTTATAACGATCCGCATCCGCCAGTTTTAGTCGTCTAGTGTTAAGGGATGCGAACGCTGCCGCAAGCGAAGACTTGCCCGACCCGTTAGGCGCTACAAGAAAGTTAGGCTTGTTCGGGTAAAATTCGCATGGCACGTCAAGATGGTTAATCCCCTTGACGTGGTTGCACGTAATACCGGTAATCCTCGCCATCGTAAGCCCCTTCCTGCTTTACGGCACAGCACTTTCTATGCGACGAGTAACAATTTTACTGCTGCTCGAAACATGCGAACATAAGTACCCCTATTAAAAAATGAACCGATGACGATAAAGCAGCACCGGTGCGATCAGGAAGTAGACGGCCAGGCTCCTTCACGAGAATCTAACTTAACAGAAACACTAGACTGAACCCAAGCTGACCAATCGAAAGCGAAGCCGGTTTCTTAAAACTGTCAACGCTTTTATCATCGAAAATCTACCAGCGGTTGATAGATGCTGTCCGCCGATTTCCTCAAAGCAATTAAACTACTTTACTCACAAAAAGTAACGCACACCTATTATCATTGCCTCAAGCGCTGGCTAGATTTCAAATATGAGAGTGTCCGAGAACAGTTAGCTATTAGCTAACAGCCCATCGGATCCTATTCAATAAAAAACTCGCTGGGCGTATAAGAGAAAGCCAAGAAGGCAGCCCGGCAAATGGCCCACTACTAGAAAGGATGAACATGTACGCAGTTATCACTCGCGCACGCTATAGATAAATTATGGAGGGAAATATGGAAGAAGAAGTCGAGGGTATTCCATATCACCATTAGCTAGCAGACGTTAAAGTTCGTGAATCAGGCCACACAATATGTTTTCAGTTTCAGCTCCAGTCATGAACTGGAGCTATTTTTATCCGCCCATTGCTAATTGTTGTTCTTGAATATACCGAAGATTATTGAGCTTAATTTAGAAACAGCCGACGGCTCCTGGACCTTTAGTCCGATCTCTTTGTTTATTTCATAACCCCTATCAATTTTTAACTGATAAGTCTGAACCCCACGACCGATCTCACGTTCACGCTCGCCCCATATTTCCATCAGTTTAACGATATGGGTATAGCTGTAATTCCCCACTTCTCTGCCATTGTTAACGGAGCACAAAAAGGGAAAGACGTAGTTAACGGCCCTGAAAAAAGGCCGATGAAACGACGGGTATAGAACCTCCTCATTAGCCAATCCGCTATTAACCATTATTGAAAGCTGTTCCAGATAATTCGATAACTCCGTAAGTGTTTTATTAAATAGCGATGCAAACGTTCCGCCATCAATGCAGGCTCGATCGATAGGCGTAAAAATAGTTGGATGCAATTCTGCGAGCTCAGCATACTTACTGGCAGCCTTTTCAAGGTTTTCACTGTTTGCCAAGTAAGATAGCAAACCTTGTTTAACGTTCGAACTTGACGTACCGGCTATGGAGATGAATTCTTTTTCGGAAAACGACTTTAAAGAATGAACCGATAGGCTCATAACGGCTTGAGCATAAATGGAGACTTCGGAAGAGACGAAGCTGAATAGCTTCATCCTGGGCAGAACTTCGGCCCTAAAAGTATCGGCAAAATTAATGGACCATTCAGAGGCTTTTATATAGCTATCGTTACGCATCTGCTTAACAGCAAGCCGATAAGAACCGATTGCAGCAAAAAGAGCAACAGCAGTCGCAAGATCTGCCAATGCGTTCAAGTCGTTCGACAAAGGTCCAAATAATTCCTGAAGCACAGCGTTTCCCATCAATTAGACGCCTGTACATGAAGCCAATTAATCAACATTGATAAAACGTCATGCACCAGACAATGAACGTAAAATAATTCTACTTTAGTTTTCTCGAACCGTTTGCGAGCGCAGCCCTTCAATAATCACAGCGAGCCAACCGCGCCTGCGACAGCGCTCAACGACACTGATTATTTCGTGTCAGCATCAAAGGACTAATTTGTATAAGACTGATCGTCGATTATGGTCTTTCTACCCAAGCATTCCAGCTCCGCAACATGTCCCCCGTCTTCATCCTTCACTACTTTCAGCTCGAAGGATTGCATGTATCTGAAACCTAAGCAGTCATAGAAAGCAATTCCAAGCTCATACTCCCCGATCGCAGAATCAGTTTGCGTATCTATGAAAATACCAAGGTAAAAACTCTCCCCATGATCAAGCGTCAAGGATCTAACGCCTCGCCAAACCGCACCTTTGCGATTAACGCCGACCTTTACATTGTTGGCGCAACCAGGGCCAACGTTCTTGAACCTCAATGGAACATAAATTGTCGGATTGGGTGTTGCGAGGCTAAGGCCCTCTATTGATTCAGATAGATAACTATGTGTAACACGTTTCCGCTGCTCACTGGTAAGACCGTCTTTATACTCAATTGTATTTCCAATTAGCACGTAGGTATCGCGTTCTTCAGCCTCGTAATACTCTTTGGATTCGCTATTAGACCCTGTATCAGAAGAAGCAGATTCTTCAGAATCACCCCCACATTGCTGCAACATCGATAGCCAACCTTTCCTATTTTTCTGCGTCAGCATAATCATTGAGAAATATGGAGCGGCGCTCATCCTGCTCTGCGTCCGTTGTTGGTCCCAAGCATCAACGATACCGTAAACAATGCCCAAAAGGGCAATAAACGCTGCCCCCATGGTCCCACAGTAGCCAAGCATCTCGCCGGCACTCCACGGCGTTCTAATAACGACTTGTTGCGCGTCAACTGAATACAGGAACGCTATAACAAGTGGTGGAAGAAAGATAATGACCAGACTAGCTATAAATAGATTGGCAGTCTTCTTGCTAAAGGCAAAGGTTTTGCCTAGCCGTTTCTTAAAGCCTTCCCTCATCTTGCCTCCCGATAGAAAATAGGATGCCGAAAAAGCACCAATATGCAGCCAAAGAATATGCCCACAGAAAGCAATTGTAAGCGCAGCATATATGCCAACAATTCACCACTATCAAAAAGCTTCATCAGGCAGCAGATTGCCATTTGAACGCCCCCAAACAAGCAAAGTGAAGTTGGAATTATTCACAGAAAAGGAGGGGGCGCTATCGACCGAAACCCAAAAGCCGCCGAATGCCAAAACAGGATCGCCGAATAGAGGCCATTAATCCAGACCGTAAAGCTACTTGCTAACTACATTTTCTAGACCTAGAATTAGGTCAAGTAAATGTAGTTGATTGGAGATTCATTGTTAGCTCAACAGTATTCTAACCTCACGCCAAAGGGGCACCAACGGCCTTGCTTTGCAAGCCCTTCTGATGTGCATCCGGATCTTACCGAAGATATGTTTAGGAGAGCGTTGGAGTATGCACGAGACTGCACGACCGTCTTGGATAATGGCCATCTTCCTCCGACGGCCCGTGGCACCTTTATGTATCACAACTCAATTGCCAAAATTTGTGAGTTGATGGCGGAAAAGGGCTGGAAGTCGGAGAGCGTTAAAAACCTACCTTATACAATCTCCAAAGACTCTAGCGTCAAGATTACCGTTGCCACGGGCGACGCCTCAACCGGCAAAATAGAGGGATTTGGCCCAAAGCTAAAAGAGAAGGGCAAGACGTCATCAGTCGTAGACGGTCAAATGACCCTATTCGATGCAGATAATTACGTCGTCGATCAACAAGAAGGGAAATTGTGGTATTTGGTATTCTATGTGGACTATTGTCACCAAGAGATTCGCATGGAACTCTCAAAGCCACATTTTGACGAAAACAACCAGGTCGGTGGATGGATTAAGCGCATCATCATGAACCCCATTCCGCTACAGAGCGTCCAGATTTCGTTCCCGCCCGATGAAGAGGTGCCGACCATCAGCATTTCGCCCATTGAACCGAGTGAAACTGATATGGCGGTTGGATATTAGCCAAACCGCTCATGCGGGGCCCCAAATCATTAGAAATGACAACCGATTTGAAACAACCATCCGAATGAGGAAGTAAATGGAAGGCACACGCCTAACTCTTGCGCGAAAAATGAGTGGCTTTTCGAAAAAAGAGCTGGCCGAGCTTGTAGAGGTCACGCCCAAGTCTATCGCCGACTACGAAAACGACATTACTAATCCAAGTACCGAAATCGAGCAGCGCTTGATACGGGCGCTGCGTTTTCCCGAAGCATTTTTTAATTTGCACACAACGGAGCCCATGTCAGAAGAGGCTATTTCATTTAGAGCGAGAACTAAGCTCAAAAGAAGTCAAAAAGACATTGCAACCGCCGAGGCAACGCTTGCAACGGAACTATCCGACTGGTGCAACACCAAGTTCAACCTACCAAAAACAGACGTCCCCACCATAGAGGGCGTAGACCCCGTTCTCGCCGCAGAAATGCTTCGTAAAGAATGGAAAATGGGAGACGGCGCTATCCCTAATTTGCTAGCCCTCCTTGAGAGCCACGGCATCCGCATTTTCTTTGCCGGAGAGATCGGAAACGAGGTTGACGCCTTTTCTTACTGGGAA
The DNA here is from genome assembly GCA_934646965.1 of uncultured Collinsella sp. GTDB lineage: Bacteria > Actinomycetota > Coriobacteriia > Coriobacteriales > Coriobacteriaceae > Collinsella. The sequence continues at coordinate 14,481 of CAKUEZ010000002.1, read as the reverse complement.
CCAAAAACCCAATGTCCATATGTGTTTCTCACGACTTCAAAGAGTGGTGAGCGGCGCAGAATGGATGCGGCTCACGAACTCGGACATCTAGTGATGCATCGAAATCTCGATATGGAACCTTCAGCTACAAAAGAAATCGAAGCCCAGGCGAACAGGTTTGCCTCGGCCTTCCTAATGCCCAAATCGACCATGCTAAAATATACGCCCAGAGGCTTCAGTCTGCGGGACGCAGTAGCCCATAAAAAGCAATGGAAGGTATCTGTAGCAGCATTTATCTATAGATCACACGACATTGGCTTACTCACGGACTGGCAGTACCACAATCTTTTCAAGCAATTAAGCGCGGCAGGATGGAGAACGGATGAGCCCAACGCGATAATTCCGGAACAATCTGAGGTTAATAAGCAGGTCATCATTCTGCTCTCTAAGATGCCGCAAAAACTTAGTACGGCAACCAATGAAACCGCATTGCCCCTTGAGTTGTGCTATCAGCTGCTTACTGGAACAAGCGCACAAGTTGTAGTAGGCGGGAAAACGCTCGCAAGTAAAACATGCGGACGAAAGGCCGATCTAACAGTGGTTCAGTAATCCATGTCTTTTCAAATTTAGTGTCACGATCGGTTATCTCCCATTGAAATAAACTATCGGCCGAGTCAACGTGTCCGCCCTCGCGATTGCGCCACGGTACCAGTCGCCAGTAACAAAAGGGCGCTAGGACCTATAGTCCTAGCGCCCAAAAACAATATTAACGGTGCTGTTTTGCGTAATTCAATATTATTGAAAGGAAGCAATATACAAATGGGTGAAACTGGCAAGTTGGATCGAACCAGTTCCGATGTCAAAAACCTTAATCTGCAGCCCTCTTAAAGCCACCACCATTGGCCAGCTTCAGTAATACATCTCTACTTTTGGGCAAAACCAAGCACGCAACAAAATAAACGACTATGCAGCCAACGATATCGAGCGCGATACCAAACCAACTGCTAGAAGCGAGACCATATGTAAAGCAGGCAAATACACACATAGCCAACGTGCAGCCAATCGGCTCCTTTAGCACCCTCATCGTACTCCAGAAAGAAAGCCCCACAACGAAATATGTCACAATCTGATTGATCACAATCAGAATGAACCTAGAGCCGGCGTCTGCCCACACAACCGCATCAAAGCCCCTCGTCGCCGCAGCGGTCATAAGGGGAGTCGTCAGCAAAAGAAATAGAATCTGAACCAAAGTCGATACACGAGGCTTACCGAGGGAGCGGTAAATCTCACTGCTGTAATAAGAAAGAATAATAATTGGCCCCTGCAAAAGCCCATACAACCCAAACATAAGAGTAGACTTCCCCCACTGGTCACCAAGAAGGAGCGACACAAGAGGCTCGCGGAATATAAAGATACCGGCAGAAAGAGGAATCAAGAAAATTGCGACAACAAATTGAAAACGGCGTAAGTACGCAACATACTCTTCCCGGTCAAACTGGAGTCGTGATAGAGAGGAAAAAAGGATGGGCGTTGTTGCATTTGTAATGATGGCAAAACAACCACTAACGAAAGTCACGGGCGTCTTATAAAAGCCCAAATCTGCAGCACCAAGATAGTGACCGACGATGAAGGTGCCCGCCCAAACGGAAAGCCAGACGGTAAGGGACTCGAGTAGCGTCCATCCGCTAAACGAGAACATGGCCTTCAGGCAATCCAGGGAGTAGAAAAAACGCGGTTTCCACTCGGACTGCAAAGTAAGTCCCACGGCATTGACGACGTTCGCCGTCAGCGTGCCTGCAATTAACGACCAGTAACCGAATCCCAAGAACGCAAGCGCAAGCGTCGCTCCGAAATTAAGCGTGGTCGAAAGCAGTCTCACTGGCATGAGCGATCTGAAATCCAAACGGCGATGAAACAACGCCATTTGTATGCTTGAAAATGAAGTCAGTGGCAGCGAGAGACAGGCGATAGCCAAGGGGAAGCCCAGCGACGGATTACCAACAAAAGCGGATACTGGGTCGTTGGAGATCGCAATAAGGCACCACAGAGATACAGAAACGACGAAGTTCGTCCAAAATGCAACGTTCGCATTGTCATAAAGATCTTCTTTATCGCGAAAACTATGCTGAATCAGATATTTCTGAAAGCCCGCATCAGAAAACATATCAGCAAAGTTAACTACCATGGCAACGGTCGCCACCATGCCGAACGCCTCAGGAGCCAAAATCCTTGCAAGAATGAGTTGCGAAACAGGAGATATTATTTTGACGATGACCTCGGTCGCCAGCGACCACTTGACCGCACCTGCAGATCGTTTCTTCAAGTCTTCTGAATCGGGCAAGTTAACCCTCCCTAGCAAAACGTTCCGCCCAGCCGGAAGTCGGCTTGGCCAGAAAACGCATATCTTCATTTAGTCGATCGACGCGCACCCCATCAAATGTAGCGTCGTTGGAACAGCATCTAGGCAATTCTTCTTTCACATCGCGCCAGGCGTAAGGCCCTTCGTATGTCACGGCCTTTCCCACTGTCGTGATAATAAAGGGGTCAGTTCCCATCAACCGAGCCATAGCCACATCATGAGCGCAGGGGTCATCGCTGAAGGCGAGCATGTGCCAATCCCCGGGCTCAGGGAGAAGCGGACCCTCCCCCTGGCCTATGGTCACCATGTCACACAGCACCACCATACGTCTCTGAGGAGTCTTTCGCATAACGCCTTGTTTGTCGGCAAAGAACACAATTTTATTTAAGTCCAGCACAGTGCGCCATATGGTGTCGTTTCCGAACCAACTGCCCTCATCGTAGTAGTCGCCGTTCATGTGTTTTCCCAAAAAACCGGCACCTCTAGCAACAAACGAAAGCCCTTTTTGCAAAAAAGCGGCGTCATGGTTCAACATACGATTTTTTACATCGACAGCGCTGTCGCTGACGCGCCTTAACACACTCGTTTTTTCGTATTCGTCGAATCCATCGGCCTTCGAGCCGTTGGAATGGTGAGGAAGGTACTCTTTTCGAACATTTACACCAACCATATTTTTGAGTGCGCCGGTTACACCAGCCTTACGGTGGGTCTTCGCCTTCGGAAGGTTAACGACCACGTCGGCATCAAGTAGGCAGCACGAAACATAGTATTCATGTTTACAAAGGGTATGGTGCTTCTTGAGCTCGTCGGGGTTGTAATTCGTAATACGCAGCCCATCAATACGCTCTTTGGAAAGTCCAACGAAACAGCTGTCGTTCCCCAGGTCGACAACCTTGCCGGTCGCTTCCTCCACAAGAGTCTGCTCCAGGTTACTAGCCGAATAAGAGGATACCAGTCCACGCATATCTTTTAGCTCGATATCAACTCCTTGGGAATGATACCATTCGACCATCGCATTCAAACCAGAAGCCTCCACGAGCGCGCCAAAGTCGCATGACTGCATCGGAGCGTCGGCAAGGACGATTTTGCCGGTGCCCTTCAAAGCAATCACAACGTAATCAATTGCCGCGGCAATCACCGAGGGATGCGTGTAAAGACAGTCAGACCCATTACCGGTCCTATTGGAGTGCATTACAAGATTCGGCTTCAGCAAAACACGCATCCCCGGCTCAATGTAGCCACCAAGGGGATTCCATGCCGCAGTGCCGTAATTCTCTACGTCGAGCCCAGCGAGCAGCATCGCTTCCCGAACACCGGCATAAACGTCGTTGTCGCCAGGCACGATGGAAGCCACTGTGAAGGGATACTCCGGATAGACTTCGCCAGGCCTAAAAGGTGTGCCCGAGTCCGGATAGGCGATCTTCTCGGAATGATACAGGGAGTAAACAGTCATTAGACAATCCTAGTAGTTCGCTCATAAACGATGTAGCGCTCGTCAAACCGAGCGCGGTTCCAAAATAATTGTTTCATTACCGCTTTTCTTCACTGGGCAGGTCGATCCAGGAGCCAAGTTCGACGTCCCAACGCTCCGGGTCGAACTCTTCTATCCCGCTGCCGGGATAGAAGGTCAGCTCGCCGAAGTAGTACTGACCAGCCACCTCGTAGAAGTCGACACGCACGAAGGGCATCCCCTCCGAGAGGCGCTCAGCCATGGAAATCATGTCCTTCAGCCGAGTGGGGGCCTCGGGCGGAACGTCGGTGTTGGGGTAATGTCTGGTGAATGGCATGTGTTTCCACTCGGTGTCGAAGAAGTCAACGCGCAGGTCTCCGTCCGCCCGGCCAGTACAAGTGAACTCGCAGCGAGCGCGGCCGCCGAAGCACATCACTTTATAATCGGTAAGGTCCGACTGCCCCTCGTCGGGGTCGAGGTACTCCTCGGCGATGATGCGGGGCTTAACGCCCTTGTAGGGCCACTCGCGGCCCACCCAGAAGTAGTTGCGCGACAGCGAGTGCTCGATCGCCCTGCGGGCGGCTCCCACGTCGAAGGAGGCACGGTCGCGGCAGATGGCGAGCCCGCCGGAGTCGTGCGTACACTTAAGGACAAATCGCTCGGGAAGCGCGTCGAAGTCGATTTCGCCGAAGGAGTCCCACACCCCCAGCGTAGGCACCACGTGCTCCCAGCCTATGCGTTCGGCGACCCAGGGCTTCACCTCGGCCTTGTCCACCAGCTTGGTGTAGAGCGGGTTCCTGTCGTGGAGCTTGAGCCACTGGAGCTTCTCGTTGAAGGTCTGCGGGTTATCGAGGTCGAGGGGACGGCCCGTGCGCATACGGTATACCAACTTAAGGTAACGTTCATCGTCCCAGCCCTTAAGACGTTCATTCATATTGAGAAGCCACCAAAGCTTTCTCTCCACTTTAGACACGAGATTGTTCATTGCTTCGCTCCCTGACATTTCCGTTTAGCGCGTTGTCACATTTCTCAAATTGCAATCCAAGTTTGCTCTGTAAAAATTTAAAGAATGGCGTTTCAAGCAACCGCTGGCGGATAAGGTCGATGCATGACAAGCAAGCATAAATCCCAAGAGTCGCCAAAACAGCAAGGAGTATTTCCGCAAGAAAGCTTCCGGCAAAGACAAATCCAAAATTCGGCCAAAGAAGCTCGCGAACGAATACATTTTCATGAATCAGGTAAACGCCAAACGCTCCTTGAGCAATCCGATTGACGGGCTTGATAGTAGGAACCTTCAAGGCTTTGAAGATACAAAACAGGCCAACCGATCCAGCAAGCGTAGGCACAGTGTACATGTTAGCGAAATACGTCACATATCTGCTAAAAACAGGAAGCTTCATGCATACTAGCTCGCCAACTAGAACGGAAGCAACTAAAAATGACAGCCCACCGATGCACAGCATCTTCGAAACAGGGGCGGTGATTTCAAATCGGCGAATATAGCAAGCCACCAAGAACAGGTAGCAGAACCATGAGAAATCCCCTGTGACGAACATGCAGCCAGTGAGAGTAGGCACGAGGGAAAAAATACAAAACCCCACAAGGATCAACGACTTAAACTGCTCCCCGGAGAGGTCATTTCCAAGTTTGGAAAGCCAAGGAGCAACAAGGTACATTCCTAAATAGGCGGTAACAAACCAAGGCAAGCCATTGTTGGTCGGAAGAAAGGATTTTAAGAAGTCCTTAACGACAAAAATGTCTGGCACAAAGTTAGCGCAAGCAATTCCAAGGGTCAATGAATAAAACCAGGCCTCGAAAAGGACCCTCAGCATTGATGTGATTTTGATTTTCCCGCTAGCAAGAAAATAACCCGAGATGAGAACAAAAACATCTACGCCTATCTTTCCTCCGAGTAGAAGCACATTTCGTGTTATCTCGATCTCAATCGAAGAACCACCAGGGTATGCGTATTTGCATAGATGATGCAAAACGATGAGAAGCATCGCAACTATACGAAGCAGCTCAATATTCGAGCTCCTATCTTTGCTCATTCTGAAACCTTCTTGCCACCACTCACGATAACGGCCTGCGTTCTAACCCACTCATTCTTAGATGCGTAATTCTTGTTTCGTGCCTGTTTAAGCAATTGGCAGTAGGCAAAGACCGCTGCCCAAAGGATCTGGATAAAGTCATTTGTATAGCTAATGGTGGCGTAATCGGAGACAAGCAGGCAAATCGCGAGGGCAATCAGCATGAAATGGAGCTCGCTGCTTTCTGCATGGCTTCTATGTTTGATAAGCGTGACGAGGCACCATACGGGAACCGCGTAATAGGTAACTATGCCGATAATACCCAGATCCGCAAGAAGCTCAGCATAAGTATTATGCGCATACGTCATTGCCCAGCCCGAATACTCGGTGAAGTAATGGACAGCGTAATTCGCGAAGCCAACGCCCATGATGGGGTTCCTCGCAAACAGCTCTAATGCGACTCGAGTCATGTCCCCACGCGTTGTCGTGCTTGCATCAACCGAACCCGTAAGCCCAAACATCGCAGCAAATCGAAATCCTGCAAGCTCGTAGAGAGCCGGGATATTCAGCAGCGCCCAACCCGCTACTGAAAGAACAGTGATAATGGTAACGACAGTCCCAAGCCTTTTGAGCGCGCTTCGCGAGGAGAGGGCGTAATAGACAGCAATGCAGCCGGCCGCAACGAAAATTGAAAGCCTCGACTTAGTAAAGAGAAGAACGACGATAAAAGCCACAATGGGAACTAGGCACCAGCGGCGTTTCTCATTCTTTCTGTATTTATATAGCCATAGGACAGCGCACACGGCACAGACGTGTCCAAGCGCGTTAGGGTGATAGCCCACAGTGTAACCTATTCGGTTAGCTGATGACGCAACATCGTTAATCGCTTGCATGGACTGTATCCAGTCATTGCGTGGGGTCATGGCAACGAGAATGGCAATCAAGATAACGCCAGCCCATGCCAAGCAATCAAGAAGATATTCGGCATCATGCTCGGAAATCGCATAGATTGCAACGAAGATGCCTATTACGACAAACTGAATGACGCCTACCAAGGCAGCCATCGCTCGCACAGCGCTTGTCGCCCAAAACGCAGAGAGAAGGCACCAGAAGGAGAACAACCCATAGAAGGCAATGTATAGAGAAACGTTCGATAGCGAAAACTGTCTTGCGCATTTGTGCCCTACTGCGAGAATCATTAACGCCTGGGCCGCATACACGACGAAGTCCCAATTCTTCAGCGCCACCGTTGCCACAATAGCCAAAAAAACGGAGGTCTTATAGACATCAGTATCCAAAATACTCTTGCGCGAGACTGTTTTACCTCTTCCCACGGACGACCTCTTCCCACATAAGCCCAATCTTTTCAGCGGAGAACCGGCTGACGACCTTTTTGGCCTTGTCTGAAATGCTCTTGGCGAAGAACTCGTCATCGGCGATTTTGGACATAGCTGCGGTAAGCGCTTCAACGTCCCCAACGGGAACAAGCATCCCGTTAATACCATCTTCGATCATAAGCGCCGCCCCACCGACCGGGCAATCAGTGCAAACAGTCGGAAGCCCCAGTGACATAGCTTCCGCCATGGCGTTCGAAATTCCTTCATAATCGGAGGACATAACAAAAATAGAGGCATCGTTAATACACTCGGCGACGTTGGAGACATACCCTGCAAAGCGCACTTTATCAGCGATGCCAAGGTCGAACGCAAGTTTTCCAAGCGCAGCCCGCTGGCTGCCGTCACCGAATATATCCAGCACATATTCCGGATGTCCATGCCGAAATTGAGCAAAGGCGGAGATTAACATTGCGAAGTTCTTCTGAGTGGCAAGCCTACCCACAGACACAACTCGCTTACTCCTGATGCCTACAAAAGGTTCGACGACAGGCTTTTGAACAATATTCGGTATCACGTACCCCATGGCCCTAAGGGACGCTGGAAAGCAATTCTTGGCATCAAGCGTTTGGAAGACAACGGCGTCTGCACTGTGGTAAAAAAGATGTGCAAGCAATGTCCCGAAACGAGAACGCTCACCGCTCTTCGGAAAAGCCCTCTCAGATACGACTTTGCGAACGTTCATCCCGAGCGTTGAAACCAGCGTCATAACATTGATATCCCACATGAAGGAAACGACGCAATCCGGCCGACGTTTTTTTACAATGTCTCTAATCGCCTTAAGGCGTTTCGCTAAGATAACCAGCTTGTTCGTAGATGCGTAAGTAAGTTGCACAACCTCGACGTCAGGTGAAATCTCATACGTGCGCTCTTTATCCCGCACGAGAAGCATAGCGACCTCGTGTCCCAAAACTGCCATCTGATTGGCAACAAGGGCCATAGCGCGCTCGGAACCACCGTCGGTCAAGCTGGCATTAACAAATAATAGGCGCATTAACTGATTTCTCCATTCGGCAACTCAATCCAGCTGCCAAAAATCCTGTCATATTCTTCCGGCACGAAAGGAACCATTCCGCTCCAGTGGTAGAAAGTCATCTCGCCAAAGTAAACCTTGCCGCCAACCTCATAGAAATCGACCCTCACCTGCGGTATGCCTTCAGAAAGAGTCCTTGCATAAGTAAGCATCATCTCGAGATGATCGGGCTTCTTGGGCTCATTCACAGCATTTGGATGTCCGTTGGTAAACGGCATGTGATTCCATTCAGTATCGAAAAAATCAAATTTGGTATCCCCTGAAGCCCTGTCGGTCGCAACGAAAAGAGCCTTCGGCTCCCCACCAAAACAGAAAATCTTGTAATCGTCGGGATCCGCTTCCGCCTCCTGAATACCACAGCAGCCCTCAGAGGGATCGAGGTACTCCTCGGCGATGATGCGGGGCTTAACGCCCTTGTAGGGCCACTCGCGGCCAGACCAGAAGTAGTTGCGCGACAGGGAGTGCTCGATTGCGCGGCGGGCAGCCGCCATGTCGAAGGAGGACCGGTCGCGGCAGATGGCGAGCCCGCCGGAGTCGTGCGTACACTTAAGGACAAATCGCTCGGGAAGCGCGTCGAAGTCGATTTCGCCGAAGGAGTCCCACACCCCCAGCGTAGGCACCACGTGCTCCCAGCCTATGCGCTCGGCGACCCAGGGCTTCACCTCGGCCTTGTCCACCAGCCTGGTGTAGAGCGGGTTCCTGTCGTGGAGCTTGAGCCACTGCAGCTTCTCGTTGAAGGTCTGCGGGTTATCGAGGTCGAGGGGACGGCCGAAACGAGCGCTGTACAGAAGTTTGAGGTAGCGTTCGTCGGCTGCATCCGACCCGCGCAGCACTCTCTCGTACACCTTTTCCAGAACAAGACGAGGATTGCTCGCATATCGCCTAATCAAAGCAGTATCAACCACGTTTTACCCCTTTCATTGTTTGCATGGCCGCCATCCACTGCCCAACGACGAAGCCAGTTGCGAACCTAGCCTTCGCCGCTTCCGCCACATCGACAAGGCAACTTCTCGCAGGAGGATTGTCGAGTAGCCGCGTGAGCGATTCCGCCATAGAAGCGACGTCACCGCAGGGTACTATGTAACCGTTTACACCGTCCTTCACCACCTCGGAGGCGGTACCGGGTGAGAAGTTCGTTGTAACGACCGGAATGCCACTTGCAACGGCCTCGATCAGCGCATTCGGGAAACCTTCAGAATCAGATGAGAACAAGAAAGCAGATGCCGAGGCGTTAGTCTTCGCTACCTTAGGAATAGAGCCGACAAAATCAATTCTGTCCCCATTGGAGACGTTGGCAGCAAGAGCCTGCAGCTCATCGCTAAGGTCACCAGCTCCACAAATCTTCAGCCGCAAGTTGGGATAGTTTTCGGCAACTATCGAAAAAGCTTTGATGGTCAAGTCGTGCCTCTTGTCCGGCGCGAGCCTTCCTGCAGTAAAAACGAAAGGGCCCCTTGCCGTCGCCACACAGTCCGCAACGCTAGAAATATCGAGAGGGTTCTCAATAACCGTTAGAAGGCATGATCCAACTCGACCATCGTAATAACGCTCCACCTGCCTACTTTGACAGACGAGCAGATCGGCTTGCCGAAACAGCGCGTTACAAATGCGCTGAGTAGTCTTGTTTCTGTTGAACGGGTCAGACCTCTCCGAGATAATGAGAGGGGCCTTAGCCTTCCCGAGAAACCTAGCAGCGCAAGCGATCTCGTTAGGCTTCGTCGTAAAGGAAATCACGGCGTCGGGGTTAAGGTCGTCGACCACCTTCGAATAGAAAGATAGGGCCTTCAAACCATTCTTCAGTCCCGGTTGCAACCCGGCGCTAATTAGCTCAACTCGTGAATCGAGATCATACTCGCTATCTTTCCCCTTAATCATCAAGATAGTGACCGAATGTCCCATCGCGACCATATAATTCGACAGCGTGGCAATTACATGCTCGGCACCGCCCCTAGTCATCCCGCTCGTGAAGAAGAGGCACTTCATTTAAACCTCCTCCGAACAGCCCACGTATTCAGGTAAGTTTATCCACGACCCGAGCCGCTCATCCCACTCGGGTTGATCAAACGGCCCAAAGCCGCCGTTATCAAAGAAGGTGTACTCACCGAAGTACATCTTCCCGTTGACCTCATAGAAGTCAATCCTGACATGCGTCGACCCCGCGGACAGCTTCCTCGCGGCAGCGACCATCTGGTCGAACGTCTCCGGCTTTTTGATTTCAAAATCAGCGTTCGGGTAATGCTGCGTAATGGGAAGGTGCCTAAAGTCTAAATCGTAAAAATCAATTCTTGTGTCCCCAGCAACCCTGCCGGTCACGACGAACATCATCTTCGGCTCACCGTCAAAACAGTAAAACTTGTAATCTCTCAGTTCGCCGCATGCGGTGTCCTCTAGATAAGGCTCTGCAAGAATGCGAGGCCTTATGTTCTTATACGGCCACTCCCTACCTATGTAATAGAAATTACAGCGCATTGCAGACATAATCTTTTTACGCGCGGCAGCGACATCGAGCCTGGACTTATCCTTGACAATGACAAGACCATCCGAGTCGTGGCTGCATTTCAGAACAAAACGCTCGGGAAGAGAGAGGAAGTTGATATCGTCGAAAGAGTTCCACACGCCCAGCGTCGGGATTATGTGCTCGTCGCCAATGACCGACGACGCGAGCCTCTTCGCCTCAACCTTGTCCACCATGTCGGTGTAGCGGGGGTCGCGGTCGTGCAGCTTGAGCCACTGCAGCTTCTCGTTATAGGTCTTGGGGTTCTTCAGGTTGCAAGGTTTATGCATTCTAAGGAAATAATACAGTTTGATGTACGCCTCGTCAGGAAGCCACCTCAAGCTATACTTCACCGTTTTTACCAAGATCTTCTTGTTCAAAATATCTCTCTTCTGCCTAATCCGTCATACAGCACGGCGGCGGTATGCCTTAACCACGGAGGGCGTGTCATCGCCAAACATGCTCAAACCTGAAGCCATCTGAGAAATCCACACCGCCTGGGAGACAAGGTTCACCTCCAATAGGGTGGGCATCCCCTCCTCGTCAACGCAAACGTCCCATGAGATGAATCCAAGCTTGCTGACCGCAAAGTGACAGCGCTTGACAGCCTCAATAGCCTCAGGGACGCCTGCAATCCAACGGCCCTTGAACGGGATCTCGGTGTCGGGATGCTTCATAAATCTATTCTGGTACTCAGTGAATGCCTCGTCACCTAGATAGCCATCGTTGTCGACGTAGATGAAGATGCCGCCCGCATGGGCGTTGTCAACCTTCGCCCCGCCCTGCCCGAGTCTGAGTGTAACGGGACAAGCGCCAACGCCCTGATCAGTCATGTATGTGACGATGCGAAGCGTGTTGACACTCTCTGGGTAAATTTTGTCGATACTCTCGTGCTGGCGCACGCGCTCTTGGCAGACCCACTCGCCGCCCATTGATTCGACGATGCTCTTGACAGATTTGCCGGATTCGATGTCCCTACCATCCTTGAAGTCAACAATGGCGACATCCCTGCCCGAGTCGCTGTCGCGAGTTCTTTTGATAACGCAAGGACCTATGTTACTGAGCGCATTTACCGTCTCATTCATATTCAAAAGCACCCCGTCTCGATTGACAAGTCCGCAGGTGCAGCTTGCGTAGACCTTAGGGAGACGAAGCCCTCCGCCTTGTGCAAAGAGGACGAGGTTGTTCTTATCGGCAAGCGCGTCGCGGTCACATCGGCGTGAAGAATTGGGCTCTAGATTGACCGAAAAGAGCATCTCTGGAATATACCTTGGGTCCCAGTTTCCGGTGTAGCTGGCATAAAGGCGGTGCCACCAGAGCGGCCAACGCCTGCCGGTGAGTTTTTTCCAATACCTACGCGCATCCTCCGCTTGTTTCGCGGTGGGCTTGAACGACTTCACTAAGGCTCGCTTGGACCAGATGTTCTTGACCTCGTGAATCCAGATAAACAACTTCCAGAAAAATACGGTGAGAGTCTCGAAGAGTCGCTCGATTCTTACATAAATACTCACAGCACTTCCTCCTGAATAAATAGATCTATCTCGTCGATGATCGCGTTTGGATTGGGGTTTTCCCACCGTTTAAGTTTCACACTGCCACTCTCTATGGCCTCGATGGCGTCCCCTAGCTCATCCATCTCGCGGACCGCGAGCACAAGCCCCTCAGAAGCCAACGTCTCGTTAATGCCCACTTGGTGATCATTGATGTGCTCGCCGTACTTCGCCAAACGGGACACAGCTATTACTCTCTTACCAGCATTAAGCGCACCCATAATCGAGCCTGATGCGCCGTGGCTTAAAACGATATCGGCCTCAGCCATCTTGGCCTTGAAGGCGTCAGGGTCCATGAAACACTCGAACGCAAAGTTCTTCGGCTCGTAGGTCGACGCGCCAATCTGTGCAAACAGGGGCTCCTTCACGCGCCCAGTGCCAACGAGCCTATCAAGCTCCTCGAAGAGCCGATTGAACTGATAGGGTCTAGAGCCCACGCACACGAATATCAATAGAGACACCCCACGTATCGCGCCTTCTCATAGAACTGCTTCTGGCTCTCCCACTGCACGAAGAACAGATCGGCATGCTTTTGCATGAGCTTGCCAGCAACAGTGGGCTCGTTAGACCGACCGAAGGTCTCAATGAATACGAACTTCTTGCGGAACAAGACGGCAAGAAGGTAGAACGGGTATGCCACCATAGTGCCGGTAGTCACAACGACGTCAGGCCGCTCCTTTGCCCAGATTGCAAAGGCGTGGATGCCGTTTACGAGCATCTTCGCGGGCATGAACTTGTCCTTGAGGTCGGTCTGCATCATCAGATAGGGACAGCCCTTAACAAAGGGCGTCTTCTCGGTGACCATGAATCCACCGTACTTGTCCACGAGCGGCTTGAGCTTTTGAAGTTGTTCCCAGTGGCCGCCAGACGACGAGACGAGGCAGACCTTGGCCTTACCTTTTCCCATTACTCGGCTTCCACCTTGTAGTATTCGCGATACCACTTGGCGAAGGCCCTCAGGCCGTCCTCGAGCGGCGTCGCGGGCTTGTAGCCAAGGTCGCGCTGGAGCGCAGTGGTGTCCGCGTAGGTGACGGGCACGTCGCCGGGCTGCATCGGCACGAGCTGCTTGTGGGCATCGAAGTCGTAGTCCACAGGCAGCACGCCCTCCTCCATCAGCACGCGCTGCAGGGTGTCGACGAAGTCGAGCAGGTTCTCGGGGTGCGAGTTGCCGATGTTGTAGACGCGGTGCGCGGCGAGGGGCAGCCCGTCCTCGCCCATCTGAACCTCGGGGGCGGAGTCCATGACGCGCCTCACGCCCTCGACGATATCGTCGACGTAGGTGAAGTCGCGGCGGCAGTCGCCCATGTTGAAAATCTTTATGGTTTCGCCGCGGCGCAGCTTCTCGGTGAAGCCGAAATAGGCCATGTCGGGCCTGCCCATGGGGCCGTACACAGTGAAGAAGCGAAGGCCGGTCGAGGGGATGGAGTAAAGCTTGGAGTAGGCGGCGGCCATGAGCTCGTTGGACTTCTTGGTGGCGGCATAGAGCGACACCGGCGAGTCAACGCGGTCATCCTCGGAAAACGGCACCTTCTTGTTACCGCCGTAGACCGAGCTGGAGCTGGCGTACACGAGGTGCTTGACCGGGTGGTGACGGCAAGCCTCGAGTACGTTGAAGAAGCCGACGAGGTTGCTCTCGAGGTATGCGCGCGGGTTCTCGATGGAATAGCGCACGCCCGCCTGGGCGGCGAGGTTCACGACGACGTCAAAGCCGTTCTCCGCGAACAGGCGCTCGATGAGGGCGGCGTCGCACAGGTCGCCGCGCACGAAGGCGAAGCGACCGTCGGCATCCGCTTCGGACAGCATGCGCAGACGGGCGTCCTTGATGCCGGGGTCGTAGTAGCTGTTGAGGTTATCGAGGCCAACGATAGTGTCATCGGTCTCCTCGAGCAGCTTCTTGACGAGGAATGCGCCGATGAAGCCGGCGGCCCCGGTGACGAGCACTTTTCGGTTAGTCATGTTTATCGCCTAGTCCCTTTTGTATAAATCACGCGTGTACACCTTGTCGGCCACGTCCGCGAGCTCGTCGCTCCAGCGGTTAGCCACGATCACGTCGCACTTCGCCTTGAAGGTCTCCAGATCGTGGGTCACCTCGGAGCCGAAGAACTCCGGCGCGTCCAGCGTGGGCTCGTAGACCACCACGGGCACGCCCTTGGCCTTCACGCGCTTCATGACGCCCTGGATGGAGCTCGCGCGGA
>CAKUEZ010000001.1 GCA_934646965.1 uncultured Collinsella sp. | reverse complement strand
CCGCGGACAAGCCTGCCCTCGGCATCCAACGAAGCATTGGCTTCAAACGCCTGCTCGCCAAAGGTAAAGTCCGCCAGCGAGATGAGCTCGTAGTCGCCCGGCTTGGAGTTGTCGAACACCAGGCGGTCGGCATCGAGCTGTGGCATGTCCAGAGCGTCGGTCGGCAGAATGCGGCGCAGCACGTCGTAGGTCAGATCAGTCTCGACGTCGAAGGTCGGCGCCGTCACCTTGCCGCGGCTTACGCCGGCATCCATCGCCAGAATGACCAACTCGCGGGCACGCGTCATGGCGACGTAGAGCAAACGAGCCCGCTCCTCGAGCGAAAGCTGCAGGTCGTCGTTGCGCAGGCGGGCAAATGCCTCAGCAGGTGAACCCGTCGCGCAGACGTCCTCCATGAGCTCGGGCGGCAGCCACAGCGACGTGCCCTTGCCCTTAAACGCATGCTCAAACTGCTTTTTGACGTCATCGCCCTTTACAAACGTGCCGTCCGCGAGCTTCACGCCGTCGAAGCGCGCCGGCAGCGCCACGACCTGTGCTCCGCCGTCGACACGGCCCATCTGCGCCGCACCGGACGATTTGCGCACGCCAAAGCACTCGGCAACGGCCACGACCGGATACTCCAGACCCTTGGACGCATGCACCGTCATGATGCGCACCGCGCCGTCGCCCTCCTCGTTGAGGGCACCCGGGGCCTCCTTGCCCGCCAAGAAGCGGTCGAAAGCCAGCACGATGGAGCGCGGCGAGTTGCCGAGCTCGGCCTCCGCCTCGGCCACGGCATCGAGCGCCTTGAGCACGTTGGCGGCAATGGCCTTGCCCTCGGGCCCGCGCTGCGCCAGGCGCACAAACCAGCCCGAGGCGTTGACCACGTCGCGCGCGATCGCCGCGAACGAATCGCGGCCCACGCGACGAAGCGCATAGCGCAGCACCTCGCGGGCGCGCGTCACGAGCGGCAAGTCCTGTAGGCCCGGTACGTCGAAATCGCTCATGATACCCGCGTCGATATTCCGGCGCGAGGTCTCCCCTGTCTGGTCATCGACCTTGGTCGCCAGCGCCAGAAACTCCTGGGCGCCCAGGGCAAACATCGGCGAGGCCAGCACGGGCATAAGGCCCTGCGCTGTGTCCGCCGGATTGGCGAGCGCACAAACCAGGGCGCGCACCGTCTGCACCTCGGCAGCCTGCGCAAAGACCGAGCCGCCCGCGATGACGCAGTCGAGCCCCTGGTCACGGAAAGCCTGGGCGTAGACGTCGGCGTTGGTCATGCGGCCCAACAACAGCACCATGCCGCCCTGGGGCTGGCCCGCATCGGCAAGCGAGCGGAAGCGTTCGGCAATCGCACGGGCTTTTGCCAGCGTACGGTCCTGCGTGCTACCGCCGGCAACAAAGAGGGCCTGACGACGCGAGGCATCTGCCGCCAGCGTGTCCTTGCGCTCGTCGCTCGCCTCAAGATCCAAAAAGCCCTGCATCAGGCCACCGTCGTCGCCGTCAAAGACGCGTGCCACATAGCGCAGCACCTCGTCGTGGCTGCGGAAGTTGCGCACGAGCTTGACGAGCTCGCCGGCGGGAGCGTCAGCGTCGGCCGCCGCCTCGGCCGCCCCCGAGGCGCCCACTTTGCGCTCCTGGCGACGGAACACCTCGACCTCGGCGCCGCGGAAGCGATAGATCGACTGCTGTGCATCGCCCACGGTGCACAGCGCGCGCTCGCCCGCGCCCGTCAGGTAACGGATCAAATCGACCTGCATCTGATCGGTATCCTGGAACTCGTCGATCATGACCATCTTAAAGCGACCCTCGTAGGCAGCCCGAATGGCCGGATAGTCGCGCAACGCCTCGTAGGCCATGCGCAGCAGATCGTTGTTATCGAGGGCGGACTGGGCAGCCTTCAGCGCGCGATACTCGGCCTCGACAGAGCGGGCCAAGCCCACCAGCGCGTCGAGCGCCGGGCCACCGCAAGCAAGCACGATATTGATAAACGCATCGGCCGCCTCGGCCTTGAGCAGCTCGACCTGCTCCTTGGGAAACGCCTTGCTCGCGCGCGGCATGGCGCACGACATCATGAGTCGCGCCGCATCGGCCATGATCTTGCCGCTCGCCTCGAACGCGTCGATGGCGTCAAGTGCCACCTGCGCCTTCTCGGTCGCAGCTTTGCTCGCACCGAGCGCTGCGCGATAGGCATCGGCAAGTGCCGAGGTGTCGGCCTGACCGCGCGCCACATGCACGTCGTCCATGCCGCCCGGCAACTGGCTCGACAGCTCCAGCAAGTCGCGCACCAGGCCCTTGATGGTGGTGCCGGCGCCAAAGGGGCCGCCCTCGCCCGCCATGGGATACCATGCGTAGAGGCTTTTAAGCGAAGCGGCGAGCTCGGGTGCGGCATCGGGTGCCGTCGCGCGGGCCAGCACGTGCTCAACAGCCTGATCCATGAGCTCGTCGGTATCCGTGAGCACCGTGAACTCGGGATCGATGCCCAGCTCCAGCGCGTGCGCGCGCAGAATACGCGAGCACATGCCGTGAATGGTCGAGATCCATGCGTCGTCGACGGTCAGGGCCTCCTCGTCCATGCCCTCGTCGATGAGCGCGCGGCGCACGCGGTCGCGAATCTCGGCCGCGGCGTCTTTGGTAAAGGTGATGGCGAGCACCTGGTCCAAATGCTCGACGAACGGACCGGATTCGGGCGAGAGCGCGTAGACGATGCGGCGCGTGAGGGTAAAGGTCTTGCCAGAGCCGGCGCCGGCCGAGACAAACAGCGGACGGTCGAGCGTTTTGACGATCTGCAGCTGTTGCGGCATCAAGGTCGAAAGATCCATGGCCTACACGCCCCTCCTTACAAACGTTCCTTCGTGGTTATACGAACAGCGCGCATGCGCCGCCTGCGCCGATGTCGGATCGACGGCGGCAACGTTGCCCGCCTCAAGCTCGCGCAGGCGCTCGGCGATACCGGCCTCCACGCGGTCGAGCAGGGCATCGAAGTCCATGCTGCCGCCCTCGCCCGGGAAGCCTTTCTTAAGGCCCGGAATACGGCCATCGCCACGTTCCTCTTCCAGTAGCTCGGCGCTCGCGGCACCGCGCAGTGCGGGCTTGCCGCCCTTGGTCGAAAAGTAGAGCGCCGCGCGGGTGTCCAGGCCCAACGCCCGGCGCATGGCCTGCGCGTAGATGAGCGTCTGGGTATGTGGCGGCAGCCAGCGCGGGTCATCGATGGGCGCCGCGCCCGTCTCCTCGTCGCGCACCGTGGGGTCGGCGAGCTTAAACTCCTCAACGCCCGAGCGATGCTTGTAGTCGATCACCACGGCGCGGTTCTCGGCATCCACATCCACGCGGTCGATGCGCCCGCCGAGCGGCCAGCCGGCATACTCGACCTTGAGCTCGTTGAAGGCGAACTCCAGATAGCGCGGGGCAAAGGGGGCAAGCGCCTCGGACTCGTAAGCAAGCACACCCTCCAGCTGCGGCAAGATCTCGGCCACCTGACGTTCCTCTACCGGAGAGAGCGGCACGAGCGGGCCCTCATTGCCGCGCTTGCCCGCATGCTCGACCAAGGTCTCGGCAAATACCTCGCGCAGCAGCTCCTGCGCACGGGGCAGATTCTCGGGCGTTACGCGCTCCATGCCCTCCTGGGGCAGGCGGGCGTGCAGGTGCTCCAGCACGTCGTGGACAAAGTTGCCCTTCTCCATGTTGCCAAAGCCCGCGTCGATCGACTGGGGCTTCACGCGATACGAGACGAACCAGCACAGCGGGCAGGTGGAGTACGCCTCGACCTGCGAGGCGGACGTCAGGCGCGGCACGAGCGGCGCGTCCTCGCCCTCGCCGTCGCGACGACGCAGGACCAGATACGGCACGGCATCGGCGCTCAAATGCTGGGGGGCCTCGCAGGTCACGCGTTCGCGCTTGAGGCCTTCGCCGGCCGCGAGGTCGAAGTCGGCGACGATATCGCCCTCGCCTACGCGCGTGACGCAGGCGGCACCAGTCGCCTCCGCATGCGCCCGCAGCTCGGTCCATACGGCTGCCGGGTAGCACTCGCGCGCTTGGCGATCGTGCGTCACGCGGGCGAGCGCAACCGGCCCGCGCGCGGCCTGCATCGCGCGCCCAAAGCGCACGCGCAGCAGAGCCGCGGGCTCCAAAGACACGCCTTCGCGACCAAGGCTCGCCGTCAACGTGGCCAGCGGACCCTCCTCGTGCGAAAGCGGATAGCTGTCCAGGTCAACATCGGCAAACAGCACGGCATCGTAGCTGCCAGGACGCAGAACCGCCGCATCGGCAAGCGACACGAAGCGCACTTGCGCCCGCGGCGTGCGATCGACCTCGTAGGTCTCGTAATCATAAGCGGTACTGCGCTTGTCCACCTTGGTGCGAACGCCATCGAGCACGGGCACCGTCGCGGCCTGCGACACATCGAGCGCACGGGCGTCGTTCATAAGGATGTCGATGGCATGGCGCAGCAGGGCCGTCTCCGCCAGGCGACGGGCCTGGCCGTCAAGGCCGCCTAGAGCGCGATCGGGCAGCGCCTCGACAACGGCGAGCATGGCCTTGAGCGCCGTCACGGGTTTGTCGCGCCACAGCGCTTGGAACACGTCCGAGACCACGCACGGCACGTTCTTAAACCAGTTCTCGTCACTTGCCGCTTTGCGCGCACCCCTCACCTGGCCCTGCACGCTCTGCAGCAAGCTCTTGACACCCGTAGCGGTCTTGCTGCGCGACAGGCGCATATTCTTGTCGAAGGTGCGCGCGCTGGAGGCATCAGCACCCGAGAGCGGGCTGTAAATCCAGTCGGTAAGCTCCGGCGCGGGCCACCACTCGGTCTTGGAAGCGGCGCCCTCGTCGGCGGCTTTCATGCGCTCGATCAAATTGGCGAGCGCCGCAAACTGCCCGCCCGCGATGGACTGGGAAAACGCCGTGAACTCCGTCGTTTCGGCAGCGATGTGGCGCGCAGCCAAACGGGCGGCGAGTCCACCGAACAGCTGGGGTGCCCGAGCGGAAACCACGAGCACGCGCGCGGGATCGATAGGCACAGCGGCATCGTCGTCGGCCGCAGCGTCCTCACACACTTTTACCAGCTCATCAATAGCATCCACATAGGCATGGACGCAGGCGTGAGGACCTGCAACCTCTATAAAGGTAGGTTGAGAGGCGGGTTCAGAGGCGGCGACGCCGAGCTCGGCTGCATCCTCCCCCAGCGGCGCGACCTCAAACAGCACGTCGCGAGCGTCAAAGGCGGCAGCCAGGTCCTCGCGCATCGCAGCCTGCTCGCGAGCGAGCAACACGACAACCTCTCCCCCATTGTTTGCCACGGCCGATAGCAACTCGAGCAGGCCATGCGTAAACGACGTGATGCCGCGTACGAACACCGCACGAGCGCAAGCGGGCAGGCTGTCGGCCAGGGCGCTGGCCATCATATCGGCGGCCTCGCAGGGCTCGACCATATCTCGGCGGTCCAGGCCGCCCGCATAGGCACGCAAAAGTTCAAACACGCGCGCCTCGGCGTCGCTTTTGGGTTCGGGTTGGCACGCATCACCACAGCAGCGCTCGGCACCCGTTCCCGCCACGCCCGGCAGCACATCGCGGGCCATGCGCGCGAGCATGCGCACCGTGCCCTGGCTGCGCGAAAGCGGCTGCAGGTCGGCATCGTCGCGGCGGGCGATCATGTCCGAGAACAGCATCTGGCGCTGCAGGTTGTCGACGAAACTGCGGCCATCGCCCAAAAGCTCCCACAGCGAACGAAGCCATGACGAGGGCGTCTTGTAGTCAACGCCCAGCGAGGCACCGGCCAACGCCGCATCGTGACGGCACAGGTCGAGCTCGGCAAACGAGGGTGCCAGCAAAACGGCACGCCCGTGGCGGGCAACCAGGTCGGCAAGCAGCGCCGCCTCGGCATCGCTCAAATCCGTGCCGGCATTGGTGGTATAGATTCGAACAGGCATGGTCCTCCACTCAAACCGTTCGCAATAATCAATGCATCCATCCTACCCGCCCGAGCGGACAACATGGCACCAAAAAACCGCCCCCGAAGGGACGGTTCTGCGCAATTCGTTTTTGCCGTTAGTCTACTCGCCATCCTCCAGCTTGATGAGGATCTTGCGATAGCCGCCGTACTCGCCGTTCAGCGCCTTGGATACGCGGCTCACCGTGGTGGACGATGCGCCGGTACGGGCCTGAACCTCAACATAGGGCTCGCCCTCATCCAGATAACGCGCGACCTGCAAGCGTTGCGAAAGATCGCAAATCTCGCGCGGCGTGCAGATATCGGTCAAAAACGCTTGGATATCCTTCTCGTCATCCAAAAGACTAAATGCGTGGACCAGCTGCTTGACATCAGGCTTGTCAAACATGTTCTCGATATTCATCGATCACCGCCAAACCCGCCAAAAGGCATCGAAGTTAATACTGACATCGGGCATCGTTCGCCCGTAATATGCAATAAAACTATGCATGGGCCATTTGCCCGTAGCAGTGTAGCACACCACCAAACTAAAGCGACAAGACTCTCTGCCAGCGGCACGTTTTTCAGGACGAACGCCGTTTCGAAACCGAATACGCACGTAAGCTCCACGAATATCTGAGACAATGGGCGCCCGAACAAGACGACGCGCCCGCGCGGCCGTCCAAGTTGGCACAGCAAAACGCTTCACGCGACACCAACACACCCTGCGCAAGAAAGGATCCACACCATGCGCTTTATGCTTAACTGGCTCTTCACCTCGATCGCTATCGCGATCGCCACGTTCCTCGTCCCTGGCATCCAGCCCTTCGGTTTTGCCGAGGCATGGGTCTGCTTTGCCTTTGTGGGACTGTTCCTGAACATCGTCGACTCGTTTGTCAAACCGTTCCTCACGGTCATCTCGCTGCCGCTCACGATCATAACGCTCGGCATTTTCCAGCTTGTCGTCAACAGCTTTATGCTTGAGCTTGCGAGCTACCTGTCGGTCAACCTGCTGGGCGTCGGCATCTCCATCGCAAGCTTTGGCTCGGCCTTTATGGGCAGCATCCTGGTGTCCATCATGCGCAGCATCCTCGACAGCATCGCCGAGGACTAGAGCCGCCCGGCACGAATCACCGCATCGCCACGAGCCATCACATCGACCCAAAACGAAGGCCACCCATCGCAAAATGGGCAGCCTTCTTATTTGCCAAGTCTCGAGGGCAAGAAAATCTACCATTTCCACCCCGTCCCCAAATGCAGGCGTGGGTTAGATGACGTAGTCGTAGCCATGGTTGGGGGCGACAAGCTGGTCGAGCGTTACGCCGTCGAGGTAATCGTTGATGAGCTTGTCCAGGTTCTTCCACACGTCGAGCGTGGGACACTCATCCGAACGCGAGCAGCCCTTGCAGTCACCATCCAGACAAGCAACCGGCGCCAGACTGCCCTCGGTCAGGCGCAAGATCTCGCCCACCGTGTACTGCTCGGGCGGACGCGTGAGCACATAGCCGCCGCCCTTGCCGCGCATGCCCGAGAGCATATTGGCGCGCACGAGCGTCGCCAGGATATTCTCGAGGTACTTCTCCGAAATACCCTGACGCGCCGCAATCTCTTTAAGCGGAATGCGGCCGGTCGCCTGGTGCTCGGCCAGGTCAACCATAACGCGCAGGGCGTACCTGCCCTTAGTAGAAACCAACATATATAGTGCTGCCTTTCGGTCCTTTAGTCCGTTGAAATTCTAGCCGAAAAACCGGGTTTGAAAATACCCGTTCCGGTCAAGGTGATTAATCAACTTGCAATAATCTCCTATTTCCTATTGCATTACTAGGCTTTAGTGTCTAGTATGCTTCCCAACAGCTAAACGAACAACCTATAAGGTTTGTGGGTTTAGCTGTCAGACACACCGTAAAACCACACGGTATCCAGCAACCCGAACACTTTGGAGGTTCACCATGAGCAAGGTTTACACGTCCATCGATCAGCTTATCGGCCACACCCCGCTTCTGGAGCTCACTCACTTTGAGGCCGACGAGGACCTCAAGGCCCGCGTGCTCGTCAAGCTCGAGTACTTCAACCCCGCCGGGTCCGTCAAAGACCGCGTCGCCAAGAACATGATTGACGAGGCCGAGAAGGCCGGCAAGCTCGTGCGCGGCGGCGACTACACCATCATCGAGCCCACGAGCGGCAACACCGGCGTCGGCATCGCCTCGGTGGCAGCGGCTCGCGGTTACAAGGTGATCATCACCATGCCCGAGACCATGTCCGTCGAGCGCCGCAAGCTCATGCAGGCATACGGCGCCCAGCTCGTGCTCACCGACGGCTCCAAGGGCATGAAGGGCGCCATCGCCAAGGCCGAGGAACTCCAGAAGGAGACCCCCAACAGCATCCTCGCCGGCCAGTTCGTGAACCCCGCCAACCCCGCTATCCACAAGGCCACGACCGGCCCCGAGATTTGGGACGACACCGACGGCCAGGTCGACATCTTCGTCGCCGGCGTTGGCACCGGTGGCACCGTGACCGGCGTGGGTGAGTTCCTCAAGGAGCAGAACCCCGAGATCAAGGTCGTCGCCGTCGAGCCCGCCACCTCCCCGGTGCTTTCCAAGGGCCAGGCCGGTCCGCACAAGATTCAGGGCATCGGCGCCGGCTTTGTGCCCGACGTCCTCGACACCCAGGTCTATGACGAGATCATCCCCGTCGAGAACGAGGACGCCTTTGCGACCGGCCGCGCCGTGGGTCACAAGGAGGGCGTGCTCGTGGGCATTTCGTCCGGCGCCGCCGTGTGGGCTGCGCTGCAGCTGGCCAAGCGCCCCGAGAACGAGGGCAAGACCATCGTGGCCCTGCTTGCCGACACTGGCGAGCGCTACCTGTCCACGGCGCTCTTCCAGGACTAGGGCCTATCGCCCCTAGGATGAGCTCAAGGCACGCCGGTCTCCCCTCTCTTCTGGCAGCCCGAGCCCATCCCAACAGGGTGTCCCACAGGACGCCCGAACTTGCTACAATGTCTGCGGCGCGGAACCAGCCTCCCGCGCCGCTTTTCTTTTTTGGCCACATGCCACCAAGGAGAACCTCCCCATGCACAACAAGCGCGTGCTCGTCGCCATGAGCGGCGGCGTCGATTCCAGCGTGACCGCGTACCTGCTCAAAAGCCAGGGCTACGAATGCGTTGGCGCCACCATGCGCCTCACCTGCCCCGCGCCCGACCCCGCCACGGGCATGAGCAAAGTCGACCGCGATATCGCCGACGCGAAGGCCGTTGCCGAGCGTATCGGGATCCCCCATCACGTGCTCGACCTGCAGCAGACGTTCGACTGCAGCGTTATCGAGCGCTTTGTGACCGCGTACCAGGAGGGGCTGACGCCTAATCCGTGCATTATCTGCAACCGCCACATTAAGTTTGGCGCGCTGCTCGATGCGGCGCTGGACATGGACTGCGCCTACATCGCAACGGGACACTACGCCAAAACAAGCCAGGCGGCAGACGGCACCTGGCGACTGCATCGCGGTGAGGACCCCAAGAAGGACCAGAGCTACTTTTTGTATTCGCTCACGCAGGAGCGCCTGGCGCACACGATCTTTCCGCTGGCGGGCTTGGACAAAGAGCGCGACGTGCGCCGCATTGCCGCCGAACAGGGCTTTACCAATGCCAAGAAGGCCGAAAGCGAAGATATCTGCTTTATTCCCGACGGCGACTACGCGGGTTATATCGAGCGCCGCTGCGGACATCCCGCTGCACCGGGCGACATCGTGTGGCGCGACGGCAGCGTGGTCGGGCGCCACAACGGCGCGCTGCGCTACACCATCGGACAGCGCAAGGGTCTGGGTGTTGCGATGGCACACCCCGTGTACGTGACAGGCGTCGATGCCACCAACAACACCGTGCATCTGGGCGAGGCCGAGGATCTGACGGCCACCGCGCTCACGGCTAATGACTGGATCTGGAGCGCACCGGATACGCGCATGGAGGCAGAGCTCGACGCCGGCGGCATTCGCGTGGGCGCCAAGTACCGCTACCGCCAGAAAGACCAGGCGGCGACCCTCACGCGTGGCGAAGACGGGCAGATGCTGTTGACCTTTGACGAGCCGCAGCGCGCCATCGCCCCCGGCCAGGCCGTCGTCGTCTACCGCAGCGACATCGTCCTCGGCGGCGGAACTGTGACCAACGCTATCAAATAGCCCCACCTCTTCATAAGTTGCGGTGAAATAGGGCCTGTTTAAGTGCTTCAAACGCCCCAACAGTCCCTATTTCACCGCAACTTTGTTAAGTATTATGATATTTATGCTTGCTGTATTTAACAATTAGAATACTTAACGAGGTGATGCGGTAGATGAGTACTTCCAACTATATATCCATGGGTGACGCAGCGCGTCTGCTGGGCGTTACGAAGGCCCGCATATCACAACTGGCTGCATCGGGAACGCTCGCGTGCGATATCGTCGGTGGACGGAAAATGGTTGAGTACGATTCCGCGATTGGCTACCAAAAGGTCCGCAAGCGCGGGCGCCGTCCCGCGGCTGACGTAGGGCGCAAGTTCACGTTGATGTCAGCCGACCACGAGGTCGCGCATGTCTCGTTTGATTCAACGCGCGAGTTTTCCTTTGAAATTGCCGAGATACTCGATGCGCGAAGAATGCCGTTTGGCACGTGCTCGAGCTCTTCCCCAACGGTGAATAAACGGGCACTCAACACGTGGTGGAGCCACCGGTCGGTGCCCGACGTCCGTCCCGGACTCATCTCGCGCTATCGCGAGCTGGGAATTGACAGCAGTATTGAAGTACCCGTTCGATGCCTGGGTTTTTCGCTTTCGGATTGCTACTGGCTGAGGCCGGTCAACTGCGATGAGCTCGATTGGCAGCACCTCAATTACTTCGAGAACGATTTTGAACGGTCGAGACCCGAGCAACGTTCAGGCTGGCTTGAGGGCATCGGACTCAAAAATCCTGACAATACGTCCGAGGGCGAGCTCCCCAAATCTTGGATAATCCGTAATGGCATTCGAGTCCTGGTCAAAGGGTGTGGCATGGACGACCAGCGTCCGTTTAACGAGGCGGTCGCGACGGCCCTTCATCGGCGTCTGTTATCCAAAGGTGAGTTTGTTCCCTATACGGTCGAGCGCATGTTCGACGAGCCCGTATGTCTATGCGATGACTTTCTTAATGGCCGCGAGGAATACGTGCCGGCCGCTTATATCAGGGACGCACTTGGTGGTCAGCGAGGAAGCTCGACATACGATCGATACTGCCGGTATCTTGGCAGGCACGGGGCTGACGAAGCTGCCGTGAGAAGATCCATGTCGCAGATGATCGTCTGCGATGCCCTCTTGGCCAACAGCGACCGCCACTGGCGAAACTTCGGCATCATCCGCGATGTCGACACGCTGGAAATACGGCCTGCACCGTTGTTCGATAGCGGCAATTGCCTGTGGTACAACGTGCCAACCGCCGCGCTTGTTACCGGGGAGTTTGGGTTTGCCGCCAAACCGTTTGGGCCGGACCCTTCCACTCAGCTGGCATTTGCCGACTCACTCGACTGGTTCGATGCATCGCACCTCGATGGGTTCGTCGACGAGGCGGTCGAAATCCTCTCACAAAGCGCATGGGCAACGGCGGACAATCGCCTCAAGGCCATCCGCCACGGTCTCGAGCGCCGCACGATAGAGGTAAGCGCCGCTGTTGAGGTGCTACGGCACGTGCAGAGATAACAGCACTGCCCCCTAAGTTGCGGTGAAATAGGGACTGTTTCGCGCTTGAAACGCTTAAACAGTCCCTATTTCACCGCAACTTATTGAGAGTGGGTGGCGCTGGCTTTCTAGACATGCTGGCCAGCGCCGTTATCGGTGCATCTAGCGCTGGACGTAGGTGCGGACCAGCTCGTAGGTGTTGCGCACGCCGTCGATGTGGCTGCGCTCGTAGTTGTGGCTCGCGTACACGCCGGGGCCGATCAGGCCGTGGCGAATGTCATAGCCGGCCGAAAGCGTGGCCTCGACATCGGAGCCGTAATGCGGGTACACGTCGATAGCGTAGTCGAGCTCCAGCTCGCGCGCGATATTGGACAGCGTGGTCACCAGGTCGTAGTTATACGGACCGCCCGAATCCTTGGCGCAGATCGACACCATACGCTCGGTGCAGCCCAGGTCGTCGCCCACGCAGCCCATGTCCACACTGATCATCTCGCGCGTGTCGGCCGGCACAAAGGCGCCGCCGTGACCGACCTCCTCGTACACGGTAAAGAGCAGCGAAACCTTGCGCGAAAGCGCCACCTCGCCATCGGCGACGGCGCGGGCCAAACCCAGCAGAATCGCCGCGGACAGTTTGTCGTCCAAAAAGCGGCTCTTAATGTAGCCGCTCTCCGTCACCGTGGTGCGCGGGTCCATGGCGATGATATCGCCAGTCTGAATGCCCAGCTCGAGCACATCGTCCTTGCTGTCGACGTTCTCGTCGAGCAGGATCTCCATGTTCTTCTCGATCGTCTTGACCGGCTCGTCGGCCACATGCGCCGAAGGCTCGGTGTTGAGAACAACACCCGTGTAGACATTGCCGTCGCGCGTGTAGACAGTACAGTTCTCGCCATCGGCCGTAGACCACTGATGCCCGCCGAGCGTCGTGGGACGCAGGCGGCCGTTGTCCTTGATGGAACGTACCATGGCACCAAGCGTGTCAACATGGCTCGCCAACACGAGCGGCTCACCCTCGCCGCCAAGCTCAACGAGCACATTGCCCTTATTAGAACGCTCAGGCCCAAACCCCATATCACGCAGGGTTTCCATCAGATAATCAGTCGCCGCACGGGTATACCCCGTAGGAGAAGCAATCGAGGTAAGCGCCTTCAACTGGTCAGTAATATAGGAGAGCGTAGAATCCATCTGGGACACCAAAGTCACCCTTTCATATCGAATTAAACCCACAGCAACAATACCACCGCGAACAAATTTTTACCTAGCGAGACAACCCATCGAGCACCCCAAAACAGCGCCCGCCACGACAACGAGCCGGCGGGCCCCGTCCGTTAGCCCCAGAATCTTTCCGCAGGACAGAAGGAGGCCCCGCCGCACGTAGTGCGCAGCGGGGCCTCCGACATGTCCGAGGACGATTCTGGGGCTAACGGGCGGGGCCCGCCGAACCAGTTTAGGCAGCCGGGCAGATCTTCTTGAAGAGCTCGATGACGTCGTCGAGCGTCGCCTCGCGCGGGTTGCCCGGGAAGCAGGCGTCGGCCATGGCGTCCTTGGCCAGGACCTCGATCTCGTCAGCCTTCATGGCCTCACAGACGTGCGGGATGTTCACGTCGGCGGAAAGCTGCTTGACGGCGGCGATGGCAGCGTCGGCGGCCTCGTCGGTGCTCATGCCCGTGGTGTCAACACCCATGGCGACGGCGACCTTGGCCAGGCGCTCGGCGCAGACCGGCTTGTTGAACTCCATGGCGATCGGCAGCAGCATGGCGCAAGCGACGCCGTGCGGGGTGTCGTAGTGAGCGGACAGGGTGTGAGCCATGGCGTGGTCGATGCCCAGGCCAACATTGGAGAAGCCCATGCCGGCGACATACTGGCCAAGAGCCATGCCCTCGCGGCCGGAGCCGGGCTGGCCGGACTTGGCCTCGGCGACGGAGTCGCGCAGGTTCTCGCTGATCAGCTTGATGGCTTCAAAGTGGAACATGTCGGAGAGCTCCCAGGCACCCTTGGTGGTGTAGCCCTCGATGGCGTGGGTCAGAGCGTCCATACCGGTGGAGGCGGTGAGGCCGGCGGGCATGGAAGCCATCATGTCGGGGTCGACGACGGCGACCTCGGGAGCGTCGTTGGTGTCGACGCACACGAACTTGCGGACCTTCTCGGGGTCGGTAATGACGTAGTTGATGGTCACCTCAGCGGCGGTACCGGCGGTCGTCGGCACGGCGATGGTGAACACGGCGTGGTTCTTGGTCGGGGCAACGCCCTCGAGGCTGCGGACATCAGCGAACTCGGGGTTGTTGATGATGATGCCGATAGCCTTAGCGGTGTCCATGGAGGAGCCGCCACCGATGGTCACGATAGCGTCAGCCTCGGCGGCCTTGAAGGCCTCGACGCCGTCCTTGACGTTCTGGATGGTGGGGTTGGGCTTGATCTCGGAGTAGAGGCTCCAAGCGATGCCGGCGGCGTCGAGCTCGTCGGTCACCTTGGAAGTAACGCCAAACTTAACCAGATCGGGGTCAGAGCAGACGAAAATCTTCTTGTAGCCGCGACGCTGGAGCTCGCCGGGAATCTCCTTGATGGCGCCAGAACCATGGTAAGAAATGGTGTTGAGAACGAAACGATTAGCCATTGATAGCCTCCCATCGTGTGCGGAGCACCCATTACGCCCCGCGCTATGAGTCCCATCCTAACGCTTTTGAAACGAAATTTTCGCGAGAACGTCAAAATTGTTAAAGCGTTTCAACAGATGGCGAATATAATGTGCCAAAGGGACAGTCCCTTTGGCACATCCTGCCGCTACTTTCGACAGCCTTCCTTCCAGGCCTCGGCCGCAACTTTCCAGCGGAAGCGCAAATCGCGCTCGCGGTCGATGAACATGATGGCAAACGCGACAAACAGCAGCACGCTCGCCACGGCGATGGCGTGCAGGCCCATCCGCTCAATACACCAGTTGCCCAGCACGGCGCCAAACACAAAGGTAAAGATCACGCCAAAGTACAACAGGCCGTTTTCCAAAAAGCCGCGCTTGTGGGTGATGATATAGTCGTCCACGTTTTGCAGCGCATTGCGCAGGTTACCGATGCACATGGTCGTGGCGATGCCGTGACCATGTATCTTGCGGAAGCTCTCGACCTGCATGCCGCAGGCAAACGACGTGAGACAGTTGGCGAGCAGGTTAAAATCGCCGCCAGGAATAAAACTCACGCCCAGCAAGATGACGGCTTCAAAGAACACCGTCACCTGACGCCAGTGAATCACGCTACCAAACCGCTCGTGCACCAGGTCGGCAAGCATAATGCCCACGGCAAACGACACCACGGGGAAGAAGTAGCGTCCCGCGAGCGCCCAGTTGCCCTCCGAGATACTCACGCCCACCAGCAAGATGTTGCCCGTCTGCGCGTTGGCGAAAACATGGTCGCGGCCCACGTACGAATACACATCCATAAAGCCACCGGCAAGCGCCAAGATAATGCCCAGCTCGATGGACTCCGATATCTGTTTGGCACGCTGCATCGTCGCGCATCCTCCTTGTTGACGACTATCTCGTGCGTTGGCGGAAACATAGCCGCCGTTCATACTGTAACCCATTGACAACACGGCATGCGCGCGAGACGTCCCCTTCGACAGAGGGATACACAGTCTGGAAACAAACGGCGGGCACGACGCCGACACCCGGCGCCTCGTGTACTCCACCAGTCTTTTTAGCCCCGTCCCAAAAAGACTGGTTACAATTACGTGCAGCATACAAACACCGGGAGGGATCGTGGCAAAAAAGCCTCAGCACGCTCAGAACAACCAGCGCAGCCAGCAGGGCAAGCAAGGCCAACAGCAAAAGCGCGGCGGCAAGGCGCAGGACACGGCCGCCAAGGCCGCGCACGCCAAGCATTCCCAGGCCGCGCCCGCCCGCCCCTGGCGCCCGGGCCGTGACAAGTTCCTCCCCGTCAGCCGTGCCGACATGGATGCGCGCGGCTGGGACCAGTGCGACTTCGTCTACATCTGCGGCGATGCCTATGTGGACCACCCCAGCTTTGGCATGGCTATCATCAGCCGCGTGCTCGATGCGCACGGCTACAAGGTGGGCATCATCTGCCAGCCCGACTGGACCGACCCCGCCAGCGTCACCGTGCTCGGCGAGCCGCGCCTGGGCTTTCTCGTCAGTGCCGGCAACATGGACTCCATGGTCAACCACTATTCGGTGACCAAGCACCGCCGCCACACCGACGCCTATACCCCCGGCGGCGAGGAGGGCCACCGCCCCAACCGCGCCGTCACGGTCTACGGCAACCTCATCCGCCAAACGTTCAAGGACGCCCCCATCATCATCGGCGGCATCGAGGCGAGCCTGCGCCGCCTGGCCCACTACGACTACTGGCAGGACAAACTCAAGCGCTCGGTGTTGCTCGATTCGGGCGCCGATATCCTCATCTACGGCATGGGCGAGCACGCGATCGTCGAGATCGCCGACGCGCTCGACGCCGGGCTGCCTGTCGACCAGATCACCTACATCAACGGCACCGTCTACCGCACGGGTTCGCTCAACGAGGTCTACGACTACGACCTGCTGCCCAGTTGGGACGACCTTTCGTCCGACAAGCTCAACTACGCACGCAGCTTTAACGTGCAGCAGCAAAACATGGACCCCATTACCGGGCATCGCCTGGTGGAGCCCTATCCCAACAACGTCTACGTGGTGCAGAACCCGCCGTCGGCAACGCTCACCACCGACGAGATGGACGAGGTCGCCGAGCTCCCCTACGCGCGCGACTGGCATCCCGACTACGATGCCGCAGGCGGCGTGCCGGCCTTTTCCGAGATCAAGTTTTCCATCAGCTCCAACCGCGGGTGCTTTGGCGAGTGTTCGTTTTGCGCGCTCACCTTCCACCAGGGCCGTGTGCTGCAGATGCGCAGCCACGACTCGATCATGCGCGAGGCCGAGCTGCTCACGCACGACCCGGAGTTTAAGGGCTACATCAACGACGTGGGCGGACCGACGGCCAACTTTAGCCGTCCGGCCTGCGACAAGCAGCTCAAGCACGGCGTCTGCAAGAACAAGCGCTGCCTATGGCCGAGTGTGTGCAAGAACATGGTGGTCGACGAGAGCGGCTACACGCAGCTGCTGCGCGACCTGCGCCAGCTGCCAGGCGTCAAGAAGGTCTTCGTGCGCAGCGGCATCCGCTTTGACTACACCATGGCCGACGCCTCGGACGAGTTTTTGCGCGAGCTGCTGGAACACCATGTCTCGGGCCAGCTGCGCGTGGCGCCCGAGCACGTAAGCGATGCGGTGCTGTCCGTAATGGGCAAGCCGAGCCGCGCCGTCTACGACGCATTCTGCCGAAAATTTGAGCGCCTGAACCGCGAGTACGGACTCAAGCAGTACGTGGTGCCGTATCTGATCTCGAGCCATCCCGGCTCGACGATGAAGGAAGCCGTGGACCTCGCCGAGGCCGTGCGCGACATGGGCTACATGCCCGAGCAGGTGCAGGACTTCTACCCCACCCCGTCCACCATGTCGACCTGCATGTACTACACCGGCGTGGACCCACGCACCCTGCAACCAATCTACGTGGCACGCGACCCGCACGAGAAGGCCATGCAGCGTGCGCTGATTCAGTATCGCAAGCCCGAGAACTACAAGCTTGTGCGCGAGGCGCTGGAGAAGGCCGGCCGTCGCGACCTGATCGGCTACACCAAGCATTGCCTGATTCGCCCCGTGCCGCCGCGCCCGGGCGAGACGTCTACCAGCGGCGGACATGGGACTGGCAAGAAGGGCGGCAAGGCCCACGGTGGCGTTGGCGGTGCCGGCAAGGGGTCTAAGGGCAGCAAGGGATACGGCGGTATGTCCCGCGCGCAGAACACCGCGGGGCGTAATCGCGCAGCCCAGGGCCGCCAGGGCGCCAACGGAGGCGGCCGCCGCAACTAGGGCAGCGGCGCGCTCGCTGCGTCCGGCTGGCACGCTTGGCGCAACGAGCGCATAGCCTCAACGAGGATGACGCCGGCGATGGCGACCGTGATGACCACGTCGAGGGGCGTGTTCACAAACCAGAGCAACGCCATGAGATACGATCCGGCGTTAAAGGCAAAGTGCAGCAGGATGGTGTAGCGGAGCTTTCCGGTCGTCACGAGCACCCAGCCAAAGACGATGCCGGCGGCGCCCGCGTAGCAACCTTGCACCCAGTTCATGTGCATAAAACCAAAGACCGCCGCCTGCAGCACAATTGCCGCGGCGATACCCCAGGTACTCGGGGCCGCCCAGGGCACCATGGCGCTTTCTTGCACATTCGCGCGGCGCCGACGCTTCCAGAGCGGACGGCACTGCGGATTAAACGCTCGGAGCGAAAACTCAAAAATGATGCCGCGCACTAGCAGCTCTTCGCAAAATGGGGCGCCGAGCACCGTGGTGAGGACGGCGAGGTAGCTGGTATCGCCCATGCCCGTTTCCTCGACAAGCTCACTGTAATCGGCCGCGGCCTCGGGCAGCAGCGACAACACGGCGTCGGTCACGTAGCCAACGACCACCTGCAAGGCCAGGCCGATCACGATAACGCAGACGATACGTCGCCACGCGCCGCGCGCTCCCCCGCCGAGCGGGCGTTCGCTTTGCCAGCGAGCCGTAAACGAGCGCGGCCATAAATAACGCCACCACAGCAGTGCCATCAAAAACGACGCCGTCTGCGCGGCAGCCTGAAGCAATTGAATGTCGAGGTCGTCGATCGAAAAACCCATGAACACCGATGCGACGCCAAGGGCGGAAAACAGAACCACGCTCAGGGCAATATCGGCAGCGACGACGCCAAAACAGGCAAGTGCCCAAACCATCGCATTGAGCATGCCAACCTCCTCCCGGCAGGTAGTCATTTAAGAACGTCCCCAACGACTAGTCATTGGGGACGTTCTTTAACGACTAGTTGTTGGGGACAGTCTTTGCCAAAAGCCCCGTTGGGCGAGATGTCGAACGGGAAGGTGCCGCAGCGATTGAACGCGGCGATGAACATGCGGATTGCGTTGGACGGCGTGGTGCCCACGAGCTGGGTTGCCGCCGCGAAGGCCGCCTTCTCCTCGGGCAAGACCTTCGCGACTACAGGGGTCATGTGTTCTGCCATGGCGCTTCCTTTTTGAAACGACGGTGGTGCGGATAGATGCGGGCCACGCGGCTGGGCGATGGGCTGTGAAGGCAACCCGATTGGCCCGCATCCGGAGTATGTTTCTGCAGCGTTGGTATTACTTGGTATTCCTAAGTATTACCCCGCAGATAGAATACCACATCTGCCCCATGGGAGCAGATGAAAAGAGGTCATTTTGTTGTTGAGATTGGAGTTGGATTAGTTCCTAGAGCGTGATGACGTCTGAGATGTTGAGGGCCCGAGTGTCGGCAGCGTCGTGCGTGGCAAGCAGGAGCGTACGGTTATCGAGCAGGTCGAGCACGACCTTGGCCGCTGCATCGCGTGCGGCGGCATCCAGGCCGGTAAAGGGCTCATCAAGAATCACGGCGCCGCCCGAGCACAGCAGGGCCCGAGCGATCTCGACACGGCGGCGCTGGCCGCCCGAAAGCTCGGCCACACAAGCATGAACATCGATCCCCGGCACCAGCAGGCGCAGCAAGGCCGCGGCGCTCGAAGCGTCCACGCGCGCATCGGCGCACACCAGCACGTTATCCAGCGCCGAGGCGGACTCGACCAAGCGCGCATCCTGAAACACCATCGAGCACGGCGCGCACTCCCCCGCCGCAAGGGCTAGCAGCGTGGACTTACCCACACCCGAGGCGCCCATCACGCAGATACGTCCGCCCACGGGCACGTTGAGCACCAGCCCATCGAGCGCCGGCGCCCACGGCGCGCGATCGCCCACGGCAAACGCAAGCTCCGCTGCAGTGCCATCGCTCGCAGCCCCCACACGCCCGCGCAGACCACGCCCATGCGCCCGCACGGCCGCGCGCCACGCCGCAGGCCCCGAAGCCCGCAGCAGCCACACCAGCACGCGCTCGCACGCCCACGAGGCAGCAACGACCAGCACGGTCCACGCCAGCAGATCGGCCGTCTCAATCAAAAGCTTTGCCTGATAAATGCGCTCGCCCACAGTGCCCACCGCCATGCCGATAAGCTCGGCCGCCACGCCGGCCTTCCAGCCCATACCAATCACGGCCCGGGCACACGAAAGCACAAACGGCAGGACCTCGCGCCAGGTATGGGCACAAAACAGGCGCCAACCCCGTACGCTATGCAGCCGAAGCATCTGCTCCAACGACCCATTAACCTGCGCCAGCCCCTCGACCAGCGAAAAATACACGCCCGGCAGCGCCATCAAAAAGACGGCGGCGATGCTCACGCGCGCCGACCCCAGCCAGATAAGCAGCAGAACCACCACGCAGGCAACTGGTGTCGCCTTCACAAACGAAAGCGCCGGCGCCACCAAGCGGGCAAACGCCCGCGACCGTGCCGAGACCCCGGCAAGCACGCCGCCGCATACCGCGGCAAGCGCCAGCCCACCCAAAATCCGCGCGCCCGAGCCCGCCAAGATTGCCCACGTACCGGCATCGCACACCAGTCGTAACAACGCCATCACAACAGCGCCCGGCCCCGGCAGAATCAACGGCTGCGCTACCAGCGCCGCCGCGAGCACCCACACGGCAAGCCAAAAGGCGGCGACGGCACAACCTGCCGCCACCGCCTTCATACGCTCTGTCATTTGTCGAGCAAACGCACGCACGGGCTACTCCATGTAGTAGAAATCGTCAGCCGGGAGCTTGCCACCCACGGCGCTCGCGTCCGCATCGGCCAGCACCTGCAGGTACCCGCTGAGCGCCGCCTTCATATCCTTCCCCGTTTGGCACACGAGCATGCACCCAGGGATCGCCTTTTCGGCAATCGTGGCGTTATCGACGATGCCGGCATCGACCACGGCTTGCGCCCAGTCAGCTGGCGCCGCGTTGACAGCCTTAACGCTCGCCTCATGGCAGCGCAAGAACTCCGCCACGGCCTCGGGATGTTCCTCGGCAAAGGCACGGCGCACCACGGTCACGCCCGTCAGCAGGCGCGAACCCGTGTCGCCCGCCAGCTCGTCCCACGCATCGGTCAAGCTTACCGGTGCCGACAGCTTGCCTTCGCTCTTGGCGATGGCCGCGGTCTTGAACGGCTCGGGCAGCACGCCCACGGCAGACGGGTCGGCAAGCAGCGCCGACAGCACCTCCGTGGGCTCGCTCTTAAACTCGAGCGTCACCTGGCCGGTCAGGCCCGCGCGCTCCAGCAGGTAGTTCATGACGTACTCCGGCGTGGTGCCCTTGCCCGTCATGTAAACGGTACGGCCCGCCAGGTCGCCAAACGAGGCCACACTCGCGTCGCCCGTCACCACGTTCAGCACGCCCAGCGTGTTGATATCGATGACCTGCACCGCACCCTCGGTTTTGTTATAGAGCACGCTCGCCACGTTGGCGGGCACCAGGGCGATATCGACATCGCCCTGAATGACCTTGGGCACGATCTCGTCGGCGGCAGTGTTAATCGCAAAGTCGAACTCATTGTCCGTCTCGCCGTTTGCAGCCTGGTCCATAAACTGCACCAGACCGATCGAGGTCGGGCCCTTGAGCGAGGCGACGTGCACCTCGACCGGCTCGGCGGCGGCATTGGCGCCGCCCGCGGCAGCCGAGCCCGCAGAAGACCCAGCCCCCGCGGCCCCGCCGCCGCATCCAACCAACGCAAGCGACAGCGCGCCCGCGGCGAGCGCCGAGGCAAACCCCCGGCGCGACAGCTCAAAATCAAATGTGCGCATCGCTAGCACGTCCCTTCGTTGGGCATCGTCCACGCATGGTGGTCGGTGTGCAGCAGCTCCTCGGCCAGCGGCGAGAGCGGCTCGCCCAAGAACTCGCGGTAGCACGCCTGGACATCGGGGTTCTCGTGCGAGAAGCGAATGTCCGCCTTCGCATCCAGGCCCCACAGCACCTGACCGCGCTCGGCCGCCAGCTCGCAGCCGTCGTGAATGGGCTGACCGCCGCCACCGACGCAGCCGCCGGGGCACGCCATGACCTCGACGAAGTCATAGCTCACGAGGCCGTCGCGAATCGCGTCGAGCAGACGGGCGGCGTTGCCAAGCCCGTGCGCCACGGCGACGCGCACCTTGGTGCCGTCGATATCGGCAACGGCTTCCTTCCAGCCGTCGAGCCCGCGCACGTCGGTGAAGAAGTCGGCATCGGGGTTCTTACCCGTCACCAGGAAATAGGCCGAGCGCACCGCAGCTTCCATCACGCCGCCCGTGGCGCCAAAGATCACGCCCGCGCCCGTGCCAAAGCCCAGCGGCGTATCGAGCGGCTCCTCAACGAGCGTGTCCACGCTCACGTGGTTCGCGCGGATCATGCGCACCATCTCGCGCACCGTCAGCGCAACGTCCACGTCGGGCGCACCGTCCTCGCCCACCATGCTCGGCAGCGCGCACTCGGCCTTCTTGGCCGTGCACGGCATCACGGACACCACAAACAGGTGCTCGGGCTCCACGCCCAGCACCTTGGCATAGTAGGTCTTGGCGATGGCGCCGAACATCTGCTGCGGCGACTTGGACGTGGACAGGCTGTCGACAAACTCAGGGTAACGTGCCTTCACAAAGCGCACCCAGCCCGGGCAGCAGCTCGTGAACATGGGCCAGCCACGGCTGTCGCCCTCGCCCTTGGCGGCCTCGCCCAGGCGCTCGAGCAGCTCGGAGCCCTCCTCCATAATGGTGAGGTCGGCCGAGAAATCGGTGTCGAACACGTACTCAAAGCCCACACGGCGCAGCGCGCAGGCCAGGCGCTCGACGGTGGCTTCCTCGCGCGAAATGCCGAGCTCCTCGCCCCAGGCACTACGCACGGCCGGCGCGATCTGCACCAGCACGATCTTGTCGGGATCGGCGATGGCATCGAACACGGTCTCGGTATCGTCGCGCTCGCGCAGCGCGCCCGTCGGGCAATGCGTGATGCACTGGCCGCACGCGACGCAATCGGTCTTGCCGATCGGCGCGCGCCCGCGGGTGCCCACGGCGGTGTGCGTGGCGCGGTTGGTCAGGTCCCAAATGCCGAGTCCCTGCACGCTCTCGCACACTTTGATGCAGCGCATGCACTTGATGCACTTGTCGTTGTCGCGGATGATGGGGAAATCGAAGTCCCAGCCCTCGCGCGCCAGGTGCTGCTCGTACGGCAGATAGAAGATGCCCAGGTCGTTGGCGATGGTCTGCAGGTTGCAGTTGCCGCTGCGCACGCAGCTCGTGCAGCGCGAATCGTGCTGGGACAGCAGCAGCTGCACGTTGGTACGACGGGCCTCGCGGGCCTTGGGGCTGTTGGTGTGGACCACCATGCCGTCGAGCACGTAGTTGTTGCAGGCGGCAACCAGCTGGTCGCAGCCCTCGACCTCGACCACGCACACGCGGCAGCCGCCGATCTCGTTCAGATCGCGCAGGTAGCACAGGGTGGGAATCTGGATGCCGGCAGACTTGGCAGCGTCCAGGATCGTGGTGTGCTCGGGTACCACGACTTCGCAATTATCGATCGTGAGCTTGACCATATTGAGTGCTCCGCTTTCGGTGTTGTCGCTGACAGTGGGGTTCTTGAGCTCTACCATTCCAGGTTCCTCCCTCCGCGGAACGCGCCAAAGCCAAAGTGATCGCAACGCAGGCAGCGGCTCGCCTCCTGGCGTGCCTCCTCCTCGGTAAGCCCCTGCTCAACCAGATTCCAATCGTGGATGCGCTCGCCGGCCTCACGCTCGCCCAGCTCGCAGCGGCCGCACTCGTGCTTTCCCTTAAACTGCACGGTCGGCAGCTCAACATCGAGCTTGATCTTGTGATCGAAGCCCAGGTAGCGGTCGATATTTGCCGAAGCCACGCGGCCGGCGTTGATGGCGCGGATGACGGTGGCGGGGCCGGTCTGGCAGTCGCCGCCGCTAAAGAGACCGTCGAAGTTGGGCACAGCGCCGTCCGAATCGGTGACCACGCAACCCCACTTGCAGGCGATGCCCATGTCCTCAAACGGCTTGGAATCGATATCCTGGCCAATGGCCACAAACACGCGCTCGCACGGAATGACGCGCTCGGGCGTGGCGGCGGCACGCGGGGCCGGACGACCGCGACGGGGCTCGCCGATGATCTGCGGCTGCACGCGCAGGCCGTTCACGCGACCGTCCTCGCCCGTCTCGATGGCGAGCGGAGCCGTCAGCTCCAGAACCTCGCAGCCCTCGGCCTGGGCACCGGCAATCTCGGCATCCTGGGCCGTCATGTCACAGATGCGACGGCGGTAGACGATGCTCACCTTTTCGGCACCGCAGCGCACGGCAGAGCGGGCCACGTCCATGGCCACGTTGCCGCCGCCGATGACGCACACGCGCTGGCCGCTCAGGTCGGGCAGCTCGTCGTCGCCAATAGCGCGCAGCATCTTGACGGCCGACTCCACGCCGGGCGCCTCTTCGCCCGGAAGGCCGAGCTTCTTGTCGCTGTGGGCGCCAATGGCCAGGTAGACCGCATCGAACTCATCGCGCAGGCGGGCAAGCTCCTCACCGTTGACGGAGTGGTCGAGCTCCACGTCGATACCGGCGCTCAAGATCCAGTCGATCTCGGCCTGCAGTCGCTCGCGCGGCAGGCGGTAGCTGGGAATGCCGTAGCGCAGCATGCCGCCCAGGTGGTGGCGCTGCTCAAAGACGGTCACCTTGTGACCCATCACGGTCAGGTAGTAGGCGCAGGAAAGGCCAGCCGGGCCGCCGCCGATCACGGCGATGCGCTTGCCGGTGCCGTCGGCCACGGTGGGCTTGTAGTCGTTGAGGTCGCTATGCTCAACGGCAAAACGCTTGAGGGCAAGGATGTTCATGGGGTCGTCGACCATGCCGCGGCGGCAGTGCATCTCGCAGGGATGCTCGCACACCAGGCCGCAGACGAGCGGCAGCGGGTTGTTCTTGCGGATGACCTTGACGGCGTCGGCATAGCGGCCAGCCTCGACCAGCGAGATATAGCCGGGAATGTCGACGTGCGCCGGGCAACCCGAGACGCACGGGACGCGAGCCTCGCGGTCAAAGCCGCAGGAGTGCTCGCGGATGTGATGCTCAAAATCGTCGCGGAAGCCACGGATAGCCGTGAGTGCCATGGCGCCAGCTTCGTAGCCGATGGCGCAGTCACTCGAAAGATAGATGGTGCGAGCCGTGCGCTCGATCAGATTGAGCGTGGACTTGTCGGCGCGGCCCTCGAGCACATCGGCGAGCAGGTCGCTCAGCGCGCTCAGGCCCACGCGGCAGGGCGTACACTTGCCGCAGCTCTGCGTCGAGCACAGGTTGACGAGCGCCGCCGTAAACTCAACGGGGCACGGGGCGAGCGAACTCACCGCCAGACGACGTCCGAGCGCATCGTGCAGGTCGTCCATGACGGCCTGAGCGTGGCTGCGTTCCATTACATGCAGTCGAGCCATAAGATCCCCTCTCATGTGGCAGCCCGGAGGCGAATCCGGGCGAAGTTGCTACACGCACAACACTGACCTAAAAAGTTGTTAGGTCTCCACACAGTTCGGCAGGCGGTATGAAATGCGACCATCAACGGTGGTAAAGACCTTTACCGCAGATTAACGCCATGTTTGATAAAACGCATTACCCACAATGGCCAAAAGAGGCCGCCCCCTTGCACCAAACGGCAATGCCCCGCCCGCGCACAAAACGCGGACGGGGCATTGTTCAAGCTATGTGGCCAGCGGCACGGTCGCCCTTACTTAAGCTCGGGCCAGTAACCCTTGTTGGCCTCGATCATGTCATCGAGTACTTCCTTGGCGACCTTCATCGAAGGCACGGTCTTGTTGAGCGTAAAGGCCTTGAGCGCCTTCTCGTACGAACCCTCGATCGTAGCCTCGACCACGAGCTTCTCGGAGTTCAGCTGCTGCATCATGAGACCCTGCTGGAACAGCGGGATGTTGTCGCGGCTGATGACCTCGGGGCCGTTCTTGCCGATGTAGGCAGGCAGCTCGACCATAGCGTCGTAGGGCATATTGGGGATAGCGCCCTTGTTCTCGCAAATGACCAGGAAGCGCTGCTTGGTGTCGTTCTTCAGAGCGATGGCCAGGTCGGCAATCCAGTCGCCGTGGCTGCCCGCATAGAACGTGCTCTCGTCGATCTCGCCGGTCTTCTCGTAGTGGTCGATGCCCTCGAAGAGGTTCTTCTCGCGCGTCTCCTCAACCTCGTTAGCACGGGTGCGCTCGGGGTTGGAGTGCTCGACGAACTCCTTCTGCTGCAGGTAGTAGTTCAGATACGTGTTGGGCAGGTACTCCGGGAAGCACTCCATGATCTCGTACTCGCCCTTCCAGACGTAGTACCAGCTACCCTTGGTGTGGCGGTTCTGCTCGGGGTGCTCGTCGGTGGTCTCCTCGGGCTTCTTGGACATCAGCGAGCTCATACCCTTGAGGTACGAATCGGGCAGCAGAATCTCGTGCTCCTTGATGTACTCGCGCAGCTGCGGCAGTACCTCCTCGCCCTTGTGGCGAATCGAGGTGAACCAACCAAAGTGGTTGAGGCCAAAGTAGTCGTACTCAACATCCTTCTTGTCGATATCGAGCGCAGCGCAGACCACGTCGATAATCGCGATCGGCATGTCGCAGATGTTGATGATGCGGGCGTTGGGGCGCAGAACACGGCAGCCCTCGGACACAATGGCAGCGGGGTTGGAGTAGTTGAGAATCCAGTAGTCCTTCTTGGCGTACTTCTCAACGTCATCGATGAGCTCGACCATGGGGAAGATGGTGCGCATGCCATAGGCAAGGCCGCCGCAGCCGCAGGTCTCCTGGCCCACGCAGCCATGGCGCAGCGGAATCTTCTCGTCCTGCTCGCGCATGGCATAGCCGCCCACGCGCATCTGGGCAAACACGAAGCTGGCGTCGGTAAAAGCGGTCTCCTTGTCGGTGGTCACCGTAAGCTTGATGTCCAGGCCAAGGTCCTCGTGCAGAATCCAGTCCACGAGCACGCCGATCTTGCGCTGACGCTCCTCGTTGATGTCGTACAGACGAATCTCGTCAACGTCGAGCTCGTCCTTGCGCAGGGCGATGGACTTGACGATGCCGGGGGTAAAGGTGGATCCGCCACCACACAGAGTAATGATCATTGTTTACTGCTCCTTCTCAATTGCGTTTTCGACCTTGTCGCGCATCTCGGCGACCTTCATGCCAAAGATGATCTGGATATTGTTGCCGTTGCGGTTGATACCGCTGTTGGGCACGTGGTTGATGAGGTTCTCATCGATGAGGTCAGGGTTTTTAACGTTCACGCGGAGACGCGTAAAGCAGTTCTCGAGCTCCTCGATGTTGTCCTTGCCGCCAAGACCTGCGACCAGGTCGGCAATACCTGCATCGACGCCCTCTGCGGGAGCTGCGGCAACAGCGCCCTGCTTCACCGCGACAGATGCGGCGGCCTCGCCCTCGGCAACGGACTCGGCGAGCTCGGACTCCTCCTCGCGACCAGGCGTGTGGAGGTTGAGCTTCTTAATAAGGAAGGTGAAGAGGAAGAAGTACAGCGCGGCGTTGACGACTCCGAGCACGAGCATCATCGGCCAGTTGGTCTTATCGACACCAAGAACCAGGTTGGAAACCACGATGTTGATGATGCCGCCTGCAGTCGAAGCGGGCACGGAGAGGACCTTGAGCAGGACCAGGAAGATACCGGAAAGAATCGAGTGAACGACAAAGAGCACGGGAGCGGCAAAGACAAAGAGGAAGTCCATGGGCTCGGTGACACAGGAGAGCACGGCGGTGATGATCAGCGGGATGATAACGGCCTTGGTCTTATCCTTGTTCCCCTTGTAAGCGGTGAAGATAAAGGCAAGACCGATACCGATGTAGGGCCACAGGTTGTTGAAGGTGTAGCTGTTGAAATACGTGCTATCGGAGAAGGGCTGGCCCGTCATTGCCATCTCGGCGACACGGATGGGATAGGCACCGGCGATAACCTGATCGCCCAGCGTAAGGGTGCCGCCCACATCGGAGAACTGGAACGGGGTATAGATGAGGTGGTGCAGACCGGTGGGAACGAGCAGCTTGTTGAGCATGCCGTAGATAAACAGACCGATGTTGCCCGACTCCTTAATGATGCCGGCAACGGAGGAGATGGCGCCCTGGACAGGAGGCCAGACGATGCAGAAGCCTGCGCCCATGATCCAGGAGATGATGATCATGATCAAAAACGGGAAGCGAACGCCCGAGAACATCGAAAGAGCGATGGGGAACTGCTTGTTCGAGTACTTGTTGAACACGGCGCCGGTAATGCAGCCCAGGATAATGCCACCGAACACGCCGGTGTCGAGCACCTGGATGCCCATAACGGTGCTCTGGCCGGTTCCGGTAAGGCCGAGCATGCCGCTCGCTTCGGCAAGAGAGCCGGTGGCGTTGAGCACGATGTTGTTAGCCTGCAGGAACAGGAAGAACGACATCAGGGCGATAAGCGAAGCGTGGCCCTTGTTCTTCTTTGCCATGGCGCCGGCGATGCCCACGCAGAACAGAATCGAGAGGTTGTTGATGATAAACATCAGCGACTGATAGACAACGGCGCCCACAAGCTGGAACGGACCGGAGCCCAGCACGGGAATCATGGCGCAAATGGTCTTGTTGGTCAGAATGATGCCCACGATGAGCAGAATGCCGGCAACCGAGAGATACATCATCGGCTGGACGATCGACTTCGCGAACACCTCCAACGGCGCTTTGAAATTGAACTTCTTTTTTGCGGTCATAGCGGTACTCCCCTTCCTTTTCCGCAAATTAAGACAGATGTGCCCTGGACAAGACCGTAAGCCTTGCCTTATATCAATCGATGTGTGGGCACGTTATGCTTAGAGACCAGGTTCTCCAAGCAGGTTAACAATGTGATACGCGAGATAACTCTTCTCGGCATCGGTAACGACAACGTTATAGGTAGACGACAAGTGGGCGGCTATGGCGTCCGCGCACGAGAACGCGCACGGATACTTAGTTTCATCGATTCGGAACAGCGCATCGTCATTGATCTGCCCGGCCGCAGGATCGAGCGCCCGCTGTGCGAAAAACTGCAGGTGGCGGACGAAACGCTCATAGGGCAACGAGGTGTCGTCGAGGGTCGCAGCGTAACGATCGGAAACAATCGCGAGTACGTCGCGAACAAGCTGGACTGAGATGATGAGACGGTCGGAGCGTTGCGGCATGGTGGCGTTGACGATATGCAGCGTAATAAAACCCTGCTCTTCTTCGCTCATCTGGATGCCCATATACTCCTTGACAATCTGCAGCGCACGGCCCGCAAGCGCATACTCCTTGCGATAGAACTGCTGGATCTCGAGCAGCAACGGATTCTCACAGGAGACGCCCTTGCGCTCGCGCTCCAAAGCAAGGCCGATATGGTCTGCGAGAGCAATGAGAATCTTGTCGTTGATATCAACATTGAGCTCTCGACGGAGCATCTGAACAATGTCTTCGGCAATCACGAGGTTAACGGTGGGGATGGACTCCAAAAGATGTGCCAAGCGGTCGATCGTACGCGAATCCTGAGAAGTGCCCTCCTGCAGCGCATAGGTCTTTTCGACCGATGCTTCATCGATAGCGTCGCCGGCATGACGGCCAAAGCAGAGGCCTCGACCGATGACAATGAGCTCGGAGCCATCGTCCGAAGTGACCATTGCGACGTTATTGTTGAAAACTCGCTTGATAACCACGGTACCCACCACAAGAATTTACTCGGAAAGCCAGACGACAGGCTCTTTAACAGCAACAGGGCCGGAAGCATGCTCACGAAGAGTCGACTTCTCCGAGCGCTCGCACACGATAACGAAGACCGTGGGATCAAAGCCGGCGGCGCGGACCACGTCGAAATCGACCTCGACGAGGGGCTGGCCCGCATCGACATGGTCACCCTGAGCAACAAGCGCATGGAAGCCCTTGCCCTCAAGTTTAACAGTGTCGATTCCGATATGCAGCATCACCTGAGCAGAGCTGTCGTCGGACATGATGCCCAGCGCGTGTTCAGTCGGGAACAGCGCCGCGACGGTACCGGAGACAGGAGCGCACACCGTTCCCTCTTGGGGAACCACGGCAACGCCATCGCCCACGGCACGACTGCTAAAAGCGGGATCATTGGTTTTTTCTAGGTGAACAAGCTCGCCGGAAACGGGGGCGAGGATTTCGAACTCGGAAGTTGCAGTCTTCTGCTCATCCGAACCGCCCATCAGGCGAGAAAAGAAACCCATGGTGGCATGTCCCTTCATAAATATAGCCCAACCAAAATCAAGCGAATGCGTCCATAGAGACACACCCGTTCAAAGACTTTGGTTAGGCCCACGTCCGAGGGACTCGGTAACCTTCCGCATTTCTTTTTTCGGGAGCTATTGTAGACAAGCCCAAAGCCAGAACAACCATTATGAACGGCGAACGGTATTATTTCTCCGATAAACGGTATCTATGCGGCACTTAGGGACGTTCCTTTCCTGCCGGCACCCGGGGACACTCCTTGCACCAATCTCGCTTGCGCTAGATGAAGAGCTCGCATTCCCTGCGCTCGACGCAAGCCTTGCTCAGCATCTGGGTAACGACAGCAAGTTTGTTAGGGTCAAGTTTGCGAGCATTCTGCGGGCATACGGAGATGCAACGCATGCAGGAG
The DNA here is from genome assembly GCA_934646965.1 of uncultured Collinsella sp. Taxonomy (GTDB): domain Bacteria; phylum Actinomycetota; class Coriobacteriia; order Coriobacteriales; family Coriobacteriaceae; genus Collinsella. Next base: position 31,141 of record CAKUEZ010000001.1, on the reverse strand, counting down.
ATGCACGTCTCGCCATTTACCTGCTTGGGATCGTCCTTGTCGATAGCACGAACAGGGCATGCTGCAACGCATGCGCCGCAGGAGACGCAGCCCTCCGTTGCCTGGGGCACCATGCTGTGGCCTCCGGCTTGTTTATAAGGACGATTGCCGGGAATAGAAGGCTCGGACGTATCCCCATCCAGTAGCTTTTGCCGGATCCGCTGCGCAAACTCTGCAAGTTGCGCCACGTCCTGCGCATCCGGTCGCCCAGCAGCAAACTGACGAGCAACGGAATGCTCAGCAATGGCAGCAACCGCCGCAATCACCCGAAATCCGGCGCGCTTCGCAACGTCTTCCAGCTCTACGAGCGTATCCTCAAACGCACGGTTTCCGTAAACACAGACCAGAACAGCCCGAGCTCCGTTGCCGCATACCATGCCCAAACGGTCGACCACCACGGCCGGAACCCTACCGGCATACGATGGCACGGAAATAACCGCCACGTCATCCTTCGTCATCGAGACCGCGCGGAAATCTAGCCCGCTATCCGTCAGGTCGATGGTAACGGTATCCCCGCCCAGCACCTCAGTCATAAGGCCAGACACCTTCCGTGTTCCGCCCGTCGGGCTAAACACCATTTCGAATACGCTCATCGAGGCACCCTCCCCTACGCCTGGCAACGCGTCAAGCCATTTTCACATTCAGACAGAGTATACGGTACGCGGGAACACCTCCTTGCACCAAAAAGGGCCCCGAGCGTTGTTTGCTCGGGGCCCTTGGTTCGCCTCGCGTTAGTGTGCGACGTGTATGTTACTTGCGCTTGCCGCCGCCGTCGCCGGGACGACGGGAGCTGGCGCCGCGCTTGCCGCCACGGTTGTTGCCGTAGCTGCCACGGTTATCGCGACCGCCAGAGCGACCGCCGCGGGAGCCGGCCTGGTTGCCGCCACGTCCGCGATAGCCGCCGCGGCGCTCCTCGCGGGTGTCGTCGTAGTTGCGCCAGTCATCGCGACGATCGCGGCTGGCACGCGGGTCGCGACGATCGCGCGACTCGCTCGAGCGACCGGCGCCACCGCGGCTGCCGTTGCCACGAGCGCCCTCGCGACGCTCACCGCCGCGGTTGCCCTCGCGACCCCCGCGCTCATCAAAGCGCTTGCCGCCACGGGACTCGCCACCACGGCCACCGCGCTCGTCACGCGAGCCACGGCCTTCGCCGCCACGGCGCTCATCGCGCCCGCCGCGCTCGCCATCGCGACCGGAGCGACGACGGTCACCCGAGCCGCGCTTGCCGCCGCGCGAACCGCGGCCCTCGTCCTCGCGCTCAACACGACGACGACCGCCGTGGTCCTCGTCCTCGCGACGACGACGATGGGCCTCGCCCTGGAACTGCTTAGCGCGACGCTCGGCACGGTTGCCGCGCGGGGCCTGCTCAACAGCACCGCTGCGCTCCTCGGCAGCCATCTCGCGGGCCACGCTCTCAACGGCCTCGTCCACGCGAGCCTGAACACCCTCACGCACGCGGGTCTTGCCGCCACGCTTGGGGCGGCTCGGACGCTCGCCGTCACCACGGCGCTCATCGCGACCGCGGTTGGAACGGCCGGCGACATCGCCGTAATCATCGCCGTTGCGCTTGCCGTCGCGACGCGCCTGCTCAAGCTTCTTCTTGCTCTTGGACTTGCCGCGCTTGGTCTTCTTCTTCACCTTAAAGGCCGCAGGATCGCGCTCGGGATCGACAGCAGGCGGGTTGGGGCCCACGTGCAGGTCGCCGGCCTCGTAAATGTCGGCCGTCTTGTCCATGAGCTTCTCGATCTCATAGAACTCGTCGACATCCTGCTCGGTCACAAACGTGATAGCCCAGCCAAGCTCACCGGCGCGGCCCGTGCGGCCAATACGGTGAATGTAGTCGGTCGGCTCGGCCGGCACGTCAAAGTTCACGACGTAGCGCACGTCGCTAATGTCGATGCCGCGGGCGAGAACGTCGGTCGCCACCAGTACGTCGACGGTGCCGTCGCGGAAAGCCGAAAGCGCACGCTCGCGCTGGGCCTGGCTGCGGTTGCCGTGAATCGCAGCGGCCTTGATGCCCTTGCGCTCCAGGCGACGGCAGCAGCTGTCGGCGCGGTGCTTGGTGCGCATAAAGACGATGGTGCGCTCCGGGCCCTCCTTCTTGAGAAACTCGGGCAGCAGGTTGTTCTTGGCCTCGATGGACACCGGGAACACAAACTGGTCGACGGTGTCGGCGGTCGACGTGGCGGGCGCAATCTCCACGCGGGCCGGGTCACTCACCAGGTCGGTGATCTCGCCCACGGCCTCCTCGTCGAGCGTGGCCGAGAACAGCAGTGTCTGGCGCTCGGCCGGCGTCTCGCGCACAATACGGCGGACGGCAGGCAAAAAGCCCATGTCGAGCATACGGTCGGCCTCGTCGAGCACCAGGACCTTGACCTCGTTCAGGTGGCAAGCACCCTGCTCAATCAGGTCGACCAGACGGCCCGGCGTGGCGACCAGGATATCACAGCCGTACTTGAGCGCCGCGGTCTGCGGCTTGTAGCTCACGCCACCCACGACGGTCACGGCAACATGGCCGGTGACGTCGGCAATCTTGCTCGCGACCTCGTCGATCTGCTGGGCGAGCTCACGCGTGGGGGTGATAACGAGCATCACGGGGCCGCGGCCGTTGCCCTCGGGCTTCTTGGCGCCGCGACGGCGGTTGCGGCCACCACGCTCGCGCACGGGCTTGGGCGGAGCGATGTGCTCCAGGTTGTTCATGGTCGGCAGCAAGAAAGCGGCCGTCTTGCCGGTGCCGGTCTGGGCGGCGGCAAGCAGGTCGCGGCCCTCGAGCACCACGGGGATGGAGCCGGCCTGCACGGGCGTCGGCGCCGTGTAACCCAGATTCTCGATGGCACGAAGCATCTCGTCCGAAAGACCCAGCTCGTCAAAGGCGGGCAGGTTCTCGGTCGCGGACTCGACGGTCTCGGCGGCGCTGGCCTCGTCGGCAGCATCGAAGGCAGCCTGGGTCATGGCCTCGCGGGCCTCGTCCAGAATCTCGGCGTCCGTGACGTCGGATACAGAATTACGCATATGTTGTTGTTCCTTATCTGCACGCGTTATGGGCACGGCATGCGGCCGCGCGGGCGTGCTTGGTAGTGCGCTAATACATACAAAACAGGTGCGCACAGAGAGGACGTTGCTCAGCACGCTGGCGATCGCTTTGGCCGCCCTATCACGCGCCGTCCAGACGCAGCAGCTCTAAGCGATGGAGCAGATTCGCCGCCGGTTAGTATACCCGCGCTTCGTATGCCCCCACGTAAACCACAGATGACGGGGCGGGCAGGGTGTGCTCGGTCGATTATCTCAATCTGTAACATCTACAGCTCAAAACCGGGTCTAACTGTTACAGATCAAGACAGAAGAATCCCCCGCCGGACAACATCTCAATCTGTAACATCTACGGGCCGTAATCTCCTCTAAATGTTACAGATTAAGACAAACGAACAAGCACGGCCCCGGCTTCGGGGCCAACGCCCTACTCCTTCACGAACTGCGGCGCAGGTCTGTTGTTCTCGAACGACCACGCGCTAAACTTCGAAAGCCCGCTCATCATGCCGCCTGTGACCTCAGTCACGACAGGAAGGGTGTAGCGCCCCGCTTTGCCGTAACCCGTCTGCACCGAAAGGCCCTCGTTACCACCCTTGTACACGTTGATCCCGCCAGATGCCGAAGGGTTCAGCACAAACACCAGAGCCGCGTCGCCCGCTTCCGCACCGGTAATTTCTTCGGGGCTGGTTACCAGGCCGCCACCCCCGCCAATCCTAAATCCTTTATAGCCGCTGTCGTCGATGTCCTCGAGCTCAATATCGTCTTTCCTAAAGACCATGCGCCCGCTCAGATTCTTCCTCGAAAGCGAATAGTCCGTCGAAAGCTCAACGGAAATGGTCCCCTCATCCTCGTCATAGTTTGAAATCTTGAGGTAGACGTCGGGCGTGCTAGCACCACCGGAGTCCTCGTAGGTACCAGAGATATCGAGCATAGGATCCGAGTCGCCGTCATCGTCGTAACAACCAGAATCCGAGAAATACCATCCCTCGTCCTCATCGAATCCGTACGAATACTCCTGATGGTACGACGCATCGTAGTACCAAGGCGCGCCGTCCGGAATCTCCTGCTTCACTGTGCATGACCAGGCGTCAAACTCGGGATCCAGATCCTTCAGGCCGTTTTCCTCGTCAAAGTCGATGCCCCTCTTGGGCTCAGTCGACTTATCGTTGAGTTTTAAGGTCACGTTCGAAATCGTGTCGCCCGATCCCTTAACACCGGTAAACGTGAAGCCCATCGTCGAGCGGAAACTGCGGTTCGCCGTAACGGCCTCGGCCGAACCACTCACCAAGCCATTGTTCTCCGTCACGTTGCTCACCTTGACGGATTTGACCTTGTACGTCGAGGGATTCACATAGTCATTGGAAACAAAACCGCCAAAGCTCTCGCCATACTGCTCGTCCACCGTCTTTTCGACTGCCGCAGTCACCTGATCTACCATCTTTTGGTGCTGAGCCTTCTGCCAGAACGAGAATCCCGCAAAGCCGCCGACACCCACGGCAATAACGACGGCAGCGATGGCCAGACCTGCGGCGACTTTCTTTCCTCGACGGGGTTTCTTGGCGGGAGCCATCGGTATGGGGGCCGGAGCAGAATCCGACTGGAACTGCTGAGGTTGAGCCCAGTACCGCTGTTCCGGCTGAGCCTGCGACTGGTCCCAATACTGCTGAGCATAATCGGCAGTATTCGCCATCGGCTCGTCAAAACCCTGATCCATGACCTGAGCGCCGCAAATCGGACAAAATATCGTGCCCGACACCAGCTCACTACCGCAACTTGAGCACCTCATGGCATCTCCCCTCAACAATGCAGAGCCGCCGCACAAACAAAGATCCCGGCAAGCTCCCCAATTTCTTCTTGGCGCAAGCATATGAGAGGTTTTGTCCAAGACGTTGCGCAACATTGCCGAACAGCAGACTTCCGGCCGTCAACAGCAGGTTTTGTCTCGATCAGTAACGTCTACGGGGCAAAATCAGGTCCAGTTGTTACAGATCAAGACAGACCATCAGCCCTATGAGCAAACATCTCGATCTGTAACAAGTAGAGGTCAATTTCTCGTCTAGATGTTACAGATTTAGACATTTGAGACATCGTCCGGACAATATCTCGATCTGTAACATCTACTAAGCAAAACGGGTCCTTACTGTTACAGATTGAGATGTTTGATGTGTTGGGTGGAGAACAATCTTGATCTGTAACAGGTAGAGGTTGAAATCCCACCCAGGTGTTACAGATCGAGACGGAATCCGTACACATGAACACCACTATTGGCGTCGTCCGAAGGTTTTTCGCACTGTTGCGCAACAACTTTGCCCTATACCGCAGGTACCATAGATTCGAACCTAAGAAACACCTAAAAGAAGGGAGCTCACCTTATGTTTTGTACGCAATGCGGAACGAAGCTGCCTGACGACGCGCGCTTTTGCACCAATTGCGGAGCGTCCGTAGCGCCCAAGACAGCAACCCAGGCTCCGGCGCCCGCCGAGACACAGACCACTAAACCGGCACCCGCCGAGGCGCCCGCCGTTGATCCGGGTGAGACCGTCGTTACGCTCGATGCCGTTGAGCCGACGTCCGAGCCCGCACCTGCACCCGAGACCGTCACCGACCCCGGCGAGACGGTCGTCACGCTGGACGCTGTCGATGCAGATCCCGGCGAGACCGTGGTGACCCTCGACGCCGTCGAGCCCTCGGCCAATACCGAAGCCGAAGCATCTACCCCGGCGCCCGTCGACCCGGGCGAGACCGTCGTCACACTCGACGCCGCTGACCCGGAGTCGGACGCTCCGACAGACACCGCCGAGCCTCAAGCTGATCAGACCGACCCCGGTGAGACGGTCGTCACGCTCGATACCGTTGAGCCCGCGGCCGAGCAGACTGCCAATGCCGAGTCCGCAACCGACTCCGAGCCGGCCGCCGAGCCCGTCGTCATCGACGACGCCGCGCCCGTTGGCGCCGCCGAAGCCGAGGAAATCTTCGAGACCGACGACAACGCAGCCGTCGCCGTCGCCTTCCCCGGCGACGATACAGCCGAGCCTGCCGCCGTCGCCGACGACCCCACCACACTCGTCAACGTCAACGACGACCCCACCACCATCGCCGAGTTCGACGAAGACGCCCAGGCAACCGCCGAGGCCATGGAGTCGCTTGGCGTGGCTCACCCCACAGCCGGCGCCACCGTCGTCGACCTGCCCCAGCAGCAGGTGACCGACACCACCATGCAGGCAGCGCCCATCCCGCAGCCCCAGCCCCAACCGCAAATGCCCATGCCCCAGCAGCCGCAGCAAAAGAAGCGCCGTTGGCCGGTCTTCGCGGGCCTCGGCCTGGTCGCCGCCGGCGCCGCCGTGGCAGCCATCCTGCTGCTCACGCCCAACGCCAACGCCGTCGAGATCACCTCGGGCAGCCAGGACGCCGTCGTGTGCACGGTCGACACCAAGGTCCTGCCCAAAAAGAAGGACCGCGTGATCCACAGCTACACCGCGACCCTTACGCCTAAGAACGGCGGCAAGAGCTACAAGATCAAGGTCAAGGGCGATGACGGCTTTACCATCGGCGACTTTGGCAAGGTCAAGCCCGGCGACTACAGCTGCAAGATCGAGGACACCAAGGGCAACACGGTCCAAAACTTCAACACCACCGTGGTCAAGAAGGACGACGCCAGTGCCGAAAAGCCCGTCGAGAGCGTGACCGTCAACACCCCCAAGAAGGATGACGACGCGTCGAGCAGCACGGACAACAGCAACGATTCCTCGAGCACGACCTCCAAGGATGACGCCAGCGAAGACTCCACGAGCACGGACGACTCCACGTCCGAGGACGATTCGAGCACGTCGAGCGATAGCACGAGCAGCTCCAAGCCCAGCAAGTCCGACAAGAAGACGGACAAAAAGACCGACACGTCCAAGGACACCGTCGACACCTCCGCGCCCGCCACGATTGACGACGCGACGTACAAGGCGGCCTGCACGGCCTATAAGAGCAAGCTCAACAGCCTGATCAAGAAGTACGGTGAGCCCGAGCTCGTCTCGACTGGCTCGAGCGACTACCAGATCGGCGGCGTCCAGTTTGCCCAGCTCGTCGACTTTAACGGCGACGGACTCGAGGAGCTCGTGACCGTCCACTCCAAGACCAAGGCGAAGTCCTTCAACAAGAAGACGCGCCTTTCGAACGGCGATTACGTCTTGGACGTGTGGGGCTACAACGGCAAGAAGGTCGTCAACCTCTACAGCGGCTCGCCGGAGGCCTCCAACGGCGGCTACGTCTTTGTGACCTTTAAGACCATGATCGGCGACACAGGCAACCACGTCTATCTGCCTCAGCTCGTGGCAGACGACACCGCAGTCCTCGTTGGTGACGATGCCGAGCCTAAGTACTTCACGTACGACGGCACCGAATTTAAGGCTGCCGAGGGCGAGCTTCACGGCGACAACTTCGACGACCAGAGCGCCTTCCTCATCAAGGGCTACAGCGACAACCTGGAAGACCAGGACGCCACCGCTCCGGAGAACGCAATTGACACCTCCAAGCTCAACCTCAACAACACGGTCGATACCGTCGAGCAGACGCTCATGGTCCTCACTACCAAGATCAGCGGCACCGATTCCGACGCCAATCCGAGTGGCAGCAAGTCGAGTGACTCGTCCGACAGCAAGTCGAGCTCCAGCAAAAAGTCGAGCAAGTCCAGCAAGTCGAGCAGCTCCAGCAAGTCGTACAGCTACGACGACTCCGACGATTCGGACTACGACTCCGATGACTCCGACTACGACGACAGCTACGACGATTCCGACGACTACGGCGACTCCACGGACTCCGTCCCGCCCACCGAGTTCACCGACGTCGACGAGTAACGCCGAGCGACACAGCCTCATCGCAAGCAAAAGCGCCCGTTTCCACCAGAGAAACGGGCGCTTTTCTGTAAAGGGCACTCCCTCACAGCACGCATCGCCAGTACAAAAAACGGGCCGTGCGCAAACCCTACGCACAGCCCGCATCCAAGCCAAAAGACGTCGGCTACTTAATGTAGATCGAATCGATGATGTACTCCCAGTCGGAGTCGCCCGAAAGCGAGTCGTACGACCCGAGCCACAAGTTAGTCGATTTACCCACGTTGCCCGTCTTGCCAATCGTGTTGAATCCCGAGTTGTAGTGATTGGAGATCATGAGCGTTCCCACCGTATAGCCGTCGTGGACAATCTTGTAATCAACCCACAGGCCGTTCTTGACGCCGCTGTACGAGCCCTGCGAGGTCTTGACGTCCCAGTCGCTCCCCCAGTCCTCGGGGACCTCGAACGTAAACACATCGCCGTCGTAGGTGCGGCTCTTGCGGCTCGCCTCCGAGACGGCCGCGTTATAGCTCGCGACCGCGCCGTTGCGCGCCGAGGAGGCCAGACCGGCCAGGCGATCGGCCTCGTCCTTGTCGTCGCATCCGCCCTGACGCGCGTAATTCTGCGCCATGGTGATCTCGCCGGGCTCGACATCCACGGCGTTCACCGGATCGCCGAGCTCAAACTTGGCATTCTCGCGCAGGTCGAGCTTCTCGTCCTTTTTGAGCGCGTCGCCCAGCTTAATGCTCACCGAAACGTTGGGGATATCCCAAATCTCGCCGTCGGCGCCCAGGGGCGAAGCGGCAACCGTAAGGCTGTAGCTGCCCTGCATGAGCTTGATACCGTTGCCGTCGCTGTCGACGTAAAAGACCGTGTCGACGTCCTTGCCGTCAACGTCGGTTCCCGTCACGTGCACCGGCAGCTTGGTGGCGCCGGTATCGGTATCCCACTGCATGCCGGTCGCCGTGATGCGCACCGGGTGCCTGGAGTGCTTGACGGCCTCTTCTTCCTTCTTCTTTTCGATGCGCTCGAGCTCGGCCTGCTGCGGGCGATACACACCAAAGTAATAGCCGGCACCGCCGCCCGCAAGGATAGCCGCAAGCACGCCGACGGTGATCAGCGCAGCCTTCTTACCGTTCTTTTTAGGGCGCTGCAGACCAGGCGCGTTCGCACCCATGTCATAGGCACCCGGTACGTCGACCGGCGGCATATAGGGCGGCAAGTCGCTGGCGCCCGTTACAGAAGCAGGCTGTCCATAGCCCTGCTGCGTCTGACCAGGCTGCTGGTACGTCGGCTGCGCCGGAGCGGCATCAACGGGCCCAAACTCCTCCATAGGGGCGCCGCAGCTGGTGCAGAAGTGCTGGCCGTCGGGCACGTACGAACCGCATTTAGTGCAAAACATAAGGTTCTCCCTTACAACAATTCCGTTACTCAGAGTGTAACCCGCGCCCCGCCAACAACGTTGCGCAACAATTGTCACCTCATAGCAAAAGGCCCCGCGGAAGATCCGCAGGGCCTACGATAGTCTCCTGTAAGCGGGGCCGAGTCTTGCCCGCCGGCAGGCGTATCGACGAAATTAGTCCTCCTTGAGGACGAAGGCGCTCACCAAGCCGGCGATCGAGAAGACCAGCGTAAGGACGGCACCATATGCCGGGGCCAGGAACGGCTTGATGGTCGTAATGACGGCAAAAGCGCTCGAACCGCCGCTCGACGCGAGCATCTGGGTCAGCGCACCGTCAATCTGGCCGTTTGCCACCAGCGCGCCGATGATGCATACAAGCGAAAGAACTGCAGAGGCGCCGAGGCTGGCAAACAGGACAACATCCTGCTTCTTGAGGAACTTAATCACAACGCCGGCGATCATAGCCACCACACAGGCAACCCACAGCACAAAGAGAATGGTGAGGACATTGGCGACCAGACCGAGAGAGCTGGCGGCCTGTTGAGCCTGAGCGGCCGCCGAGGTGTCATACGAGGTAATCTGCATCGCCAGATTGTTAACACCCGTAGAAAGGCCGCGCAGCGCACCGGAGAGGCTAAACACATGCGGCATGTCGAACGCGCTGTTAACAAGCGCCTTGGCCGAGGTGATCGCCGTCTGGTTGAGTCCGTAGTTATCGGAGCCAGCCTGGTTAGCGGCATAGCCGAGCGCCTTGTCGATCCAAGGCATAGCGATCCACGGCTGGAACATGCACACGAAGGAGGCCACGGCGCCGCCCAGCATGGCGAGGGAGCGCTTGCCAAAGCCCGTAGCCGCCGTCAGCGTGCTCTGAAAGCTGGAGCCGGCGTCGCCAAAGCCGTGATGTGCGGCAGGCGCGGGCTGAGCGAACGGCTGCTGCGCCGGCGCGGGCTGCGGAGCAAACTGCTGCGGAGCCGGGGCCTGGCGGACGGGAGCCGCTTGAGGCGCGGAAGGAGCGCCGACCATAGACTGGCCGCAGTTGCCGCAAAAGACGGCGCCATCGGGCTGCTGGGAACCACAGTGAGGACAGAACATATCATTCCCCTTTCTTAAGGGAGCGGCTGGGCTCGATCCCGCGTCCGCTCGAACACCATTGACGATTAGAATCATCCACCCAAAAATTCAAAAGTTGTTGCGCAACAATAAAAGCGGCGGCAAGTTTTTTACCCGCCGCCGCTTTTGCGCAATGTTTTGCCTTGTAAAGACCGGTATTCGTTAACGAATCTCGACCGTAAAGACCTCGTTGCCCATCTTGACCTTGTCGCCGTTCTTGAGTTTAACGAGCTCGCCGGGCTCAAGTCGGTTGCCGTTGATGCACGTACCGTTGGTGGAATTCTTGTCCTCGACGGCAAAGCACTGGCCCGTGTAGCGCACCAGCAGATGCACGCGCGAGATGGCGGTGTTGCCCTCGATACGGACGTTTGCCGCCGAGCCCTTGCCCACCGTGGCGGGGAATTCGGTGATCTCGTAGCGGGTACCGCGCTCGCGGACAAGCGTCATGCGCGGGCCATAGGCAGAACGGGGCACATCGGAGGCGATGCGCGGCAGCTCAGAGGACGACGGGTGATCCGAGGACGCCATAAGCTCGTCGAGCACCGTCACGCCCGTGCTGGGGCGGTTGTAGACCGCGTTGGGCTGGTTGTAGGCGCCAGCCGGCTGGTTAGCGCCAGCCACGGGGCCGCGGGGAATCACCACGTTGCCGTTGGCGCCGGCAGGAGCGGCAGAGGGAGCCGCGGCTGGGTGCGTACCGGGACGCACGGCGGGTCCGGCATCGGGGATGTTTGACGGACGGTTGTGCGACGTACGCGCAGGACGCTGCGCCGGCTGCTGAGGATAGGCGCCGGCAGCGGGGCGGCCAGCCTGGGGCATCTGGGGCTGCGGCATAGGCGCCATGCCGGGACGGCCCGTCTGCGGCATCGGAGCCGCACCGGGACGCTGGGCACCCATTCCGGGCTGTGCAACCGGAGCCGCAGGCGCACCCGCAGCCTGCACGGGACGCTGCTGCTGGGCAGGCGTGCGAAGCGTCGCCGCCGCGGCGGCAGAAGCGCCACCGGGCATGTACTTAGCAAGCTCCGCGCCGCACTTTAGGCAAAACTTGCTGGTAGTGGGATTGTTGTATCCGCAGTTACCACAAAACATGATGGGTCCTTTCCGGCGCTGGGCGCCTTAACGTGCGATCTTAACGAGCTTGGGGGCATCGGCCGCGGTGTCGAGCGCCCAAAGCGTAGAGGACTTGCCACTATTATCCGCCACAAACAGCGTCGTGCCGTTGAGCCATAGCGCCGAAGTCGAGGGATTAAGATCGAGACCGGCCTTATCGGCAACCTTATCGTAATCGCTCGAAAGGCCCGAGCTCGCGTCAATCCAGCCGAGCTCGCCGTCCGACAGTACCAGCGCGCAACCGTGGCTATTGGCCCATAGGCGACCGGCGTTGGCATAGGAATCGAACGAGCTAAACGTACCGCCCTGCGTGCAGCGCGACAGCGTGGTGTGTCCGTCGCTGCCCGTCAGCACGGCATAGAGCGTTCCCTCGCTAAAGAAAGCGCATTTGAGCTGCTCGGAGCCGGCAACATACGAGCCAAAGGGCCCATGCGTCTCCTGCGGATGCTCGGCCTCTGCCTCGGCATCCTCCTGCTCAAGCACAATCTCGCCGGCAGAGGAAACATCGGCAAGCGTCGCCTCGCACACGGTCCAACCCGTATCGGTGGCAACGACCAAATCACAGTGCGAGCTGTCGCCAAACAGCCAGGCGCTCGAAGCCGGCTGGGCCGCCACCAGGTGCGCCGCATCCTTATCGAGTCGCCACACGCAGGCCTTACCGTCCTTGAGCGTCATAGCGACAGCAGTGCCATCGCGCACGACAAGTCCCTTCACGTCGCCCTCGAGCGTCGCCACCGTCTTTACCTTGACCTTGGACTTGCCCTTGCCGCCCGCCTGTTTGGCGCACGCGGCAATGTCCTCGATCTTCATTACGTTTGCGCCGTCTGCATAGTACAGGTCGCCACCGCAAACATTCAGGTACTTTGCGCTGGCCTTGGTAAGCACCGTCGCATCCACGGCCTTGGCGCCCGAAGCCTTGCGCGCCAGGATATGAGAGGCATCCGCCCAATACAGATACGATCCGTCGCAGACCATCGCGTCCCCGCCCAGACCAGCCTTGGCCTCGGTCTTGATCTTGCGATCGCCGCCCATCAGGTCGAGCTTGCTTTCGGATTTTTTCTTTTGGGCCGAGACCTGCTGGGCCTCGCGCTTAAGGTCCTGGTCGCTCTTCCAGGCCAAGCCAACGCCCACGACCACCGCAATAACCAGCACGGCGGCCACGGCAATCGCGATCTTTTTTGCCAGCGGCTTGCGCACCGCGGCACGCGCGTTATCCAGATGAGGCGTCATACGCGAAGCTGCGGCACCCTTGCCGGCAGAAGCGTTGGGGTTCACACCCGTATCACCATCCAGGTTATCAAGCGAGAACAGAGCGTCCTCCCCCGCCGGAGCCTGCGCGGCAGGCTCAGCAGCCGGCGCAGAGGCCTTCGCAAACCGATGCCCGGGCTTTTTCGGGGCAGGCGCGGCAGCAGCATCAGCAACAGGAGCCGTCCCAGCAGCAGCCGCATGATCCGCGCCAGCAGCGTGAGCGCCGGCAGCATGCGACCCCATGGGAGCAGCATGGCTCGGTGCCGGCGCGTCGTCGCCCACGCTCAGCGGCGCCCCGCAAAACGGACAGGCGCGCGTCCCCTCATCGACCGTCTGGCCGCAAAACGGGCAATATGCCTGTTTGGAACCCATCGATCATTCCTTTCCTATAAAAACGGCGCCCCGCCCAGCAGTGGGGCAAGGCGCCGTAAAGCTCACAGATGCACAAGCGTCTTGCGCAGAGCTTAGTTCTCCTCGTTCTCCTTGCGCTTCTTAGCGACAACCAGGTAGATACCGCCGGCGACAACGACGATCGCGACGATGGTGCCGATCATGAGCGGCAGGTTGTTCATCCACAGAACGAAGGAGTCGTTGGTGACGAGCACGCCCGTAGCCTTGAGCTCCTTGGACTTGTTGCCCGCGGCGTCCCAAGCGACAACGGTGACGTCCTGCTTGGAGGAGCTGCCGTCGAGGGTGAACTCGCGAATCGGGTTCTTCTCGAGCTGGTCGGCCGTGAAGGTGGCGACAGTCTTGCCGTTCACCTTGATCTGAGCCTTCGAAAGCTTGAGGTTGTCCTCGAAGCTCACCTTGGCCTTGTGCGAGGACTCCTCGTACTTACCGTTCGAAGCAAGGTCGACGAAGGAAGCGATGGGCGCGGTGTCGTCAACGGCAAAGTTAATCTCGGCAGCGGCGCCGGTCTTCTTGGCGTTCTTGCCCTCCATGGTGTTCTCGGAGGAGTTGCCAGCGGCGTCCTCGCTGTGGAACAGCACGCGGTACGCGCCGTCCTTGTCGTAGTTGGACTTGCTGACGGTGTAGTTGTACTCGCTCCAGCCGCTCGACGTGTCGGAGTCGGTGGTGTAGTTGTCACCGCTCTTGAGCGTCGTGTTCTTGGTGTCGCGGGTCAGCTCGACGGAGGTCTTGTTGTCATCAAGGCCGGACGGGTTGATCTCGGTCACCTTAACATCGGTGGTCTTGGAGCTCTTGAGGTACTGGTCGAGCATCTTGCCGGTGTTGTCGGAGATGACGTAGGTCGAACCAAAGCGGTTGACCGACCAGGTGACAGCCTCGGACTCGGTGTTACCAGCAAGGTCGATAGCCTGAACGGTCAGCGTGTAGACGCCGTCGTTGCCCTTGGTCTTGGCCGGGTTGAGGTAGCTCACGGACTTGTCGGTAGCCGAGGTGTTGATCGCGGCGCCCGCATAGGGGTTCGGATCGTCCTTGGACAGCGGGTAGCTGATCTTGGAGACCTCGATGGTGGTGCCATCGGCAAGGTTGGTGTCGTGGACAGCGGCGCTCGGGGCGACCTCGCCAGCATAAGCCGTGCGGTTGACGACATTCTGGATGTCGATCTTGGGCTTGATGGTGTCGATCACGAACTCAGGCGAGGTGTAGGACTCGGACTTGTTGGAAGCCAGGTCCTCACCCGAGACGGAGAGCGTGTAGACGCCCTGGCCCGGGAAGGTCACCGTAGCGGTGTGGGTATCGCCGTTGCTGGTCCAGCCGCCAATCTGGGCAGGAGTAGCCTCGTCGCCGTTACCGGCAGAGACGGGAGCCTCGATCTTGAACAGGTTCGGATCGAAGTTGTGCTCCTCAACCGTGATGGTAGCCGTACGAGCAGCGTTGTAATACTTACCGTTCTGAGCAGCCTCAGTGTTCCAAGACACGTTCAGCTTAGGAGCGGTCTGATCGATGACAAACTCCTCGCCATCGGCAGAAGAAGTATGCCCATCGCCACCAATGACGTCGTACACGTTAGCCTTGCCGACGACATAATCACCGTCTGCCGTCACCGGAATGTCAACATACCACTCGTCAGAGCTGCCGACCTGACGCCAATTGTCTCCCGTAGAGACCGTCGCGAAATTGGAACCGTCGCGAGTGACCTCGCAAATCGTCTGCGGGGCATATTCACGGGTGTACTTAAAGAAGGGGTCCGTGACCGTAATCCTAATCGTACGGCTATGGTTGTAGTAATCCTTGCCATTGGCGGTGCGCTGCGGGTTCGTATCGCTATAGCTAATAGCGACCTTGGGCCCAGAGCTCTCGGCAATAAGCTTAGCTACATCTTGTGAAATTTGATTCTTGCCCTTTATTTGCGATGCAGTGGTATCCAAAACCATTCCAGAGTTAGACACCGCATGAATTTTAATCTTATCGGTATCCAGCTCGCGGTCGCCACTGACCTCAAAGCTATAAAGCAAGCCTCCGTTTGTAGACGGCTTCAGTCCCTTAACATCAGTATTTGATTTGTTGTCGTGATAGCTGACATCGGTGGAATTGATTCCCGAAGGTCCAGGCACAAGCTCATAATCAACGCTAAACGATTTATCGGAGAACACAATGTTATCGTAACGCTTCTGGCTCGCTCCGCCATATTTGATGGAAGACGCCTTCACTTGAGTCGTATCCAGTTTATAGGCAACCGGAACCCTTACGACAACTCCGGATTCATTGTCAAGCGCGAGAATGGTCTGCTTCTGCTCTCCGTTAGTCTCGGGAGCAGTCCAGCCCTTGAAGCCATCGGCGGTTTCCGGAACGGCTCCACCCGCGTCGGTAAGAGAATGATTCTTCCAAGTGGCAAAAGGACGCTCCTTGACCCAATCGCTGTGACCGGCATTATTCTCGTCTTTTTTGGCCGTTAGCGTAATTTTGTCATTGCCCTCGTTGTGAATCGACTCGAGACGAACGTTGTCGTTTGCCCAATCAATCGTCTTAATTGCATTTACATGGACTGAATCCGGATTGCCAATCTCATAGTTTTTGTAGACACCAGAGATATCAGTCGCATAAAAGACCTTAAGGTCCTGCTCCCCACCCTGAGTGTCATAAGCCTCGAAGGAAGCCTTGGTGAAGTACTTTTTATCCTTTACCTTATCGCCGTCGTCCTTGTTGAACTCTGAAATCTTCTTATTAAGAGCAGTGTTGGCCAGGTTCGCGACGTTCTCTTCCTGCTTAGACTGAATACGGAAATCCTGGGAAGCAATCGAAATCTCTTCTTTTTCGATTTTCTTCTTAGCGGCTGCAGGAACAGTCACGGTACTCGTCGCGGCAAGATTGCCGTCAGGGTAGCTCCACTGGATCTTAAACGTCTTGGCGGAGTCAAAAGCCTGGTTCGCATAGACATTGACTGTCTTCACGGACGCAGAATCGTCGGAGGTCACCTTAGCGGTAAAGAACTCCTCATTCTCATTGTCTTTGGGATAGACGACTGTCGGCTTAAGACCTTGTTTCGAAAGGTCAAACAGCGTGTAGTCGTCATGCTTGGTCTTATAGGTCAGAGCATTAGCGTCCTGAACGGTTACGTTCTCAGGAATCGACAGGCCATCGTAATAGTCGGCGGCGGAAACAGTAGAGGCGGTCAGAGTCGAACCGGCGACAAGGCCCGGCTTATCCTTACCAGCGGTGACGGTAGCAATCGCATCCTTATCACCGTATTTAACTCCATAGTCAACAACCGGATCGGCAATGGCCTCCTTGTCAACTTTTTCGTCCGCAAGCGAAGCAGCGTCATCCTTGGAATCAGCTTTAGATTCATCCTTGCTCTCCGCAACAGGGGGAACCTCGACTTCAGTAGTCGACTGTGCAATTGAATCGTATTGATAGGCAAACGAAAGGTCGACCGAGATGTCCGTGATCTTAAGCGACAGAGCGCCACTCTTTACAGTTTGATCTGCAGTGAGGTTAAAACCACCTTTGCCGTCGGCCTCAATCGTTAACCCTTCAGGACCAGACGCCTCAACAGCGCAGGTCTTTACCTGACGAGAGATCTTGGTGCCCTCTTTAACGGCAACGTTCTGATATTGAACCGTCTGCTTATCGTTCTTCTTATTCTCCGTATCGGCCTTAGCTGCAAGATCTTTCTCAATCGAAGCAAGCTTTGCGTCAACAGCCGCAGCAACAGGACTTGACTGATCGCCCTTTACATACTTGAAGGTATCGTCGTACTTGGAATCCTGCAAAACGCTATTCACATAAGCAACGATTGCCTCATTGGAAATATGAGCCGTAGCCTTACCGTTTGTAATGTGAGTCGAAAACGTCAGGTCCAAAGGCTGGGACAAATCGGTCCAAGATTTATTCTTGTCGACCAAAGTGGTTGCATCGAAAGCGTTCTTCTCAGTGCCGCCCTTCGCCTGGCCCTGGGTCGAAGTCTCCGTGGCATACGCGGCGGTCACGGCCTGGGCGATCGGGGTGGTGGGGATGGTCGAGGTGGCCATCACGGTGGCGAGGATCACGGCAGCGGGCTTGCGTGAATACGCCTTAAGCTTATCGAACACAGACATCGTTCGTCTTTCCTTCCCTAGTCGTAGAGCCTATCGATAGATTGATCGGTATGGACTACTATCACATTCTGTTTGAGTATGAAGCGGAATCCGTCATCCTCGTGTTGAACAACACCATCGGCACCGATGTTTTCATAAGCATCGCCGCTGCTGAGTACGTCAGTCTCGGATTCGGACGCCTCGGCGCCCTCGTCGAGCAGACCGGTCTCCTGCTCGGAGTCCTCGTCGGCCTCGTCGAGCAGACCCGTCTCGCGCTCGGACTCCTCGTCCTCCTCGGCGAGCAGGCCGGTGGATCGCTCGGACTCTTCGTCGTCTTCCACCAGCACGCCGGTCGGACGCTCAGACTCCTCATCCTCGTCCTCGGTAAGCACGCCGGTCGGGCGCTCGGAATCCTCTTCGTCCTCAACCAGAACACCGGTCGGACGCTCGGAATCATCCTCGTCCTCCACCAGAACACCGGTCGGACGCTCGGTCTCCATGTCGTCCTCGGTCAGAACCTCGGTCGGGGTCTCGCTGCCGGCGAAGCCCTCGTCGTCGTTCTCGTCGCGGACTTCCTTCTCCGCCTTGGCGGCATGGGCCTTGGCGTGACGGGCCGATGCGGGCTCGTCGCTGATGGGCGCGACCACCGTGGTCATGTTGTCGTCGCCCTCGGGACCCTCGTGCGCAATGTCGGTCACGCGGTCGTCGCCCGCGGAGTCGGACAGCACGGAGCGGGCGGGGTTGGACTTCTTAGCACCGGCACCACGCGAGCCGCGCGTCGTACGGCGGCGCGAACCCTCACCAGAGGTGGGCACGCGCTTGCCCTGAAGGAAGCGGATGGCGTTGATGACATCCATCTTCACAAACACGACCACCGCGGCGACGGCGAGCACGGCCGCGAGAACAAACGCGGCGATCGCTACGTAAAAGTAAACGTTTTCCATGTTCGCCCCTCCTTAATCCTCGGCGACGACGGCGTTGGAATACACCGTGGTGATCTTGCGCTGGACCTCGTTCTCCAGGCGCTGGATGGTCTCGTTGCGACGCTGCTCGGCGGCATCGTCCTTGGGCGAGACGGCCTTAAGACCCGCATCGACCTTCTTGTACAGCTTCTCGGCCTGCGACTTCTTAATGCCGGCGGCCTTGAACTTATCCATGTAGGTCTCCATGGCGTTGGAGATCAGCGCGTAGCTGTCCAGGCGCACCGTCTCGTTGGACTCGCTGGCGATCTCGTCGGTCAGGTCCTCCAGGTTGCCCCAGTACTCCTTGTACATGGAATCGGAATCGTCATCGGTCTTGACGGCGATGGCGATCTTGGTCGTGAACTGCGCAATGCCGTTATAGATCTTGGCCTTGTCGTGGTTCTCGAACGACGGATCCTCCGCGGCGTTCTTAAAGTACTCGGCAGACGCCTTGATGCGCGTGGTGCGGTTGGCGTCCTCGTCGTCCTTATTTCCGCCATAGGAGTAGAAGTACCAGTACAGGCGTCCCATCTCGTAGGACAGCTCCGAGAACCTGCTCGACTTCTCGAGCTCGGTCAGGTTCTGCTGATACACGTCGTCGAGCTGCGCCTTCTCCTTGGTGGTGAAGGAGCCGTCGGCCTTGTAGGCATCGATGAGGCCCTCGTAGCCCTCGACGTCGCCCGGACGGTAGCCAATGGCGGCGAGGTAGGCCTTCTCGGCCTTCTCGGGAGCCGACTGGGTCTGGTCGCGGCCGAGCTTCATCTGATAGTCGAACTTCTCGGTGATCGTGGACTCGCGCAGCGCCATGCTGCCAATACCCACGGCAAGGCACACCACGCACGCGATAATGCAGCCAAAGAAGGTCTTGACCTTGCGGGCCTGCTTATCGCGGAACTCGCGGGTGAGTTCCTTGTAGATCTCCAGATCGGCAGCCAGCTCGTCGCAGTCCTGGTAGCGGCGGGCGCGCTCGAGCTCGCAGCACTTGGGGATGATGACGTCGGCAAAGCCCTCGCCCACGTTCTCGTTTTTGGTGTGAACGTTGGGCAGCGGGAACTCGACCGGGGGCGCCTCGCCCACCAGCAGGTGCCACATGGTGGCACCGATGCCGTAGATATCGGTACGGGCGTCGGTCTGGGCCTTGCCGTACTGCTCGGGCGCGGCGTAGCCCGTGGTACCAAAGGCGATGGTGTCCTTGCGGGCCTCGTCCTTGTACTCGCGCGCAACGCCCAGGTCGATCAGCTTAATGTAGCCATCGGGGTGCAGCATGATGTTGGAGGGCTTCATGTCGCGGTAGACGATGGGCGGGTCCTGACGGTGCAGGTAGCCCAGGGCGTCGCACACCTGCAGCATCCACTTTTGCACGTCTTCCTCGGACTGCGGGCCCTCGCGGCGCACCACGTCGGCCAGGGACGTACCCTCGACGTGGTCCATGATGACGTAGATGAAGTCCTCGGTCTTCTCGATATCGACGATGTCGACGATATTGGGATGGTCGAGCTTGGAGAGCAGCTCGGCCTCGCTGGCCAGCGACTGCTCAATGGGGCGGCCGGTGGGGTCGGTCGCGTTGCGGTCGACCTCTTTGACGGCCCACTGCTTGTTGGTGAGCTGCAGGTCGGCGGCCAGGTAGACACGGCTCATGCCGCCCTTGCCGATCACCGACAGAATCTTGTAACGGCCCTTGATGACGTCGCCCACGCGCTTACGGCGCGCGTCGACTTCTCGCCTGCTTCTGGTAGACGGCATGGGCTATCGACCTCCCTGAGGCTGGACGCGCAGCACCAGCGCGGTAACGTTATCGGCCTCTTTGCGATCCATGACGAGCTTGGCGGTATCGGCGATGCGCTGGGTGACACACCCGGGCTCAAAGCCCTCCTGCTCCTCGCGGTCCAGGTCGGCGGCGGTGCACACGGCATAGGCGCCGCGGCGATGCTCGGCGTCCCAGGCGTTGGCGTCCAGAGCGTCGGGCCCTAGGCGACGACGAAGCTCGGTGTCGGTGAGCACGTGGCGGAAGCCATCGGAGCACAGCAGGTAGATGGCATCGCGATCGAGGTTGCCGTGAATCAGGTCGGGCACGACCTCCTTGGTGGAGCCCAGGCACTGCAGCAGCACGTTGCGGCGCGGGTGCGTCAGGGCCTCCTCGGGCGTGATACGGCCGGCCTCGACCTCGCGGCGCACAAAGGTCTGGTCGACGGTGAGCTGATTGGTCACCGACTCGGTGAGCTCGTAGGCGCGCGTATCGCCCACGTGCACGATGGAATAGCGGCCGCCGATGGCGAGCATGGCGGTGAGCGTGGTGCCCAGGTTCATGTGCTCGGCCATGCCGTAGCGGATCAGCGCCATGTTCATGTCCTGGATCAGGCCACCCCACTGGCCGTCGACGAAGCTCTCAAAGCCGCCGACGGAGCTTTCCATGGCCTCCAGGGCCACGGGCAGCTTGTTGTCGAACCAGTCCGAGAGCATGCTGATCACGGCAGCCGAGGCGAGCTCGCCGCACTCAAGACCGCCCATGCCGTCGGCGACGGCGACCAGCGCCACATCGCCCACGGGAGTGGAGGCGACCTTGATCAGGTAGCTGTCCTGGTTGGATTCGCGCGTACGGCCGACGTTGGAATAACCGGCCCCTTCAAATAGCATCTGCGCTCCTTTCTCGAATATCTAGACGTGGGTCGCATGCCCTTAGGCGGGCTGGACCTCGAATGCAAAGTTCTCATCGCTCATGCGCACGGTGTCGCCGTCGACGAGTTCGACCGGGAAGCCCGGGTCGATGCGCTCGTTGTTGACGAAGGTACCGTTGCGCGAGTTGTCGTCCTCGATCGTGCAGGTGTCGGGACCGGTGACGAAAATCGCATGGCTACGCGAAACCGTCGTGGAGCCCTTGACCATAAACGAGCTGTGCTTGGACTTGCCCACCACAAAGCGACGGCCGCGGACCTCGAAGCGCTCACCGGTAGCGATGCGCGTGAGGAAAAAGCGCAGGTGACGCTCGGGGGCTGCGGGCGCAGGAGCCGGCTCGGGCTTGGGAGCGGGCTTAGGCGCCGGCTCGGGCTTGGGTTCAGGCTTGGGCTCAGGCTTGGGCTCAGGCTTGGGCTCGGGTTTGGGCTCGGGCTTGGCGGCGTGCGCATGAGCGCCGTGGCGCTCGACCGTGTCCTTGGAGAACAGCGACTCGTAGCCTTCGGCCACCTTAAAGTCGATGGGGTTGAGCACGCCGGTACGGTCCTGGCGGGATTGGATGATGGGGGCGTCGGCCAGATCGTCCTCGTCCTCGGGCGCGGGCTCGGGCTGGGGCTCCGGCTCGGGTTCGGGCGCGGGCTCGGATTCGGGCGCGGGCTCCGGTTCCGGCTCAGGCTCCGGTTCCGGCTCGGGCTCGGGTGCGGGAGCCGGCTGCGGCTCGGGTTGCGGAGCAGGCGCGGGTGCCGGCTGTGGCGCGGGCGCGGGCTCGGTAGAAGAGATCGGCTCGTCCTCCAGATCGGAAAGGACCACCGTTCCCAGAATGGGGCCGGGTGCAACGCCGCCCAGGTCCTCGCCGTCATCGAGCACCGTGGTGCCGTGGTCGTCGCCGCCGTCGAGCACCGTCGTGCCGGCGTCCATGAGCATGGCACTCGCGCTCACCTGCTTAAGGTGACGGGAGAAGCCCAGGATATCGAAGGGGCCGGACTTCTTAAAGAATGCGGTAAACGACGACATGGCGTTCTCGGCGATATCGTCGGAAGGCTTGACCGATGCGGCGACCTGCTCAAAGAACACGCGAACGGCATCCAGGTTGGGCGTGAGGCCCACCATCGGCAAAAACACAAAGCGGCAGCCCGTGCCCGAGGCGTCCATAAACACCTCGTCGACCGCAAAGCGCAGGTTCATGAGCGGCAGCTGCGAGGCGACCAGGGTATCGAACGTGTTGGAGATGCTCTCGAGCAGCTCACAGGTCTCGGCGCCGTCGAAGGGACGCGCCAGGCGCTGCTCCAGCGTCTCGCCGGCAATGCGATAGCGCATCTCGAGCACGCCGTCGGGATAGCGCATAAGTGCGCCGGGCAGCAGGCAGCCCACGCTGCCGGAAGTCACGGCCTCGTAGAGGCGCTTGTCGAGCTGACGCTGATCGGCGACGACATAACCGAGCGCCATAGAACCGTCACGCTGTTGAATAACTCGTTTTTCCATTTCGCTAACCAATCGTCAGAACATGCGCGTCGCGCGCGCAAAACCAATAGGTACTCCGGCCGGCGAGTACAATGCGGTCGCCAAACTCCAGCGGGAACGTCCGCGGCCCGTCGCCCTCCCCGCTATCGAAGACGCAGGCGGGGCCTCCGCCCGCATCGCGCAGGACGCGTGTGCCGTGGGTGCTTCCGCCATCCTCTAAAAACCAGGTGCCGTCGAGCATGAACACACGACAGTGCAGACGCGAGACCACCGGGTCGGCCTCGATCGCATCGCAGCTGCTAAACCGACCGATCGAGAAAGGCCGATCCGCGTCCACGCACCACATGCCCAAGACGCAAGGGCCGTCACCGTCGGCCACGCGAACCAGGCAGGCGCCGTCCTGCGCCCGCCCGTCGCCCGTATCGGGCGGCTCCTGGAGTTCCTGGGGCGTACGGGAGCACAGCGTGCGGGCAAAGCGATCGTCCAGGCAGCCAAAAGCCATGGTGCGAAAGCACGCCGCCAAGAGCTCAGCGAGCGGGGCGCGTCCGCAAGCGGTCTGCTGCTCGCCCCAGCGCACGACCTCGCGCGATTCGCACGCCATACGCAGCGGATCGATCTCGCGACCGGCACGACGCTCGCTCTCCAAGCCGCGCAGCAGCTCGGGCCACGACGTGTGGAGCACAAAATCGAACAGCCCCGCATCGTCCAGGTCGGTCGCATTGCGCAGCATGTCGATAAGCGAAGCCGCCGCTCGCGAGAACACCGAGCTGTCGTCGGCGTAGCCCTTGCGCATGTCGGCCGCATAGCGGCTCGAGTGCATAAGGCGCGAAAGAGCCGCCGCGGTGCGCTTGCGCACAATGGGGTTTGTGTGGTTGATGTACCTGCCGCGGGTGCCCACGAGCGCGTAGATGTGCTTGTGGTTGCAGCCGCCGCACGTCAGGTCCCTGATGGTCTCGGCAAAGCGATAGAACGCACTGTCCCAGCCGTGCTCGTGAACACAATCGCAAACCTGAGAGGAACTCGCCATGAGGCCCCTTCCCTAACTCCCCCGGAAACCTCAACTCTAGAGGTCGCCGTGTTCCCCTACTGTTGCACAACACCTTGGGAACAGTCCAGTAACTCAACGTTGCCGCCGGTCGGCGGCCCCTACAGCAGCGTGACCGGTGTCACCACATCCATCACGTGCCGATCCCCGACAAAATCGCCCTTAAGCCGCACATGGCGACGGGCAAGATCGTCAAACGCGACGGCCGCCTGCGATGCCAAAGGCCGGGCAGCCGGGTCTTCCGCCAGGCAGGCCAGGATGGCGCTGCGGACGTCGTCGGGAAGCTCCTCGTCCACCGCGATGGCGCTCGCCCCCGCGCTCCGGCAGGCCTCGAAAAAGCCCTTCCAGGCGTTGCCGCATGCACCGGCCTCGGGAGCGCCCGCCAAATATGGCAGGCTGCCGCAGAGCGCCTCGTGGGCAAGGACGCCGAGCGAGAACACGTCGGAGGCGGGCTGGGCGCGACGGGCCTCGCCCTCGCCCATCAGCAACTCGGGCGCAAGGTACCCCGGCGTCCCGTGCGGGCTGGCCCAGTAGGCGCCCTCCTCGTCCAAAAACGAATAGTCCAGGTCGATAAGGGCGGCCTGGGGAATCTCGCCCAAAAGGTCGGCCGCCAGATCGAACGGGTCGCTCTCGAACACGATATTGGAGGGTTTAAGGTCCTGGTGGACAAACGCTCCGTCAAACGCCTCCTGGGCCCGCGCCAGCGCGCCAAAGCACGAGGACACCAGCAGCAGCGTCTGGGCAAACGAGAGGCTGCGAACGCCCGTGGCGCAGGTGCGCACCACGTCGGCAAACGACACGCCCGGAACCATGACGGTCACCACGGCAAGGACGGTATCGTCGCCGGGAAGGGCGACGAGCTCGTGGAAGAGCACGCGGGCCAGACCGTGCGAGGACGGCGTAAGGGTGCCGCCGGCATCGGCCTGCACGTCCAAAACGCGGCGGAAGAAATCCTCCTGGCGACGCAGGTGGACGATATCGCCACGGATGAGCTTGAACGAACACGAGGTGCCGCGCAGGCCGTCTGCCGTGCAGGAACCGACAAAGACCTGCGAGCCGCCCGGCGCGCTCGTGACGAGCTTGAGGCCGTCGACGCCGGCCAGCCTGGCGATCATCCGAACCTTCGCGTCGATCGGAGCCGTCGCGATGTTCTTGTTCTCGGTCGTCTGATCCATCTTGTTAAGCACCTACCTTTCTTTGCTACCACTACCATGAAGGCAAAAACTCAAATGTTGTTGCGCAACATTGCCAAAAGGCAAAACTTTTTTTGTTTTGCCTGCTTGACGCGGGCAACCGTCGATAAAAAAGCGGCCGGGGACGATGTCCACGGCCGCGCCGGGTTGCGGTATCGAGTTGCCTTGCACGCCGAACCCTTTTGCCGGTCCCCTAGCGGGCCACCGGGGCAGCCTGCTCGCGCAGCACAAAGGTAAGCACGGCGCCGGCGATGGCGAACAGCGCCATAAAGACGGGGGTGCTGGTCGCAGAGCCGATTGCGCTCATGGAGCTGGCGTAGAGCAGCTCAAAGGCCAAGACAGAAAGCGTCATAAGGCCGCAGCCGGCGGGCAGCACGACCTTGAGGCCCTGGGTGAGGTAGAGCACGATGCCGGCGATCGAGGCAAGCATGCCGAGGGCCCAAAAAGCGGTGACGGCCATCGAGATAAAGGCGATACCACCGGAGGAAACCTCGCCGTAGTTGGGGTTGGTGATGCTCACGACATGGCCACGGCCCGAATCGGAATAGTCGTCGCCGTAGTAGGAGCTGCTCAGCGAGCTGGCAAGGTCGGAAGCCGAGTCGCGCATGCTCTGGTAGGTGACGGCGATCTCGCCGGCCTTGCCCAGGCTCCATACGTTGTAACTCTCGTCAAAGCCCAGGCTCGACGAATAGTCGGTGCTCTGGCCGGCAAGCTGGCTCAAGAAATTGGCGCCCTGGCTCGCATAGCTCGAAGCCTGCACCACCGTGGGCGAGATGCTAAACCACGGCATAAACGACAGCACGATGGCGATCACCGCAAGCGCGCAGGGAATGATGCGAGCAATGGACAGGGCCGGGTGCACGGCAGAGGAAGGAGCCGCCGCATGCATGGCGGGCGCCGCGGCAAAGGCCGGCGCGGGCTGGGGCTGGGCGGCAGGCGCGGGCGCGGGCGCGGGCTGAGACGCATGCTGAGGCTGAGCCGGAGCGGCCGCGTGCGCAGGGGCAGCGGTCGCCGCCTGGATCTGTTGGCCGCAAACAGGGCAGAAACGAGCGCCGTCGTCGATCTTGGCGCCACAACCGGGACAGAACATATCGGGTACCTCCTTGGGGTTAAACAACAGGTCGTGCAGACCTTTGAGGTCCGCACGACCATATTCACCGCTATCGCTCAAAAGTTGTTGCGCAACTTTCAAAATGTTTTTTGAGGTTTCGTCCCCGCTGTTTGAACTGCCGTCGAACGCTGGCGATTATGCCAGCTTGTGGCCGCAGTTCATGCAGAAGGCGTGGCCCGCCTGAATGGGCGCACCGCACGAGGGGCACGTCGCGGCGCCGTCGGCAGGGGCAGTCTGCGCCTCGACCGGCACGGGAGCGGCCTGCGCCTGGCGTGCCAGCTCGGCCTGAATCTCGGCCATGGATTTACCGCAACCCGAGCAGAACATAGACGACTGCTGCAGACGGTTATGGCAAAACGGGCAATCGACAAACGCCGTGGCATAGGCAGCGGCCTGCGCCTGGCGCTCGAGTTCGTCGATCTGGGCCTGAAGCTGGGCGCGCTCGTTATCGATCGCGGCGATGCCGTCGTAGAGTTCCTCGCGGCCCTGGCGCAGCTCGGTGTTGTCCTTGGTCGCCTCGTACAGGCTCGCGCCCAGCTGGCCGGCAAGCTGCTGGCGGCGCTTAAGGGCGTCATTCATCTGGCTCTTGATCCTGTTAACCTGCAGGGCACGGTTGGCATCCGAAGCCGTACGGTCGAGCGATGCCTGCATTTCGTCAAGAAAACCCATGGTGGGTCCTTTCTCGTCTAGGTTTGGGGGCGCGGCGGGCCCCTCTCAAACGCGCCCATCATCGCACAGCGGCACGACGTCTGCACGCAAAACGGTGTTTTTCAACAGTGCCGCAACCGCGAATGAGAGAAACTAGCCATACTATTGAACATTGCGCGCGGAAGCGGACGGCAGTCGCACCGTCACCGTCCGCGCAACATCACGACTGATACCCAAGGGGGCGAAGATGGACAATCAAGGACAGCAGGAGCTCATCGTACTCGATACGTTTGAGCCCGCGGTTGCCTTTGATCCCGCCAAGCGCGACGAGTCTCGCCGCCGCTTCTCGATGTTCCTCGTCCAAAGCGAGGCCGGTCAGGGCGGCACGGGTGTAGTCCAGCGCGCCACCAACACCGCCGGCGAGATCTTTGCCATCAAACGCCTGCACGTGAGCGACACCACGGACGAGCGCGTCGCCGCCGGCATGCGCGCCGTGCTGTTCGAGGAATATCGCAACCAGCTCACCGTCTCGCACCTTAAGGGTTTTCCACGCGTATACGGCTACGGCACCAGCAACGGCGAGCCGCTCATCGTCATGGAATGGGTCGAGGGCTCCACGCTCAAGCACATCACCCCGCAGCTCCCCCACGAGGACGGCGGCGTGCGCGGCGATGCGGTAGCGGCCATCGGCGTGGCCGTGCTCTCCATCCTCAATAACGTACGGCACCTGGACACCGGCGTTGCCCACCGCGATATCTCGCCGCGCAACATCATGGTCGCCACGAGCGAGCGCTCGCTCCAAGACCAGCTCGCCACGCTCGACTTCGACATCCGCCTCATCGACTTTGGCAGTTCTACGGCGCTCAACCCCATCGACCCCACGTTTACCGTGCGCGCCGACGTCTGGCGCGGCGGCACGCCCGAGTACGCGCCGCCCGAGATGCTCACCCACGATATCGCGGGCATCGAGGCCAGGCGTCTGAGTCCCACCGTCGACATCTATGCGCTCTCGAGCGTGCTCTACGAGCTGTATTGTGGCCATACCCCGTTTAACCTGCAGGCGCTGGGGACCGCATCGCCCTACCGTGTCAAAACCGAAACGGCCTTTGAGGTGCCGCAGGCCCGCACGGCAGCCGATGAGGCGCTCATTAGCATCATCGTGGCGGGACTCGCCGTCGACCAGGAGCAGCGTCCCTCCGTCGAGCAGATGCTCGACCTGCTGCGCCGCTGGCAATCGAGCGAGCTGGGCGACTGGCCCACGCCTGAGCCGGTCTGGGGCATCAGGGCCATGGACGCCCAGACCACCTACATTGGCCCTGGAACAAGTATCGATGAGCCCGTGCCGGCCACGTTCGACACGGCGCAGCCGGTCATGTTTCCGCTGGACAACGACAATGTCGCCGCTCCGGTCGACCCGTTTGCAGCCGTACCCGATGCTGCTGCCGAAGGCGCTCCGGTCGACAACGGGCATCAGGACCGCGCGTCTTACCTGCCCGTACCGGTCGTGCTCGAGGCACCCCGGGCGGCCTATGGCGCCGATGCCGCTGTGTCGGCCGCCGCGTCCATGCCTGCCGCACCGGCGACGGCCACGGCGCCGAGCATGCGTGTGCCCGTGTCCTCAGCGGCCGATACCGCTGCGCCCGTCGCGCAAAATGCGATCTTCGGCGGCGCCGCGGCAGGCCCTTCCGCCTCCACCGCCTCTGCCGGCTTTTCCTCGGCAGCGCCCGCGGCACCTGCGGCAGTCGCGGCAACTAAGGCGGCCGCATCCGTCTCGCGTCGCGCCTTTTTGGCAGCGGGCGGACTCGCCCTTACCGCACTTGCCGGCGGCGGCGCCTTCCTGCTGACGCACAACTCGGACACCGGAAGCGACACCGCAGCTGCGACAGACGCCAAAAGCGAGGACAGCTCGTCCAAAAGCAAAAAGAACAGCGACTCCGATTCCTCGGACGACGTTTCGTCATCCAAAAGCATAAGCGTGGAGATGCGCTATGCCGCCCAAAGCGGTGACAAGTGGGGCTTGATCGACGACACCGGCGCCTGGAAGGTCAAACCGACCTACAGCGACATGTGCCTCTACGGGGCCGGCCTTGCCGCCGCGCTCGATTCCCCGAGCGGCATGTGGGGCTACATCGACCAAGACGGAAACTGGGCCATCGAGCCGCAGTTCTCGGACACCCGGCCCTTCAACGACTACGGCGCCGTCGCCCAAGACGCGCAGACCAGTTTTTGGGGCGTGCTCAACCGCCAGGGCAAATGGATCGTCGATGCCAAGTACTACGCCATGGGCGATATGGTGCTGGGCAACTTTGTCCCCTTCCGCTCGAGCAACGAAGAGGACAGCTGGGGCTACATCTACATCAAGACCGGCAAGCGCAACGACGTGCCGCCGACCTTTAGGGGCCTGGGCGGCTGGGATTCGGCAAACGGCCTGGGGCCCGCAACGCAGGACGGCACCACCTGGGGCTACATCAACGGCTACGGCCAGTGGAAGATCGAGCCGCAGTTTAAGGCAGCCCGCCGCTTTGCCAGCAACCGCGCCGCGGTACAGTTCGACGACGGCTCGTGGGGCTATATTCTGCCCGACGGCACGCGCGCGTTCTCTGCCACCTTTGCCGAGGCGCGTGAGTTCGCCAACGGCTGGGCTCCCGTCAAGGACCAGGCGACCGGCCTATGGGGCTGCTCGACGGTGAGCGGCGCTTGGCAAGTCGAGCCCAAGTTCCGCGCCATGGGCGATATCTTCTATACCTCGTCCGACGTCTTTTTGCCTGTGCAGGACAACGATAGCGGCAAATGGGGCGTGCTCGACGACGCCGGCGACTGGCGCGTTATGCCCAAATTCGACGCGATTATCTAGCGCCTGCACCCAAGCCCGTTTATAGCAATGTAAAGACGGCGTTGACGTGCATGTTTTATTCCGCCCAATCGGATATAGTAGGTCGGAACGTCAAATTGCACGCAAAACGCAACCCGCGTGCCGCAACCGCAAGGAGGGGACCAATGGATCGAGAGACACCGCGCTCCGTCATGTTCGACGATCTGCGCAAGTTCGGCGGGATCACCAATCGCGATACCGCCTGGATGCTGCTGCGCTCCACCCCTATGGCCGGCGGCAAAGCACCGCGCGACCGCGTGGACGAGCGAACGTTCCTATCGCGCGAGGTTGTTCACGCTCCCGTCGAGCGTCCGCGCCCCGAGCTGTTTGCCGATATCACCCAGACGGCCCAAAACATCACCGCTCGCCTGATCTCCAACCTTGGTGGCAATGAGATGGCTCGTGCCATGGTGGCGGAGCACTACAGCGGCGAGGCTGCCGACGCCATGCGCGAGTCGCTGAGCACCTATGGGCTCGACGACCGCATCTACCGCAACGCCTGCGACCGCATCGCCGCACCCGGCGCCACGGCCGCCGACTGCGCCCTGCCGCTTGTCACGCTGTTCGTGGCGTGCGGCTGCCTGTGCGACCCGCAAGCCGCCGTGCAGGTGACCGAGACGCTCATCGCCGACAAGATGGGCGGGCACTTCTCCACTACCGAGCTCAGCGTGGGCGAAGGCTTTACCGCAGCCGTCGAACCCGAGGTCAAGCATGCCGAGCGCCTGGGCCTCATCCGCATTGTGGGTAACGCCGCCAAGCCTCCGCTGTACCCGCTCAATGAGGGCGAGGGCGGTACCGTGATCGGTTCGCTCGCCACGGGCACCGGCGCCATCACCGATGTCGACCGCGATGTGTCGCGCCGCCACGCGCGCGTCTTTGCCAAGGACGGCTACTGGTACGTGCAGGGCTTGGGCTCCACCAACGGCACCGTGCTCATCTCGGGCGCCGACATGTCCCAGCACGTCGTCGAGCCGCCGCGCCATACGCGCAGGCCCGGCGTCGAGTACCCGCCCGTCCCCCTGTGGCACAGCGACACTATTTGCCTGGGTGCCACGACCCGTTTTTTGGTTATGAAACTCGCAATTTAATGTTGTGCCCGGCGCCGTATGTGGCGAACCGGGCACAACGTGTATTTGGCAAGAAGTGTTGCGTCCGTGGACGCAACACCACAAGATAAGGTCACCATGGCAGACACCACTCCGCAGCCCGATTCCCCGACAGCTCTCTTTCAGCTCGAATCGTTCGATACCGCCGCCCCCGTCAACCCCGCCGACGAGGAACTCGCTAAGCGCCGCTTTATGACGCTCATGGTCACGGCAGACCGCTCCTCGCACGGCAACACGGGTCTCGTGCTCATGGCGCACAACACCTCTGCCGAACGCTTTGCCGTCAAGGTGCTCTCGGACAACGCCCTCGTGCGCGCACTGGGCACCAGCACCCCGTCGCGCACGGCAGACGAATCCGCCATGCACCTAGCAAACACTGCCGCGCTTTTTGAGGAATACCGTAACCTCTGCCGTGTGTCGCACTTGCGCGGATTTCCCCATGTCTACGGCTATGGTACGTGCCAAGGCGAGCCGCTCATCCTTATGGAGTGGGTCGAGGGTACGTCGCTCGACAAAGCGACCAGCATGTTGCCGCACGACGGCGAGGGCGTAACCTGCACCGCCACCGCCTCGATAGGCTGCGCCGTGCTGGGGACCTTGCTGTCGACTCAAAATCTCGAGACGCCGCTCGTGCACCGCGACCTGTCCCCCGCGAACATCATGTTTCGCACCAACGAATTTGGCATCGAGGAGCAGGTGCAGGCGTTGGCGTTTAAGCCGTGCCTGGTCGACATGGGCTCCTCGGTTCCGGCCCTGGGCAGCGACACGCTCACGCAGCGCGCCGACATTTGGCGCTATGCCACGCCGGCATATGCCGCGCCCGAGATGCTCACCCG